>DIFG01000098.1 GCA_002419025.1 Deltaproteobacteria bacterium UBA5754 | reverse complement strand
TAAAGCCTGGCACCACATTGTTCTTGTGTTCCCATATGCGCTTTACGAGATCGGATGTGACACCCACATACAGGGTTTCATTTCTGCGGCCGGCCGGAAGATAGACGCACGGCTTCATAATTCACGTTTTATACTGGATTCCGGCCTCCGCCGGAATGACGAGGCGGTATGCAACTGCGCACTGGAAACCGATCAAATTCCACACGAAATGACGAAGAGCCAAATAACTCCCGTCATGAATCCGTGATCCGACGGACGGGGGGTTGTTCCGTATGGAAATAGTCAACTTACATGGGGGTGGATCTGCCGACGGCGATCATCGCTGAATATATCAGGGAGAAGAGTTCCTTGAGAGGAATCTGTAAAGGGTGGCCCTTCCCACACCGAGCAATCGAGCGGCCTTTACGCGATTGCCTCCGGTGGCGTCCAGGGCCTGCCTGACAGCGGAAATGGTGAGCTTGAGCCGCCGATTCCCCGAATGGAGGGGAATGGCCCTCATGGGCCGTTCCTTCTGGATGCCGGCAGGTAGATGATGGGGCTCCACCAGGGTTCCCTTGCACCGGACGATGGCGTACCGGATGGCGTTTCTCAGCTCTCTCACGTTCCCAGGCCAGTCGTACGCGGCAAGGACGTCCATGGCCTCCTTGGAGATAACGATCTCTTCCATTCCGCTTTCAGCTAAGGCCTTTTGAAGGAGATACTGGGCGATGAGAGGAATGTCCTCCCTCCTCTGCCGAAGCGGAGGAAGATAGATGGGGACAACGGAAAGGCGATAATAGAGGTCGTCACGGAATCGGCCTGCCGCCACCTCCGCGCGCAGGTCCTTGTGGGTCGCAGCCACGACGCGAACGTCGACCTTCATACCCATTTCCGATCCGAGACGCTCCACCACACCGTCCTCAAGAACCCTCAGGAGCTTTACCTGCATTGCCGGGCTGATATCGCCGATCTCGTCGAGGAAGAGGGTCCCGCCGTCTGCCAGTTCGAATCTGCCCTTCTTGTGTCGGATAGCCCCGGTAAACGCCCCCTTTTCATGTCCGAAGAGCTCGCTCTCCAGAAGGGTATCAGGCAAAGCCCCGCAATTGACCGGGACAAGGAGGCGTTTGTTCCTTCGGGAGAGGTCGTGGATGGCGGCTGCGACCAGCTCCTTGCCCGTCCCGGACTCTCCCTGAATAAGGATGGGAAGGTCCGTATCTGCCACGTCTTTGATGATACGTATCACATGCCTGATGGAAGGCTCATGCCCGACGATCCCGTGAAACTCATCCACATCTCCCACCCTGCGGATGAGTTCGGACTCCCGTGTCACGTCCTTAAGGGTGGCTACGACCCCAAAAGGCCTTCCCATCGGATCTTTCAAGGGGACGACCGTTATCTCCACCCGCCGGCTTTCCCCAGTTTTCGAGCGGAAGGAGACGGGATAGCGTATGGGCGCGTTGGGGAAATGGGCACATCCTGCACAAAATGAGCAATACTCCCCGCAGAGCCGTTCCGCGAAGACCTCATGACAGTCCCGCCCAATGACCTCGTCCCTTCTGATCCCTGCGATCTCCTCGGCCGCACGGTTGAAATAGAAGATCCTGCGCGAGAGGTCGTGGGCGATGACCCCGTCATAGAGATTCTCCAGGATGAGCCCGGCATTAGCCCGGGACTGGAGGATGCACTCCAGATAGCCCTGCTCGAAAAGGTCATCGACCATCTGTATGATCCTCGACTGGCGGGCACGGAGGACCGAGAGGACATCCATCTCCTCCAGGCGGGCCAA
The DNA here is from genome assembly GCA_002419025.1 of Deltaproteobacteria bacterium UBA5754. GTDB lineage: Bacteria > Desulfobacterota > Dissulfuribacteria > Dissulfuribacterales > UBA5754 > UBA5754. Next base: position 33,418 of record DIFG01000098.1, on the reverse strand, counting down.
ATCGGACAGATCCCAGGAGATCGTGGCCGGGACGCCTGGAAAGGGGGGGACGACCAGATTTCCCCCCCCATGGAGGCAGATTACGAGATCGAAGCCGAACGCGTCCGATTCCGAGAAGGATTCAACGGTCCCGGGCAGAAAAAGACCGTCCTCCCTGGCCACGGATGCAAACACCTTGTCCACGGCCTGACCGTTTCGACATGCCGCGACCACCCGGCCTGGTGACTCCACGTACCTGCGAGCCGCGACGGCCGCAAGGGCCGCCCATTCAGGAGAATCATGTGAGAGAAAAAGGATGGCGGCGGACCTGGAGTTCATGATCCATTTATAGCAAAAGAGATGGGCAAAGGAAAATCAAAGTGACCCTCAAGACCATTACGGTTCTGTCGAGCGCGTAGGTGCGGTGAATGAAGGAAAACGCATCGGTCGCGATCGGCGCTTGACACAGGAATGGGTTGAAAATCCATTTATCTTGGCCAAGTTAAGAATTTCTTAACATCTTTAACTACACAGTTACCTTCCCCTGTGATAACGTTTTATCAATGGTTGTACTGAAAGAGATATTATGTCGCTCAAAATGCCCAAAATGCCCTGTCTGCCGACAGGCAGGCGGCAGGCAGGAAGGCGCACAAATCCTCAGAAATGAGACGCACTTAGCGTAAGCCGCATGGGCAAAGGACGAAGCGTAACACCGCGGATCGGTTTTTTTCAGCGGCATAATCAATGGAATTGCAGCCAGAATCTGCTGATACGGAGGGTCCTGTCATGAAAAAAATCCTCGTCCCTCTCGCATTCACCATCCTGGGGATCGTCATCGCCTTCCCACTCCTGAGTATGGCGTACTACACCATGGTCAGGACCTCTACCCCCCAATTCTGCGCATCCTGCCATGAAATCCGGCCCGCATACGAGGCATGGAAGACGTCCACCCACGTCAACAACCCCCAAGGGGTCGTGGCCGATTGCATGGACTGCCACCTTCCTGCTCCCCAAGACACCTTCGATTTCTTCTACGCAAAGGGCTTTCACGGCATAAAGGACGTTGTCAAGCATTTCACGCTCGGGGGAACCGAGGGATACGACAGGGCGGAGAACCGGGAACGCGTGTACGCCACCATGAAGAACGACCAGTGCCTCAAGTGCCACCGTAACATCCTCTATCTTCCCCAGAGCCGGGGGGCCATGCTTGCACACCGTGCAACCCTCTATCCCATGCCCGGCTATGAAAAAAGGTGTGTGGACTGCCACCGCATGCTCGTCCATGTGGACAGGAGCCAGTACCGGTACAAGGACAAGGAACCGTATCAGGCTACAGGCCTATAGCGTCATTCAAGCCAAAAAACATATCCTGAAAGGAGGATCGTGGGAATGGAAAAAGGAAGGATCTTGCTGCCTCTTCTCGTCGTTCCCTTCTCATGGGGAATCACCCATGCACAGCCCCCTGCCCAGCAGACTCCGAACGTCCCAAAGGCCAAGGAGTTTCGAATAGAGAGGGGGATGTCGGACCAGGCCCTCGCCTGTATCGAATGCCACAAGGTCAAGACGCCCGGGATCTTTGCTGATTGGGCTGCGAGTCGCCATGCATCCTCGAACATCAGCTGTCTCGACTGCCACATGGCCGAGGAACACGACCCCGATGTGAGCAAGGCCCACTATCAGTACTACGAAAAGGGGGACATGCCCTTTGCCAAAAGGGAATACAAGACCCCTGTCACTGCGGTCGTCACACCAAAGGATTGCTCCCGCTGTCATCCGGACGAGGTCACCCAGTACAGCCGGAGCAAACACGCACACACCCTGGAAATCATCTGGAAGATCGACAAGTGGCTCAACGACGGAATGAACTCGGACAACGAGCGAAAGACCGGATGCTACCACTGCCATGGGACGGTTCTCAAGGTAAAGGACGGCGCCCTCGATCCCGAAACCTGGCCGAATGTGGGTGTCGGACGGGTGAACATGGACGGAAGCCTCGGAAGCTGTTCGAGCTGCCACACCCGCCACCGGTTCTCCACCGCGGAGGCGAGAAGGCCAGAAGTCTGCGGGCAGTGCCACCTCGGGCCGGATCACCCCCAGAAAGAGATCTACGCGGAATCCAAACACGGCGCCATCTATGAAAGCAATGGACATACCTACAATTGGGACGCAGCCCCCGGAACCTGGACTCCGGGCGTGGACTACCGGGCACCCACCTGCGCCTCCTGTCATATGTCAGGTGCCGGCAAGGTCCTCACCACCCACGACGTCACGGAGCGTCTCTCCTGGGAGACCCAGGCCCCACTCACCATAAGGCCGTCGGAGTTCAAGCCCTTCCCCGCCAAGACCAACTGGGAGACAGAACGCGGCAAGATGAAGGAGATATGCCTCCAGTGCCACAGCAAGGCATGGACGGATGATCACTTCATTGCCTTCGACAAGGCGGTGGAGGAATACAACGAGGTCTATTACAAACCAGCCAAAAAGATGATGGATACCCTTTATGAAAAGGGACTCCTCGACAAGACCCGCTATTTCGATGAAGACCTCGAGTGGGAGTTCTATGAACTCTGGCATCACGAGGGACGGCGCGCGCGGATGGGAGCCATGATGATGGCCCCTGACTATTCCTGGTGGCACGGTTTCTACGAGTGCAAGCACCGTCTCCTCAACTTCATGGACGAGGCCAATCATCTCATGGAAACGGGTCAGAAGGCATTTATCATGAAGGACTTCCCGGGTGCAACCGGTTCCAAAACCAAGCCCGAAGAAATCTTCGGAAAGGCCGCACAACCGGAAGCCCCTGCAAAGTAAAGGCGCCCAACACCCACACCTGAGACAGGAAGGCCCGTCTCCTGGCGGGCCTTTTGTGCCGAGGAGGAGGACCGTGAAAAGAGGATTCCATTTCGAAGCCGCCATGATCGGCGCGTCCCTTGCCATTTCAGTGCACATGTCCTTTGCCGGTGAAAAGGCCGTCCACCCAGCGGTCACAGAGCAGGAAAAACTCATGCCCTGCTTCGAGTGCCACAAAACCGCAACCCCCAAGATCTACACGGAGTGGTTCGAGTCCACCCACGGGATCGCAAACGTCAAGTGCTACCAGTGCCACGGCACTTACGAGGACCTCAAAAAAGTCCCTGATGTCTCGGCCTGCGCCGTCTGCCATCAGGAGGCCTTCGGGCACTCAGAGGGAAAGATGTGCTGGGAATGCCACCCGGCCCACGGTTTCGTCGCTAAGGAATAAGGAGGTGCGAACCATGTCTCTTACAAGAAGGGAATTCATAAAGAAATCCGCGGCCCTCACCGCGGCATCATACGTGGGGCTGAACCTGCCGCTCGGTGAAACGGAACGGGCACGAGGCGAAGAAACGGAAAAATGGGTCCGTGGCACGTGCAGGCTCTGCGGAGTGGGCTGCAGGCTGGATCTCGGGGTCAAAAACGGAAAGGCCGTGGCGCTCCGGGGGGTAGCCGACTCCAGGACGAACCTCGGCTATGTCTGCATGAAGGGCATGCTCTTCTACAAGCTCATCGGGCATCCCGATCGGCTCACGAAACCGCTCTACAGGACAAAGAAGGACCAGCCGTTCAAGGAGATCTCCTGGGATCAGGCCCTTGACATCGCAGCACGGGAGTTCGCCAAGGCCGTCAAGGAACATGGAAACGACTCGGTCGCTTACTACGGCTCCGGACAGGCCCAGACAGAGGAGACCTATCTCTTCCAGAAGATCTTTCGCGCCGGCCTTCAAACAAACAACGTGGAGGGGAATCCCCGGCTCTGCATGGCGAGCGCCGTCGGAGGTTATGTCACGTCCTTTGGCGCCGATGAACCCATCGGGTCCTATTCGAACATCGAAAAGACGAACTGCTTCTTCATCATCGGAAGCAACATGGCCGAGGCCCACCCAGTCATCTTCCGCAGGGTCATGAGGAGAAAGCTCGACCACCCCAAGGATGTGACGGTCATCAACGTGGACCCCCGTGTCTCCCCCACCTCCCGCATCGCGGACATCCACCTGCAGTTCAAGCCGGGAACGGATCTCGCCCTCATGAACGCTATGGCGAACGTCATCATCGAGGAAAAGCTCTTCGACGAAAAGTTCGTCTCGGATTACTGCGTCTTCAAGAAGCAGGAAGAAAAGGAGGCAAAGACAGTCGACTTTGAGGCCTATAAGGAGTTCATCTCGGAATACACGCCTGAAAAGGCCGCTGCCATCTGCGGAGGGAACATCACCCCGGACATCATCCGACAGGTCTCCAGGACCTTTGCCCAATCGAAGGGGACCGTCAGCATGTGGTGCATGGGGCTCAACCAGAGGATCCGGGGGGTCTGGGCGAACAATCTCGTAAACAACCTCCATCTCCTGACTGGCCAGATCTGCCGACCCGGCGCGGACAGCCTTTCCCTCACGGGCCAGCCGAACGCATGTGGCGGGGTGCGCGAGGGAGGAGGGCTCTGCCATATCCTCCCGGGGCATCGCCCAGTCGAAAACGACAAGGCCAGAAACCAGGTAGAGGAGCTCTGGGGGGTCCCGGCTGGAAGGATCCCGCCCAAACCTGGGCTCCACACCATGGCCCTTTTCTCCGCCGTGAACGAGGGAAAGATCAAGGCCATCTGGATAAACTGCACAAGCCCGGCCCAGAGCCTTCCCAACGTCGATTTCTACCGAAAGGGCATGCGCAGGGACGACGTCTTTCTCGTCTGTACGGACGTCTTTCCGACCAAGACAACTGAGCTTGCAAATCTCGTCCTTCCTACGGCCTTCCACTTCGAGAAGACCGGAGTCTATGGATGCACCGAACGCCGTTCCCAGCTCACCCCGAAGGCAGTGGACCCGCCGGGCGAGGCCAAACCCGAGGTCTGGATTGCTCGGGAGTGGACATTGAGGCTTGCAAGGGAGTTGAAGGACCCGGTTATCGAGAAATGCATTGAACCCTTCAAGGGACTGGAAGAAGGGTGGGCCCTGCCCAAGGCCGTATGGGACGAATACACCCAGAAGCTCACAAAGGGCAGGGACAACGACCTGAGAGGTGCCACCTACGAGGTCATGAAAGGGATGGCCGACGGCGTCCAGTGGCCGGCCCCTACTGAAGATTTCGCCCGAAAGGGAGGCACTGAGATAAAATTCGTCCGGGGGATCGACCCCATGGCGGATTCCGAGGCCAAGGACGACAAGCCTTTCCAGTTCTACGGCCCTGCCCATGCTGACAGAAAGCTCTATGTATGGCTGAGGCCTCATGCTGGCGCTGCCGAAGAGCCGGATGCCGAATATCCCTTCGTCCTCTCGACGGGTCGCATCATCGACCACTGGCACACATCGAGCATGACCGGAAGGATCCCGGAACTCATGCGGGCGAACCCATACGCCTTCATCGAGGTCAACCCGAAGGACGCGGCCCGGCTCGGCATCAAACCCGGAGACATGGTGGAGGTGGAGTCCCACCGCGGGAAAAACGTCCTTCCTGCCAAGGTCTACGAGGGGCCGATCGAGGGCATGGTCTTTGTTTACTGGCACGACATGGACGAGGACCGCATGATCAACAAGGTCTGCAAGGACGCGTTCGACCCCATCTCAAAGGAGCCGGAGTTCAAGATCAGCGCTGCGAGGATCCGGCGCGTCTCCGGATCGGTCCCACTGAAGCCCTATATCGTAAGCCTATGACACAGGATGATGGAAATTGGGGCCAGAGGCCTTTTCTTTCTGACAAGGGAGGAGACACATGCCCATAGGCGGCCTCGTTGTCTCATGCGGCAAGGGGTGGGAGGATCGGGTTATGCCGAAGATCCTGGAACTGCCCGGAGTCGAGGTCCACGGATCGAACGGGAAGGGTGATCTGGTCGTGGTGGTTGAAGCCGAAACATCCAATCTGCTCGAGACGGTTGTCGAGGCGATCTCCCGGGTGGATGGCGTGCTCACAGTGGGCATGACCTATCTCAATTTCGAAGATGAATCGAATCCGAAACGCCCGGCGATCCTTCCTTAAAATCCTCGCCGGGCTGTTCCTCCTTCCCGCGCGCAAGGCCTGTGCAGGCGGAATCTTTCAGAGTCCTGTCGCGACCAATAGGCTTCGCCCGCCCGGGGCGGTCTCCGAAGAGATATTTACTGGAAAGTGTATCCGCTGTGGACGCTGTATCGAGGTCTGTCCGTACCGCTCCATCATACAGCTTGACGCCAGAGTCGGGATTCATGCCGGAACCCCGCTGATCCGTGCGGAAGACGTTCCATGCTATCTCTGCATGAAATGCGTGGAGGTCTGTCCCACCGGGACCCTGAGAAGGATCCGCCAGGAGGACACACGCATGGGGCTTGCCGTCGTGGACCGGCACCGGTGCATCACCTGGAGGGAAGAGGCCCTGTGCCGGACCTGCTACAATGTCTGCCCGTTCAAGGAAAAGGCCATACGGCTGGATGAACTCCGCCCGGTGATAGACGAAAAATATTGCACCGGATGCGGACTCTGCACCCACGGCTGCCCCATCTCCACGGAAGACGGCAGAAAGGCCGTGAACATCGAGCCCCTTTATAGCGGGTTACGGCGATGATTCCGACAAAAGAGAGAAAAAAGACATCCACCATCACGAGATGGAGGCTTTTCATCCAGGCGTGCGCCTTTCTTCTCATCCTTGTCAATCCCTTTCTCATCCTCCACTTCCACTTCACGTTCATCCAGGGCTGGTACCAGTCCCTGGGCATCGGGAAACTGTGGATCGTCTCCCCCCTCGAGGGTATGGAAAGTATCCTCGTCGCCAGGCATCTCTACCCTCCCCTCCTTGTGGGGATGCTGATCCCGATCCTCCTCGCCCTTCTCCTCGGCAGGGTCTTTTGCGGATGGATCTGTCCGATCCATTTCCTCTCGGATCTTTCCGACCGTCTCGTCACCGTGGTTACGGGGAAAAAACGCATCCGCGACCGGTTCATCCTCCCTCGTTCCATATTTTGGTACTCACTCGTGGGCGAATTCCTCCTCGCCATGATCCTCGGAGCGCCCTTTTTTGTCTTCCTCTCGCCAGCCGGACTCGTGGGGCGTGAGATCATGAACGCGGTCTTTTTCCATACACTCGCCGTGGAAGGGGTTGTGGTCCTTCTCGTCCTTGGCATGAATCTCATCACCAGGCGATTCTACTGCCGGTATCTATGCCCTTTGGGCGCCCTTCTCGCCCTTATCGGATCGAAGAGAAAACTCAAAGTACGACGGAATCCAAATGCGTGCGTCTCCTGCGGCCTCTGCGACAGGGCATGCCCACTCGGCCTCAAGCCCAGCCTCGACGAAGGGAAGTCGGTCCATTGCTGGAACTGCGGGGCCTGCGTGGACGCCTGCGCAACGAACGCCCTCTCCCTTGAATGGCACACCCAGGCGAACAACTTGCCGGAGCTTCCCGTGGATCACGCTCCTGGAAGTTCTCCTGCCCCCGAGGAGTCGAAACGGTAACCCACGCCCGTGTGGGTAAGGATGAACCGTGGAGAGGTAGGGTCGGGCTCCATCTTCTGGCGGAGACGTCTCACGTGCACGTCGAGGGCCCTGCTCCAGGCATAGACCTCTTCGTTCGGCCAGAGCTGGGCAGTGATGTAATCCCGCGTGAGAACCTCCCCATCATGAGAAATGAGGAGTTCCAGGAGTTCAAACTCCTTTTTCGTAAGCTTGACCAATCTATTCCCGAGCCTGACCTCCTTTTTCAAAAGATCAATTGCGAGATCCCCCAAAAGGAGACTATCCCTCTTCGGCCCGGAGGCACCTGTCCTTCTCAGACACGCACGGATACGGGCCACGATCTCGAGATACTCGAAAGGCTTCACGATGTAGTCGTCCGCCCCGCATTCGAACCCCCTGACCTTGTCCGTCAGGGAGTCGCGAGCCGTGAGCATGATGATGGGCGCGTCCGAGACCTTGCGGATGCACGAGCAGACCCTTATGCCGTCGATATCTGGCAGATTGAGGTCGAGGATGATGAGATCAGGCCGGCTTTCTCGAAAGATCCTCTTTCCCTCCTCGCCTGTCCCGGCGGTCCTGACCATGAAACCGTCCAGTTCGAGGTGGTCGGCCAGGACCTTCAGGATATCCGGATCGTCTTCTATGACGAGAATTGTGTCTTTTTTCATGCGTCTTTCCGTTTGAGGGCAAAATGAAAAACAGTCCCCGGATGATCGGGGGCGGAGATCCAGATCCTGCCCCCATGGGACTCGATGATCCCCTTGGCGATGGCAAGCCCGAGGCCGATCCCCTCGCTCGCCTTCTCTCCAGAACGGCAAAAAAATTTCTGAAAGACGAGTTCACGCTCGGATTCGAGGATGCCGCTCCCGAAATCCTCCACGGAGACGATGGTCTCGGCACCTGAGCTTTCCAGGCTGACCCAGACCTCGGATCCTGCCGGAGAAAACTTTATGGCATTTGAAAGGAGATTGGAAACGGCCTGTTCCATACGCGGAGAATCGATGGGAAAGATATGCGGCTCGTGCGGCACGTCGTATCGTATGGCGATCTTTTTCTCCCATGCAAGGGGAGTCACCATGAGAATTGCATCCTCCACGACCTCTGCCAGATCACGTTCCTCCAGGTCGAGTTCGAGTCCCTTGCTCTCGATGCGCGAGGAATCGAGAAGGTCCTGGACCATCTTCGAGAGTTTGGACGCGTTTCTGTGGATGATGTCCAGGTATTCTCCGCCCTCACCCCCTGTCTTTTTCCCAAGTACCTCCGCCGCACCCTTGATGGCGGTAATAGGGGTCTTGAGGTCATGCGTCACGTGTGCGAAGAACTCGGAGCGGTAACAGGAGATCTCCGAGAGTTCCTGATAAGCCTTTTTCAGGTCCGTGACAGCCCGGTCGATCTCGTTTTCGAGACCCTTGCGCTGACCGGAGACAGAGTCCAGCATGTCGTTGAAACTCTCCCCGAGCTCCCTCCATTCAGGGCCTTTTTTCAAGCACACCCTGACCGTATAGTCCCCGCTTCGAACCCTTTGAGAGGCCTCGCTCAAGGTGCGGAGGGGGACAAGGACGTAGCTTCGCACCATTGCGTAGAGGAGGACGGCAAGGAGCCCGAGGGCCGCAAGACAATATAAGGTGTAATCCCTCCTCGTGCGGGCGAGTTCCGCGAATGGACCGTCGGCCGGGAGAGAAACGCTGATGCAGCCTAAAACCTCACGGGACGGCGCCCCGCAGAACCCTTTGACCGACTCGCCATGACACCTGACGCATTCATTGTCAAAGACGAGCGGGCCTGCGTAGCGGAAGGTCACATCGGTTTCTGTCCATTCCGTCTTCCAGACCTCACGATCTCCCCTTCTCAAAAGATCGATGGCACGAACCTCGAACGCGTCCGGCACATGGCGTGGATTCGCGGAATCGGCGACAGCCATACGAAAAGTGACAGGGAATCCGTTCTCCGCCTCGCGGGCCAGGTCCTCGACGACATCAGACGGCGTAAGACGCCGGAAGGCGTTTTCCTCCTCGATATACACCCCGCCATGCTCCGATACCCAGAGCCGGGTAAGGACAAGGTAGTGGTATATCCCCTGGGCCTCCCGCAGGAGCTGTCCCTCAATGGTCCGTTTCTGCTCGGCAGAGAGCCAGACAAGGAGAGCGAAACCAAAAATGAGGAGCATACCCACGATGGAAAGGAGGACCTTCTTTCCGAGGCTCATGAACGATCGACGTGCCGCAAAATGAAATCACGGAAACGGACGGCCAGGGGGGAAAGGGTCCGATCCTTGCGTGTGACGAGGTGAAAGGTTCGAGAAAGATCCACGTCCTTGAGGGTTATGGCCGCGAGATCCCCCCTGGCGACGTCTTCATCCGCGGCCCTCCGGGATATGATCCCGCATCCCACTCCAGCGGTAACCGCCTGTCGTATGGCCTCGGTGCTCCCCATTTCACAGGCGACAACAAAGGAATCGAAGCCCGAATACCCGGCCTTCCGCAAGGCCGCCTCTGTGACCATGCGGGTTCCCGAGCCCGGCTCCCGAATGACAAGGGGTTCTCTCGTGATCTCGTCAAGGCTGATACTTTTCCTGTGGGAAAGACCATGACCGGAAGGCACGATAAGGACGATATCGTCATGAAAACAGGGCTCGTGGACAAGCTCTGGGAGATCAATTACGGCCCCGATCATACCCAGCTCGATGGAACCCGAGAGGACATGATCGGCCACGGAACGGGTATCCCCGATCTGGAGGACGATCCGAACGCTGGGATTGGTCTTCTTGAAGGCGCCGACAAGCCGCGGAAGAATATACTGGCCGGGAATGGTGCTCCCTCCGAGACGGATGGCCCCCTTCTCTCCGCTCGCGAACAAGGAGACGGTCTTCTCGGCCTCGAAGGCCAGATCCACGAGTCTTTTCGCGTAAGGGAAAAGGACACGGGCCAGTTCCGTCGCCTCCACTTCACGTCCGAGACGATCGAAGAGGGGGGCGCCAAAGGATTCCTCGAGCTCCCTGATATGGGCGCTGACCGTGGGCTGTGTGAGATAGACCTGGCGGGCGGCCTCGCTGAAACTCCGGTTTTCGTAAACAGCAAGAAAGATCCTGAGCCGGTGGAGGTCCATCATGACGAGGTCCCGGGGTCTGCATCGGGACACGGATGCGTCAGCGCACCCGCCACAATGCCCATGATCAAGTCGATGATCTCGCCTGGACCGAGATCGGAGGAGTCGATCCGGATGGAATCATGGGCGGCCTGAAGCGGAGAGAGGTCGCGGCTGGAATCGGCCCTGTCGCGGGCCTCCATGCGGGCAAGGACCTCGCTGTACGGGACATGGCAGCCCGCCTCATCGAGCTGCATCTTCCTCCGGGCGGCCCGTACCTCAAGGGGTGCGACGAGGAAAAATTTGTACAAGGCCTGGGGGAAGACCACCGTTCCCATGTCCCTCCCCTCGGCGATCACGTCTCCGGCGCTGGCGATCTCTCTCTGGAGCCTGGTGAGACAATGCCGCACGGCGGAAATTCGGGAGACCCGGGAAGACAAAATGTCAATCTCCGGGGTCCGAATCCGGGTTGATACGTCCTTCCCGTTCACCATGACCCTTCCGTCTGTAAAACCGATCCGCACCCTTTCACAAAGCCCTGAGATCGCTGCCTCGTCATCGGGTGTGATACCGGCATCCTTCACCAACCAGGCCATGGCCCGGTACATTGCACCGGTGTCCAGATACAGCCAGCCGAGACGACAGGCAAGCTCCCGGGCGATGGTGCTCTTTCCCGCCCCTGCGGGACCATCGATAGTGATGACGCTCATGAACCCATCTTTTCCCTGTGCCGTGCCGAACAGACGAGGACACGATATGTCGCCCGGATTCCGCCCCAGCGCCTTCGGTACACTTTGTCGAGATGACCGAGAAGGTTCGGTTGGAGCCTCATGCGGGCAGGCCCAGGAACGACACCCGTCAGCTTCAGGGACCGAAGAAGACCCAGGAGATCGGGATGGGACCTCTCGATGCTCACATCCTTTACTTTTGCCTCTCCAAATACTGTATGGAGGATCTGGGTTACCTCCGCGGAATCGGGGAATGATGCTGCGGAGATGGCCGGTTCCCCAGGCAGGATGACGCTGAGGACGTCCTGGAGCTCCCGGAGGGTATGGCGCCCAAAAAGGGAAAAATGGATCCATCCGCCTGGATCAAGAATCTGCCCGAGGGAGGAGAGGGCGCGAGAAAGGTGGGAAAACCACTGAAAGGTCCCGTTTGCCGTGATGAGATCGAACCTGCCGGGCAGCTGGTCCGCGATGGCCTCGCCGTCCGCCACGGCAAATGTGACCCGGCCGCATGCACCGAGTTTTTCCCGTGCGGCCTCGATCATGGCAGGGGCGATATCCACTGCACGAATACGGGCATCGGGAAAGGCTGCAAGGAGAGAGGCGGTGTGGATCCCGGTTCCACAACCGATCTCGAGGACGCGCCGGAACGATCCGTCGGCAAGCTCAGCCATGAGGATACGGGAGGACTCTCGCTGCACGTCCGCGTGTTGATCATACGTCCGGGCCGCACGGGAAAAGGAACGGGCGATCGCCTCCTTCAAGGGCCCTGGGTCATGGCCTTGGAAAACCCGGGGGAGAGAAACGGGAGATGTCCGGTCCCTGGCATCACAAGGTACCGCGCATGGGCACGGCGAGGCGCCAGGCGGGCCGGAGCGATCAGGTCCCGCATCCCGTAAACGATGAGGATGTCCGTGCATGGGATACGGTCAAGAGAGACGGTTCTCGATGAAAGATAGGCAAGCCCGCCAAGGAGCTCCTCTTTCGTGATCGTCTCTATGAAGCGTTTTTCGTGACACTCCACAAACCACTTATAGTCCTCTTTTTGGCCGGCGAAACATCCTCGGTAAAAACTGTGGAGGGCCCCTTTCGGATCCGCCTCGATAAGCACCCTTTTTCGCTCCAACTCAATGGCTGGGAACGATGAACGCAAAGATATAAGGATGAGCGAGGATATTTTTTCAGGATACCTTTCGGCGAAATCCACGGCAAGGGATGCGCCCAAGGACCAGCCGAGAACAGCCGTCCGGCCCAGACCCTCTTCGTCGAAAAATGCGGCAAGGTCGTCCGATATATCGCAGGAGAGGTGACGCGCCGGAAGTATGTAGTCATAGGGGAGAAATAGCCGGGAAAAGATCCCGCCAAGAAAACCCCAACCTGGGAGGAGAACGAGATAGCGGCCCCATCCCCTTTCAATACGAACGAAATCCATGCCCTGATGTCCATGAAAAAAACCGATCTGATCCCGCTCAAAAAACCCGATTCTTACGGCGTTGCTTCAATTTTCCAGCCCATGCGGCTGACGCTCCCCCACCCTTCTCCTCCCCCGCTGGGGATGGGAGGATTAGAGGATTAAAGGGGTAAAGGATTAAAAAAACCCTTACCCCGCTGGAAGAGGGATGGAGAGGGAGAAAATTTCGCGCCTCGCATCTCGGACTTTTGGAGCGTTATCATAATCCAAGTATACTTGCTGTGTTAACATGCTCCATTGCCCTTATGAGGCGTTGGATGTCCTCTTCACGGTGATCCGCGGTGATTGAGAAACGGATTCTGGCCGTGCCCTTCGGGACCGTAGGGGGGCGCACAGACCGTGCGAAAAAACCCTCATGTTCCAGATGACTGGATAAGTCGAGCGCCTTTTGCACGTCACCGACGATGACAGGGACGATGTGGGTATCCCCGATCACGGAAAAGGATCTCTCTCGGAGTGAGGATCGAAGGAGTTGGGCAATGTATGCCACATGCATTCGAGGTTCATCGAGGGTTTCCATGAGCTGGACAGAGGCGAGATCCGCACCGAGAACAGCAGGTGGAAGGGCCGTCGAGAAGATGAATGACCGCGCCCTGTTTACGAGAAAGGCCTTCATTTCCTTGTTCGTCACCGCAAAGGCACCATATCCCCCGAATGCCTTGCCGAAGGTCCCGACCATGACATCAACATCTTTTGCAAGGGATGGAGGGACGAGCCCCCTTCCCTGAGGGCCAAGCACCCCCACTGCATGGGCCTCGTCCACCAGGAGCATGGCCCCATGACGTTTCGAGGTCTCAATGATCTCAGCAAGCGGGGCACAATCCCCGTCCATACTGTAGAGGCTCTCGACAACGACCAGGGTACGGCGGTAACGCCCCCGACGGGCAGACAGGAGATCCTCCAGATGCCCTACGTCGTTGTGGCGGAAACGGTGAAAGCTGGCGCGTGAAAGAAGGATCCCGTCGATCATGCTCGCATGCACGTATCTGTCCGCGAGAACAAGGTCCCGGGATGAACAAAGGGCGGGGATGATCCCGATGTTCGCCAGATAGCCGCATCCGAAAAGGAGAACGGACAGACCGCCAAAGTGCCGGGAAAGGGCGCCTTCCAGTTCGTGATGTAGAGTGAGATCCCCGCTCATGAGCCGTGAGGCGCCTGCGCCAGCTCCATAATTTTCCAGCGCCTGCGCCGCCCCTTCTCTCAGGGCTTGATGTCGAGAAAGGCCGAGGTAGTCGTTTGAAGAAAAATCCAGCAGGTCCCGCCCACGGATTCGAACAAGCCCTTGTCCGGAAGGGTCGCGAGGGACCATGTCCCGGCGCAGTCCGCGCTGCGAATACTCCAGAAGTTCACGGCTAATGGATGGGTCAGCGAGACCGGCGCCTACGTTCACGTGGGACATGTCTTCTCGCGAAGAAAAATAACCCTTTCGCCGCCGGAACGAAAGGGGCGGAGGCGCCCAGGGAGCAAACAGGAAAGGGGTTGAACTACTTGTGGCAGGTGGCGCAGGCCTTTACTTTGAGGCGGATGAGAATCATGACGTATGGGCAAAGGTGACGGCTTCCTGGGCAAGAGACCGAGGAGGAAGGTTCCACACGGTCGGCTCGGTGGTCAACCTCCAGGATCCAGGGCTGTCGATGATCTTTCGAACCAAGAGATGATGAAGGGCGTGACCGCTCTTGAATGCGTGCACCCTGCCACGGATGGGCATGCCGAGGAGATAAAGGTCGCCCATCATGTCGAGGACCTTGTGGTGGACAAATTCATCCGGGAAACGGAGTCCGCCTTCGTTCAGAACAGCGGTATCGTTCATGACAATGGCATTTTCGAGCGAGCCGCCAAGGGCAAGTCCATGATCCCGCATCCATTCCACCTCCTTGAGGAAACCAAAGGTGCGGGCACGGGAGATGGTCGATTCGAAATTCTCCTGGGTAATGAATTCCTCGAATTGCTGACGCGCCACTAAGGGATGATCGAAATCGATCTCGTAGTGGATTGAAAACCCGGAATAGGGCTCGACACGAAGAAATTTGTCACCGGAAGAGACCTCTATTGGATCGAGGATCTCCACGCAACGACGAGGCTCTCCAAGGGATCTGAGACCCCTACGGGAGATGAGGGCGACGAAAGGATATGCGCTCCCATCCATGGCAGGGACCTCGGGCGCGGAAAGTTCCACAACGGCGTTGTCGATGCCGAGACCGGAAAAGGCCCCCATGAGATGCTCGATGGTGCTGACAGTGCCCGCACGTGTCCCGATCGTGGTCGCGTAGGAGGTGTCGACGATCGTGTCGACACAGGCAGGGATCACGGGCCGTTCCGGCAGGTCGGTCCTCACAAAAAGGATTCCCGTATCAGCTTGCGCGGGAAGGATAGCAAGGTCAACTGGCGCCCCTGAATGAAGCCCGACCCCGGAGACCCGGACAGGACCGTTTACTGTGCGCTGGGCTAAATCCATCTGCATATCTCGCTCTTTATGAATTTTTTTTCAAGATATGCAAAAAAGATACCTAAATTCCCAACCAGGAAAAGACCTCCTTTCCGCATAGTTGCAGAAAAAGATACAACTATGCACAAAAAGGATGACTTTTTGGCCACATCGGACAGATAGGGCAAAGAGACAAAAAAGTCACATGACTACTATGATCGTGATCATCAAAAGGGTTGCTGATACTGGACGAGACAGAAGCACCTTTATGACACAAGCCCGAAACGCTTGAGGGAACGTGCGTCCTTGGACCAGTCCTTGAGCACCTTCACCCATAACTGAACAGAGGTCGGCTCTTGCCAAATCGTGGAAAGCTCACGTTCCGCATCCTTTCGGACGCGCCGAATGAACCGTCCGTCCTTTCCGATGAGGATCCCTTTCTGAGAGGGTTTTTCCACGAATATTGTGGCGGTCACGCGGAGATTTCCGTTCGAGTCCCTGCCAATATCCTCCACCTCGACAGCAGTCGAATAGGGGACCTCCTGATCTGCGAAAAGAAAGATCTTCTCGCGAATCAGTTCGGAGGCAAGGACCTCGCGGGTCTGATCAGTAAGAAGCGTACCTTCGTAGTAGAAAGGCCCCTCTGGGATCAATCTCAATACCTCGTCAAGGACCAGTTCCAGACCTTCTCCATGAAAAGCGGAGATGGGTATGATCGCCTCGAAAGGAAAGATGTCCTTCAGATCGTCAATGATGGGAAGGAGTGTCTCCTTGGCAACGAGGTCCACCTTATTGAGGAGAAGGATCACGGGCTTTCCCGCCTTTGCGAGGATGTCGAGAATGGCGAGTTCGTTGGCGGGTCTTCTTCTCGTGACATCCACGAGGAAAAGGACGAGATCCACCTGGGAAACGGCCTCGATGGCCGAGCGGAGGAGGGCCTTGTTGAGAGGGCGGTTCGACACATGGATGCCGGGGGTGTCAACAAAGACGAGCTGATACCCCTCCCCTGTAAGAATACCCCGAATCTGGCGGCGCGTCGTTTGTGGTTTGGGGGTGGTGATGGCGACTTTGGCCCCGAGAAGCTGGTTCAGTAGGGTAGACTTGCCTACGTTCGGGCCACCGACAATGGCTATAAATCCTGATCGCGTGGGGGGAGACTGGGAGGTGCCTTCAGTTGCCATGGAATATCACATAATCATGAGGCGATCTATGGCCTTGCGTGCCGCATCCTGTTCAGCATCCTTCCTGCTCTTTCCCGAGCCCTTGGCAAGGACCTTGCCCCTGAGTTCAAGAAGAACGGTATAGGATTTGGAATGGTCGGGGCCGCTGACGTCCGCTATTGTATAAACTGGGATCTCATGGAATCTTGCCTGGGTCCATTCCTGCAAGGCGCTTTTGTGATCTTGTCCTCCGGCCATGCGTGAAACGGCACCTAAAAGGTCTCCGTAAATCCTTTCTACGACACTGCGGGCGACATGATAGCCTCCGTCGAGATATACCGCTCCGATGACCGCCTCGAGGGTATCGGCAAGGATGGAGGACTTCCCTTCCTCTCCCCAATCCTTTGACTCGCCCTTTCCGATCCGTATCCAGGAGACCAGGCCTATCCTTCTCGCCCTCTCAGCGAGCTGCGAGGAGTTGACGAGATACGAACGCATGCGGGTCAGTTCGCCTTCCCGGCAGACCTTCCCATGCCTTTCCACAAGGATATGGCTGACTATGAGCTGCAGGACGGCGTCCCCGAGGAATTCGAGAACTTCGTTATCCTGCGTTTTCGATGGACTCTCTACGGCGTATGACCGATGGGTAAGCGCCTGTTCGAGAAGCTCCGTTCGAATAAAGGCATGACCAAGAACGCGTTCGAGAGGGAGGTAAGGGTGATGGGGGTCCGACATGTCTTTCCTGCTTTCTTTTAGCAAAAATCCCCAACCATCACAAGCACAAGCGATCAAAGTGCTTGAGCCTGTGACCACCCTTGCCTTTCCGGTCCCTTTTTGGCATCCTGCTGCTGAAAATATCCAAACGGAAAGGAAACACCCGCCATGCGCAGCGACGTCATGAAAAAAGGCATGGAACGTGCCCCGCACCGTTCCCTTTTCAAGGCCATGGGCTATTCGGACGAGGAGATCTCCCGTCCTCTCGTAGGTATTGCAAACTCCTTCAACGAGATCATCCCCGGCCACATACACCTGCGTCAGATAACGGATGCCGTGAAGGCGGGTGTCAGGATGGCAGGGGGGACCCCCATCGAGTTCGGGGGGATCGGGGTCTGTGACGGTATCGCCATGAACCATTTCGGCATGCGGTATTCACTCGCGAGCCGGGAACTCATCGCCGATTCCGTCGAACTCATGGCCCAGGCCCATCCGTTCGACGGCTTGGTCCTGATTTCGAGCTGCGACAAGATCACCCCAGGCATGCTCATGGCCATGCTGCGCGTTGACATCCCGGCCATCCTCGTGAGCGGCGGCCCCATGCTGACAGGGGAATGGCGAGGAAAAAAGGTGAATCTGATAAGTGTGTTCGAGGGGATCGGACAGGTCCGAAAAGGGACCATGAGCGAGAAGGAACTCGCGGAGCTCGAGGAAGAGGCCTGTCCCACGTGCGGCTCATGTGCCGGCATGTTCACCGCCAATTCCATGAACTGTCTCTCCGAGGCAATCGGCCTCGCTCTCCCCGGAAACGGAAGCATCCCTGCGGTAACTGCTGCCCGCATCCGCCTCGCAAAAAAAACGGGTATTCAGGCGGTCCGGCTCATTGAAAAGGATATCCGTCCCCGCATGATCGCCACGGAAGCGGCCTTCAGAAACGCCATCGCCGTGGACATGGCCCTTGGATGTTCCACCAACACGGTCCTCCATGTCCCGGCCATCGCCCACGAGGCGGGAATCCCCCTTCCTCTTGAAACATTCAACGAGATCAGCAAGCGCGTTCCCCACCTCTGCAATCTCATTCCAGCCGGCCCCCACAGCATGGCGGACCTCAACCGCGCTGGAGGCGTCAGCGCCGTCATCAAGGAGCTTTCCACCCTCGGAATCATAGACGGAAACCAGATGACCGTCACAGGGGAGGCGATGGACAGGACCATCAAAGCCGCGGAGGTATCGGACAGGTCTGTCATCCGCCCCTGTGACGACCCCTATCACAGCGAAGGGGGGATCGCCATACTTTTCGGAAACCTCGCACCCCAGGGCTCGGTGGTCAAACAGTCGGCCGTCTCCCCCGAAATGCTCGTCCATACAGGACCTGCCCGTGTGTTCGACTCTGAAAGCGAGGCCTATTCTGCGATTCTTGAAAACAGGATCGTCCCAGGCGACGTCGTCGTCATTCGGTATGAAGGCCCGAAGGGCGGTCCAGGCATGCCCGAGATGCTTTCTCCCACCTCTGCCATCGTCGGAATGGATCTTGGAAAGAAGGTGGCCCTCATCACGGACGGCAGATTCAGCGGCGGCTCCCAGGGGGCGGTCATCGGACACATCTCACCAGAGGCCGCGGATGGAGGACCCATCGCACTGGTCCATGAAGGGGACCCCATCAGTATCGACATCCCATCACGTCGACTAACGCTCCTCGTGGAGGACGCTGAACTGGATCGACGTCGGGCTGACTGGGCACCTAAACCCCTGAAGATCACACATGGATATCTCGGACGGTACGCCAGGATGGTTTCAAGCGGAGCGACCGGGGCGGTCCTTCGGGAAGAATGAGGCAGGGAAACGCAAACGGGAGAAAGAATCAATGGGAAAGACCCTCAAACTACTTCTTCACATCGCATCCGCAGACCGCTGGCTCGCCGCCTCGACAAATGCCCTGAATTTCCTGAAAACCCAACAGGGGAATGAAAAGTTGGAGGTCGTCCTCCTCGCCAACGGTGATGCAGTCACCCACTGCATTCAATGTGACAGGGAACTTTTTGACAGACTCAGACAGGTCATTCTCGACGGCGGAGAGATCCGTGTCTGCGCCAACGCCCTCGCAGCCTTTTCCATCCCCCAGAAACGGCTCCCAGAGATCTTTACCGTAATTCCATCGGGAATCCGGGAACTCGTCCTTCTTCAGGGCGAGGGATGGGCATACGTACGCCCATAGGGTTCAGTTTCTTGAGACTACCTTGATTTGAACCCAATCAATGAGAGGTCTTTGCCTGGCCTGATCCTTTGATTTCTGCAAGGTGCGGCGAGGAACGAACCGCACTGATCGCGACCGATGTAGAGTCAATTAAATGGTCGCCTCCTGATGGAAACCACGTAAGATGCCAAAAATGAAAAAACTCCGACGCGGAGATGATCCGTTCGGACAACCCGACCTTTTGGCAAAAAAGCACCAGATGATCGCGCTCTCCGCTTATGACATGGTATGATTGTCTTTTACGTGAAAGATAGTTCTCATGTATAGCAATGTTGCCCTGCTCGGCCCACATCACGGCAGAAGGAATTTCCTGAAGGGAGAAATATCGAACTTTCAGCTCAGAGCCGATTCTTTTCAAAAAGTCCGTGATGTCCGGCAGAGACGACCTCTTTCGAGGAGACACTTTTCACACCCCACGATCGCCGATATACACACCTCATCGGTTGATGGGATCCAACCCTTGAACCCATATTATGCACTTCACATACCGATGGTCTCGTAAAAAGTCGAAAATTCCAATTTGGCGTCATTCCGGCGTAGGCCGGAATCCAGTGTTTTCAATATGTTCTGGATGCCGGATCAAGTCCGGCATGACGAGCCCGGCACTTTTTACGAGGTCATCACATACTGACCGGAATAATTTTTTTGCTGACAACTGATAGCTAATAGCTGATAGCTGACTTTCCGAAGAGATGATGACATGACACGATACGCGCACATCAAGCGTTCTACACGGGAAACGGATATAGATCTCAAGCTCCGCATAGATGGATCGGGAACGGCCCAAGTCCGCACCGGGGTCCCCTTTCTCGACCACATGCTCGTCCTCTGGACGGTTCACGGACTCTTCGATCTCGACATCGAGGCCACCGGCGACATCGAAATAGACGACCACCACACGGTAGAGGATGTGGGGATCTGCCTTGGTCTTGCTTTTAAGGACGCCATGTCCGATCCGAAGGGGATCACGAGGTACGGAAGCGCTGTCATTCCCATGGACGAGGCCCTTGCCCAGGTGGACCTGGACCTCTCAAGACGGCCTTTTCTTTCGTTTGACGTCCCTCTTCCCGGTGAAAAAATCGGCACATTCGACACGGAGCTTGTGGAAGAATTTCTCCGCGCCTTTGCCATGAACGCGGGTATCACCATCCATGTCAGGCTCTTGCACGGGAAAAACGGACACCATATCTGCGAGGCCGTTTTCAAGGCCTTGGGAAAGGCGCTTGATCAGGCAACCACGATCGACAGACGCAGAGCCGATGCCATCCCTTCCAGCAAGGGAACTCTGTGAACATGAAAGGATATTTCATGTCTCTTTTCATCTCCTGGCGTGCCAAGGCCGGCTTTTTCGTCCTTGCCGCATTACTGTACGTGCTTCTTTCCGGATGCGCCGGCCTCACCACCTCGCCGAAAGACGATCGCCTCCTGCCACGGCTCGAAAACATTGCAGTCCTCCCCATGGACAGGGCTGTCACCCATCCTGGTCAGGACCGCATGACATGCGCCCTTAGCGATACAGTCTTCGATATCTCGGAGACCAGCCCAGCCCAAGCGGATGCCATGACCCTCATCCTTTTCCGTCTCGTGGAAGGGGATCCACGATTCCACATCGTTCCGGAAAAACAGTGTATCGGATTTCTGAACGTCTTTCTCCAGGAGGACGTAAAGGCGTCACAAATAAAGCTCATCCGCGCTTTTGGCTCAGAACTCGGGGCGGACGCCGTTCTTTACGGAAAGCTCTTTCGCTTCGAGGAGCGGATCGGCTCACGGTTTTCCGTTGAACGGCCTGCATCCATCGCCTACACCCTCCATCTCATTCGGGTCTCTGACGGGGCCATTCTCTGGGGAGCTGCATTTGACGAAACCCAACGCCCACTGAGCGAGAATCTTTTCAAGATCTCCCTCTATCGCAAGGTCGGCATGCGCTGGCTGACAGCGGAAGAGTTTGCGGCTTACGCCCTCAATCAAAACATCGAAGATCTCCGCAAGCGCCTTCCCTGATCTTACCCGGAAAATGGATCTTGCCATGGGCCAGGTGGTCGAATACCTGGAAAATCAAAGATTTTTCTGTGCCGTAGCATCTGGGAAAAAAGGAAGCCGGCTCAAGCTCCTGTCCCACCTCGGCAGAGAGATCCTCCTGCCGGAAAACCGTCTCGTACATGTATCGGAAGAAAGGATCCTGGACAGAGAACGGGAAAAGATCCTTAGGCGCCTCTACGAGATCCATGCCCGAAGGGATGCCCTGCAGGTGGATATCTCTATTCCAGAACTCTGGGATGTCATCAAGGAAGAGGGAGAGGTCTGGGCCCCGCGCTCTCTCGCTGAGCTCGTCTTCGGCCGGGACGCGGAATCGGATCACGAAGCCGCCATTATTCGGGCCGTCATTCGGGAACACATCCATTTCAAGTACCGGGAAGGATACATCTATGCACAGCCCGAACATGTCGTAAAAGCCGCCATCTCCCGCATGCAGGTTGAGGCGGACAGGCTCGCCCGGCTCGAGGCCGGATCCCGCTGGATCCGGAAACTCTGGGGTGTTGACGCCCCTCAGCCCGAAAGGCCCGAAGGGGATTTCCCCAGGGAAACCATCGCATTCTGGATAGAGGCACTCAAAAATGTGGCCATACGGGGCGCCGAATCCGAACATTATCAACTTGTGCGCGAGCTGTTCAAGACATCAGGAATCAGCCACCCATACGGGGCGTTTGAAAGCCTCGTAAAGGCAGGTGTCTGGACCCAGGACCAGAACCTGGATCTTTTCCGCTACGGAATTGCGCAGGACTTTCCCATTGAGGTCATCGAACACGCCCAAAGACTTTTCCAACATCCCATCGATCGGGACGGACGGGAAGACCTCACATCCCTCCATGTCGTTACGATCGACGGGCCCGAAACCCTTGACCTCGACGACGCCATAAGCCTTGAAAAAAGGGGAGACGGGTGGGAAATCGGTGTCCACATCACAGATATCGGGCTCCTCATCCCCAACGGCACTCCCCTCTTTAATGAGGCCGTGGAAAGGGCGACGACCATCTATCTCCCTGAGACCAAGATCCCCATGCTTCCCGAGTCACTTTCCCAGGATGCATGGAGCCTCGAGGCCGGCCAGGAACGTGCGGCCCTCTCATTTTTCGCCCTCGTCTCTGCTGAAGGGAGGGTCATCCAGCATCGCATTACAAAAAGCATCATTCTCGTCAAAAAGCGTCTCACCTATGAAGACGCCCTCGCTATGATCCACGAGGACGACCACCCCTTTCAGACGCTTCACTATCTCATGGTCCGGCTCCGCCAGGCCCGCATCAGACAGGGGGCCCTTCCCCTTCCCATTCCGGAACTCGTGGTGCGCGTGGATCACCAGGGAAAGGTGTCCCTCCACCTGGCGCCCATAGACGATGCCCGTTTCATGGTCTCCGAGTGCATGATCCTCGCCAATCACCTGGCGGCGCGATTCCTTCGGGATCACAGCATTCCCGCCCTCTACCGGAGCCAGCCTGAGCCCAGGGATCGCATCATAACCGGGGGCGACGAGGACATAAAGCTGAATTTCCAGCAAAGACGCCTCATCAGCAGGGGCGCCCTGGGCTTGGAACCCGATCCTCACGTAGGCCTCGGACTCGACTGTTACACAACCATCACATCACCGCTTCGCCGCGTCATCGATCTCCTCATGCAGCAGCAGATCACCTCTTACCTGAAGTGCGGCGAGGCCATGCACACAGCAGAGGACCTGGAAAGGTATCTACCGACCCTTCAAGACGGGCTTGCCCGGGCATCAGCGGTCAGCCATCTCCGAACACGCTACTGGGTACTCAAACACCTCGCCTCCCTTAAGGGATTCTCCATCGATGCGTGGATCCTCGACTCGGGCCCCCACAAGGTCATCGCCGTCCTATCCGATTATCTCATTCCGGTAGAGCTCCCGAGGCGTCCGGGAAAGAAGATACACTTCGGGGATGAAACGCGGGTCACGATCAAAAAGGTGGATCCCAGAGAAAATCTCCTCAAGGTTGACTGGGCCGAGACACCCCCGGCCCTGTCCCCTGCACCGACCCCTTGACAGATACCCGGCCGTCAATAGTCTAAATCCTTGTCACAACCCATCCTGGAGGATATTCATGCGCTTCCTGACCGTCTCCCTTTTCTGCGCCGTGGCGGCCGTCTCAGGCCTTGTGGTCTTTCTCGAACCGACCCTTCAGGGAGATTGGAAGGGGGTCCTCCTCATCGGGGCGCCCATCCTCGCTGGAGCGGTTTCTCTCATGGCGATTCCACGTCAGCCAGCCAAAGGGCAGGAACGGAAGGAGACAGAAACGGAACCTGCCGGAATCCCTTCGGGACCTCTCAGTGAAAGCCCACCTGAACCCCCCGTTTCTCAACCGACTGAAGACCCGAACAGTGCGATAGTTTCCTTCCTCTCCCTCCTGCAGAGGGAGGGGCGGCTCATCGACTTTTTCCTGGAGGATATCGACGCCTTTGACGACATCCAGGTTGGGGCGGCGGCACGGGAGATCCACGCACGGTGCAGGCCCATCCTTCGGGAGACACTCGCCCTGGAACCGGTACTATCCGGGGAGGAAGGGGCAAGGGTCGAGATCGACGAAGACTTCGACTCGTCCAAGATCAAGCTCGTAGGAAGGATCACCGGACGCCCTCCGTATGTTGGCATCCTGCGGCATCCCGGCTGGAGATGTTCCCAAATACGGATGCCCTTTGACAGGTCGGCGGCAAGAAACGACATCATAGCCCCGGCCGAGGTGGAAATTTCGTGAATTATCGGGCGCCTTCCGAGCTAACCCCTGCCTTCGCATCCATCTCTACCAGACGGTCTTCCTCGGGGTCATAGTTGAGCCGGACCTGAATGGCCCTCTCTCTCCGACATGGATCAGGACACCATTCCTGCTCCTTCCCATTGCAGCGTATGACGAGCCTTCCCGCTCCAGTGACCGTGCATGAGACCTCGACGTAGAGTGATCGAAGGGCGCGGACGATTTCCCTATCCTGCTCTTCCCTTTGTCTGACTGCATCACTCGCCTCGGCAAGCGTACCGATGAGCCGCACGACCTCCAGTGCCTGACGAAACACGGCCGGATGTCTCGCTCCGTATTCGGCGCACCATGCATCTATGTGGGTCCGCTGTCTTTCGTGGGTCTTCTTGCCGGAAAGGACGGCGAGTATCATGGAAAAGAGCTCCCGGAGCGGGAGATCATCAGGAGGCCGAACAACACATAAGGCGTTCCTGACCTTTTCCGCAAGGACGGAGATACGGGAGCGAATCTCGCTCTGGATGACCTCGACCGCCGCCGCCGCCCTCTCCTTCTCCATCTGGAGCCTTTCGCGCTGCTGAAAGAGATCCTTGCCCATATCCACCTGTACCAGATTCCTCACGGACACCTTCCTCATGGAGAGACGACGGGTGGAAATCCTGCATGCACCACAGAGGACCATGGGAGAGCCCGAAGGTTCGAACAGGACCGTCGGGGCCGAAATATTGGAGCCCAACGCCTCACGCCTCACAATGACCAACTCCCCCGCGTCGAGACGCGCGTTCAGGGCTGAACCCGTCTCTATGACATTTCCCGCCCGAATCGAACTCATGACGCTTCGGGCCACCAAAGATCGGGAGACATCCACATCCTTTCCTTCCACGGTCCCCTTGACGTCCATACTCCCTTCGATCGCGACGGAAAAAAAGCCCTTTACGTCCCCCTTCACGGAGACATCCGCGGCGCAACGAAACTCGTTTTCCCCATCCCCGATATTTCCCGTCCCAAAATCTATGTCACCCACCTCGATCCGGTTGACGACGGATATGCGTTTGAGACAGGACGCATCCCGTATGTCCCTTTCAAACTCGATGGCCACGATACCGGACCTGGAGGCCGAATATATCCGGCCGTGCCGGTCAAGCTCCGAATCGTAAAAGGCGCGACTTGCCAACCCATCACCGGGCTCAAAGGGAAAGGACTTGCCGGGCTCAGGGGGGATGGAAAATCCATGGACGTCGGTACCGGCAAGGCCTGGGGTAGGATCGAGAGACCGTATCATGTCCTCTCCCTCGTTCACCTGGGGGTAGCGGTTGATCTGACGGAAATCGATGGCCCCTCCGGGAAGGAGCCGGCCCGGTCTGGTGGAGCTATCGAAAAGAAGTTCATTGAATCCATCAGCGCCTGCGATGGGTTTTTCGCCAAGAATCGTGACGGACCTTCCCCCTGCCGAGAGATCTATTTGAATGGTCCGTGGGCGAAGACCCCTCTCGCGAGCGGGCGCAATAAATACCATCTCCGTTTTCACACGGTCTGCGACATCGGAAAAAAATTCCGGATAGGGCTCGATTCCGTATCTGGTCAATATATGAAGAAGGGCCTTTGCGAGGGCATCAGGGGCGCAGTCCCGGGCCGGGGGTATGTCCATGGTCACGGACAAAACGTTTTCCCCGAAAAGGACCTCGTCTGCTGTATCCTCGATTATCTGGGCGAGTTTTTTGACCTCTTCGTCCATAGCCCAGTTTCCGTTCGGTGTCCTCCACACGCACCGCAGCGTTTGCACACGGTGGTATTGCAAAACGGAGTCTCTTCTCCACTAAAGGCGCGATTCCATTCTGCAAGGAGATATTCCCTGCGGACAGGATGCCCCACGATCTCCCAAGGAAAGGCTTCGAGAGGATCTCGTTTCCTGATAAACATCTCGGACGAGAGGCCGTTTTCCATAAATGCCCGATGAAAAGAGATTTCTTTCACTGCTACGGTCTCAAGGACCGGGGCGAGACGCCTGTCCCCTCTGGCTATTACGGCCTGACGGAGGGCGGCCCGCGGGGACTCGATGGAGAGGGTAACGCCAGGCAGACGACCGATGGCCCGTTTGAGCCTTACGATCCTCCCTGCCAGGACCTTTACATCCACAAAAGGGGCCCACTGAAACGGTGTCCATGGTTTGGGAACGAATATGCTGACGGAAACCGAGACACGTGATGCCCGGCCCCGCCCCTTTCCACGAAAGACGAGGGTCTCCTGTATCCGCCCAGCCAGACGGGCGATTTCCTCGGCATCACCGTCCCCCTCTCCCGGAAGCCCGAGCATAAAGTAGAGCTTCACGTTCGGGATGCCGGCCTGTGCCAGGGTCTCCACGCCGCGGAGAATGCCCTCTTCTCGAAGATGTTTGTTCAGTGTCCGCCTCAAAACTTCGGAACCCGCCTCAGGGGCGACCGTCGCCGTCTTCGTCCCGGACCGTACGAGAAGCCGGGTAAAGGCTGGCGTCAGCTCATCCACGCGAAGCGAGGAAAAGGCGAGACGTCGTCCATCTCCGAGGAGCGACTCACAGAGTTCCTTCACACCAGGACGTCCCATGTATTCAAGCCCGACAAGCCCGATGGGACAGGAATCAGGGGCATCCTTCAATGTTTCGCGGATCACGTCCATGGGCCACATCCTCGGAGGCCGGTAGACAAAGCCCGCCGCACAGAACCTGCATCCCCTGCCGCAGCCCCGGACGAGTTCCACGCAAAACATCTCAGGGAAGGCGGCATGTGGGGAGAGAATCGCCGTATGGGGGACATCCGTCAGTCCCTCCGGCGCCTTCATCACCGGGACGGGTGCGGGGAAATCATCCTCCCTGTCCCAGCCGATATGGCATCCCGAGGAATCGAGGATGGAATGGTACAGACTGGGGACATAGGTCCCTGGGACGCTCCGCGCCATGGCAGCGAGCCGATCACGCCTTTTCGCCGATCGATCGAGAAGGCGAGGGAGAAAATCGAGAAAAACGGGCGCAACCCCCTCGAATTCCCCTAGAAGAAAGGCGTCCACAAACGGGGCGATGGGCTCGGGATTGATGAATGTAGCGACACCCCCTGCAAGGACGAAAGGCTCGGCACGCCGGCGCTCGATCGACCTCGACGTTATGCCCGCATCAACAAGGGCCTTTAAGACCCCGATATAGGACGACTCGAAACTCAGGGAAAAAAGAACGAGATCGAAGTCCCGTAGGGGCCGGTGACTTTCCTCTGAGAGCCACCGGGCCGCTTCTCCGAACTGGCCTTTTTCCGCCGGGCTGAAAAAACGCTCGGCAAGGATGTTTTCCGAGGCGTTGAGGAGGGAATAAAGGGTCTGGAGGCCCAGGTTCGCCATCCCTACCCCATAGGGCTCTGGGAAAACGAGGGCAGCGGTGACTCTTCCGTGCCATCTCTTTCGGATGGCCCCGCGCTCAAAATTCTTCTTCTTGTCCCATCCGGGCGAGGTCTTCAATGCGAATATCGATTCCGAGCACGCCGACGATTTCGTCCTTGTCATCCCGAATGGGACCGGAGACGGTTACGCAAAGGGCACCGGTGATTTTCGAGGTATAAAAATCCGTCATGTGGACCTTTCCATCCTCGATGGGCTGGATGAACCACCCGCGGTCGGAAAAATCGGCATCCAGCTGAAAATTTGCGTACTTGGCGCGGAATTCTATTCGGGTCACGTTTTCCGTGATCTTTCGCCCGTCCATGTTCACAACATAGACAAACTGGATGAAAGGGAAGTCGTCGATCACCCTCCGAAGGATCGGCTCTATGAGTTCCGCCTTCATGGATCGTATCTCAGGCTGTTCCACGAGATTTGCGGCGAGATCAAAGGCAAGCTCCTTCGCCTTTGCCCGGAAGGAATCGAACTCGGACGGAAAATATTCGGGGAGATACTTGCGGGCGAAGGTGAGCATCTCGTCCTGGGACATGGAGGTCACACGACCCTCTTCATATTGGGCCATGACCTTCTTGTAAATGCGCACGATGCCCGGATGACGTTTGTCAATGGCATTTGCTCCCTTAAGCCCCAGGTGGGCGTTCACCCAATGGGCGATCCCAGCGGTCCCGGACTTGTCGGATACAATGACAGATACGGGTCGGCCAAGAATCTTGTTTGTGTCAAAGATGTTGTAGATCTCTTCGTTCTTGAGAAGGCCGTCGGCATGGATGCCCGCGCTCGTTGCATTGAAATCCGCGCCTACGAGGGGATAATTCCGCGGGATGTGATAGCCGAGTTTTTTCTCAAAATATTCGGCCATTTCTGTAATGGCGAGGGTATCGATCCCGTCGTCAGACCCCCTCAGGGCGATCCTTTCGATGAGCAGGGCCTCGATGGGTGTGTTGCCAGTCCTCTCTCCAAAGCCGAGAAGGGTGCCGTTGACAGCCCCGCAGCCGAAGAGCCATGCGGTTGTCGCATTGATGAGGACCTTGTGGAAATCGTTGTGGCCGTGCCATTCGAGAAGGTGACCTGGCACCCCGCCCTTCTCGATGAACGTACGAACAATCTTGGGCACGCTTCGGGGAAGGGCGGCCCCGGGATAGGTGATGCCGTAGCCCATGGTATCGCAGAGCCGGATCTTGATATCGATCCTTGACTCCTCCCTAAGTTTCATGAGTTCGATGGCGAACGGGATACAAAAACCATAGATGTCGGCCCTTGTCACGTCTTCGAAGTGACAGCGGGGTTGTATACCCAATTCGAGTGCGGCCTTCACGATGGAAAGATAGTCCTCGAGGGCCTGGCCACGGGTCTTGCCGAGTTTCAAAAAGATGTGATAGTCGGAGACGGACGTGAGGATCCCCGTCTCCGGGATCCCCATCTCCTTCACGAGCTGGAGATCCTGCCGGTTCGCCCGTATCCATCCCGTGATCTCGGGAAATTCGTAACCGCGTTCCCGGCAACGCTCGACCGCGTTTTTGTCCTTGTCTGTGTAAAGAAAGAACTCGGACTGGCGGATGATTCCGTTTGGCCCCCCGAGCCGGTGAAGAAAATCGAAGATCGTGACGATCTGGTCCACCGTATAGGGCGGGCGGGCCTGTTGCCCGTCCCGAAAGGTGGTATCCGTGATATACATGCCTTCGGACGGCGACGGCACGAGAAAGTGGTGATCGAAGTCGATGCGGCAGACCTCGTCATATGGAAAGATATTCCGCATGAGGTTGGGCTTGGCCACCTCCTCGATTCCGCGGGTCCATGGCCGTGTTGGGACATGATCAAGCAGTCTTCTTTCAGGATTCCATTTTGCCATATCTCTTTGCTCCTCCTGAATACGTGAATGGCGGCCGGGGGGTTTGTTACGTGCGCCTTCCTATCGGCAGACCTAAAAAGGCCATCAGTCCCAGCCTGGCTTGAGGGAAAGCTCGACGAGCTGGGTCATGGCCACGGGAGCAGGGGCCTGGGTAAGGAGACACTGTCCCTTCTGGGTCTTGGGAAACGCGATGACATCCCGGATCGTCTCTCTGCCGGTCATAAGCATGACGAGCCGGTCAAGTCCGAAGGCGATCCCACCGTGGGGAGGGGCACCGTAGGACAGGGCCTCAATGAGGAAACCGAACTTCTCACGCGCCTCCTCATCCGGCAGCGAAAGGGCGCGAAAGACCCTCTCCTGGACATCGGGCCTGTGGATACGGATGCTCCCGCCCCCGATCTCCGTCCCGTTGAGAACCAAATCATAGGCCCTGGCGCGAACACGAAAGGGTTCGGTCTCGAGAAGGTCGAGATCCTCTTCCCGAGGCGCGGTGAAGGGATGATGAACCGCCTGAAGCCTCCCGAGTTCCTCGTCATACTCGAAAAGGGGAAAATCCCCTATCCAGACGAAGGAGAGGACGTCCCGGAGGATGAGGCCATGTCGTCTGGCGAGCTCGAGTCTCAACTCCCCGAGCACCTTCAAAACCACTGATTTCTGGTCCGCGCCGAAGAAAAGGATGTCCCCTGAAGAGGCCTCGAGATGCTCCCCGATCCGTTCCATCTCTTCCTGGGTGAAAAACTTGGCTATGGGGGACTGCCATGAACCGTCCTCCCGGATCTTGACCCAGGCGAGCCCCTTTGCCCCAAAGGCCGCGGCGTGTTCCGTGAGTTCGTCAATCTCCTTGCGTGAGATATCTCCCATGCCCTTGGCATTCACGGCCTTCACCACGCCACCGGAGGAGGCGGCGTGCCGAAAGACCTGGAAGGCACATGTTTGCGCCACCTCTGAAACGTCACGCAGCTCAAGGCCGAACCGCATGTCGGGCCGGTCGGTTCCGAAGCGTTCCATGGCCTCGTCATAGGACAGGCGGGGAAAGGGACAGGAAAGAACCCGCCCGAGGGCCTTTTCAAAAACATGGGAGACAAGCCCCTCGACCAGGGCAATGATATCATCCTCCTCCACAAAGGACAGCTCCATGTCGATCTGGGTGAACTCGGGCTGTCGGTCGGCCCGGAGGTCTTCGTCCCGAAAACAGCGGACGATCTGGTAGTACTTCTCTAGGCCCGAGATCATGAGGATCTGCTTGTAGAGCTGCGGCGACTGGGGAAGGGCGTAAAACGAACCGGGCGAGAGCCTGCACGGCACGAGATAGTCCCGCGCCCCTTCTGGCGTGCTCCGGGTAAGCATGGGTGTCTCGATCTCGAAAAAACCCTGGTTGTTAAGGTGTTCCCGCACGGCCTGACAGACCTCGTGGCGGATGCGGATGGCCTCAGCCATGCGGGGGCGCCTGAGGTCGATGTAACGGTATTTCAGACGGATCGCCTCGGAGACCTCTCCTTCCTCGTCGAGGGGAAACGGCGGAGGCTGGGAGGAGTTGAGGATCCTGAGCTCGGCGCAGGAGATCTCGATCGCACCCGTCAGGAGCTTGGGGTTTTCCATACCCTCCGGCCTTTTGGCGACCGTGCCTCTTACGGCGATTACGTATTCGGATCTCAAGGCATGGGCCTTTTTGTGGGCTGCAGGGGCCGCCTCCGGAGAAAAGACCACCTGGGTGATCCCCATACGGTCCCGGAGATCCACAAAAATGAGCCCTCCGTGGTCCCGCCTCCGAAGGATCCAGCCCATAAGGACCACCTCCTGCCCTATATGCCCTTCTGTAAGGCTTGCACAGTCGTGCGTCCTTTTCATGCCATGCATGGATTCATACATGTTCACGTGGTTTCCTCGAGAATTGTTGTAATGGTGGCGACGGCAGAGTCGAAAGGAATCGGCGACTGTCCGCGGGTCGCCATGTCCCTCAGGATCCCCTCTCTCCTGGCGCGTTCCTCTTCCCCTATGATGAGTACGAATCGGGCGTGCGTGCGATCGGCCTGCTTCATGAATGCCTTGAGTCCCACGGTCTCGTATGGCAGGAGCACCGATATCCCCCGCCTCCTCCATTCGATGATCCACGGGAGGACCGTATCGAGGGACTCGTCGTCGAGGTAGGCCACAAAAAGGTCAGGACCGGCAGAAAGAGCCGATACGTTCGCCCCCCCACCCAAGAGGAGAAGCCTCTCAAGGCCCACGGCCATTCCCACGCCTGGCAGATCCGGTCCCTCCATGGCCTTTAGAAGCCCGTCATAGCGACCGCCTGCGGCAACCGTGGATTGAGAGCCCAAAACCGGGGAAGAGATCTCGAACGCTGTCCGGACATAGTAGTCGAGGCCCCGGACCAGAGAGGGATTGTCCCGGCTTGGGATGCCGATAGAATCGAGGGCCTCGCGAACCTTTTCGTGATGTCCGGCGCACGCAGGACACAAGTACGTATCCATGTGAGGGGCCGAGGCAACGATGGCCTTGCAAGCCTCATTTTTGCAATCCAGGACACGGAGTGGGTTGGTCAACCTGCGTCTTGCACAGTCCTGGCACAGGTCACCTGCATTCTTCTCCAAAAAGTCCTGAAGGGCCCTCCGGTACGGAGGCCGACAGGCCGGACATCCGAGAGAATTGATGTCAAGAATCAACTCCGCAGAGGAACACGCCCGAAGGATCTCCCATGCAAGCCAGATAACCTCCGCGTCCGCATGGGGAGAATGGGACCCGATGACCTCCGCGTTCATCTGGTGGAACTGGCGAAGCCTCCCTTTCTGGGGTCTTTCATGCCTAAACATGGGTCCAAGGGTGAAAAGCCTCAGGATCGGGGACTCATTGGCAAGGCCGTTCTCGATGACCGCCCGCAACACCCCGCCTGTCGCCTCTGGACGCAGACAGACATTCTCGCCGTTTTTGTCCGTAAAGACATACATCTCCTTTTCCACGATGTCCGTATGCTGACCGATGCCTCGAGTAAAGACCTCGACGTATTCGAGTATTGGGGGGCGAATCTCCTGGAAACCGAATGCCCGAAAGATCCTGCGGGCTGTATTTTCTGCATGGATCCACCTGGGCACCTCCCCAGGCAGGATGTCCTTAAAACCTCGTACAGCCTTGAAAGACACGCTGTGAACCCCCACCTCGTTGTCGTTGTGATCTTTTCTTGTCAAACGGAACAGAATTAAGAAGATTACTCGACTCAAACGACACCATCAAGGGAAATCTTATGGAAATCAGCGAGAAAAGCTGATGCAACGGAACGGGATGAATCGGGCGACGGCCCTCCTTCAAAGAGTTATTGGGAATTTTTTCTCTATAACCCTTGACAGGGACTCCACGGTCACTATCATTGAATGAATTGCCATTCATTTTGAGATATGCCGTGAAGATCGCCGACAAACATCAAAAAATCCTCCAAGCATCCATCAAGGTCTTTGCCAGAAACGGTTTTTTCAATTCTCGCATATCCGAGATCGCCAAGGAAGCGAATGTTGCGGACGGAACCATCTATCTCTATTTCAACAACAAATATGACATTCTCATTGCGATTTTCGAAGAAGAGATCGGAAAGATCATCGCCCGAATCAAACAGGAACTTGCCGAGATCAAGAATCCGGCGGAAAAGCTCGAACGATTTGCCCTTCTTCACCTGCAACTCGTGGAGGAAAACAGGGATCTTGCCGAGGTCATTCAGGTGGAAATCCGGCAAAGCACTAAGTTCATGAAGGATTATCGCAACAGAAAGTTCGCTGAATACCTCAATATCATCTCCCAGATAGTCCGACAGGGTCAGGAAGAAAAGATCTTCCGGGCCGATATCCTGCCGGGAATCTTCAAGCGCGCCTATTTCGGCGCCCTCGATGAAATGTCACGCTT
Source organism: Deltaproteobacteria bacterium UBA5754 (assembly GCA_002419025.1). Lineage (GTDB taxonomy): Bacteria > Desulfobacterota > Dissulfuribacteria > Dissulfuribacterales > UBA5754 > UBA5754. The sequence continues at coordinate 264 of DIFG01000098.1, read as the reverse complement.
CTGGGTCCTTTCCGGAAAGAAAAAATACAGCGTATCAACGGCGGCCAAGGAAATCAGCGCCTTTTTTCTCCAGGGTATCCGGGTACAAGGGCCGGATACAAGCCATTCCTCCATGACCGTGGAGACATGAAGGATGCATGCGTTTTCATGCCTCCTACCCCCTCTAATCCTTTAATCCTCTAATCCTTTAGGTTTTGATGGTCTCGTAAAAAGTCCCAGACTCGTCATGCCGGACTTGATCCGGCATCCAGAACATATTGAAAA
>DIFG01000099.1:179-9827 GCA_002419025.1 Deltaproteobacteria bacterium UBA5754 | reverse complement strand
CGGGTAAAGCCTGGCACCACATTGTTCTTGTGTTCCCATATGCGCTTTACGAGATCGGATGTGACACCCACATACAGGGTTTCGTTTCTGCGGCCGGCCGGAAGATAGACGCACGGCCTCATAATTCACGTTCTATACTGGATTCCGGCCTCCGCCGGAATGACGAGGCGGTATGCAACTGCGCACTGGAAACCGATCAAATTCCACACGAAATGACGAAGAGCCTACTTAAATATCCATGCAGCATTCGTTCATGAATCCACTTTCCTCCATGCGCTTGACAATCTTCATGGCACGGGGCTAATGTGTCCCGTGCCGTGGCAAGAGGTACGAGGTTCCTGCCCGTTAAATCCCTCTCGTACGGTCTGATCATTTTCACTCATTCCATATAACGGATTTATCTTTTGCCCATCAGGATCAGGAGGCCCTTTCCATTCGGATAGGTCCACTGTCATCCATCAAATAAAAATAAGCAGTTACACTATATCTTCCCGCTTTCGGTTTCATCCGATTCGGAACAGGGACACGCATGGCACGTAGAAGAAGGGAATACCGCGACTTCCAAGACGACATCCTCTTCGTGGAGGAACTCCCGGAAAATGTTCTCAATCTCACTGAACTCAAGAGAAAAGGCATCACGGAACTCTATCAGGTCCTTCGGGATCTGGATGTGGATTGCCCGAGCGGGCTGAGGAGACAGGACCTCATCTTCACCATCCTCAAATCCCAGGCGGAGAGAAACGGCTCCGTCTATGGAGAGGGGGTGCTTGAGATTCTGCCCGATGGCTACGGTTTTCTTCGAAGCCCTGACTATAATTATTTGGCTGGTCCGGACGACATCTATGTATCGCCTTCCCAGATCCGCCGGCTTTCTCTGAATACCGGGGACACTGTGACGGGCCTTGTCCGGCCTCCCAAGGACGGGGAGAAATACTGCGCCCTTCTGAAGATCCACACCCTCAATTTTGAGAGACCGGATAGACACTCCTCAAAGATAAATTTTGACAATCTTACTCCCTTGTATCCGGACGAGATGTTGCGTCTGGAAACGGTGCCGGACAATTACTCCGCCCGCATCATGGACCTCATGGCCCCAATCGGAAAGGGACAGCGTGGCCTTATCGTCGCCCCTCCCAAAACGGGGAAGACCATGCTTCTCCAGAACATCGCCAACAGCGTCGCTACGAACCATCCCGAGGTCTTCCTCATCGTCTTGCTCATTGACGAACGCCCTGAAGAGGTGACGGACATGCAGCGTTCCGTGCGAGGGGAGGTCGTGAGCTCCACCTTCGACGAGCCGGCCCAGCGTCACGTCCAGGTGGCAGAGATGGTGATCGAAAAGGCGAAGCGGCTCGTGGAGCACAAGCGGGACGTGATGATCCTCCTCGACAGCATCACCCGCCTTGCCAGGGCCTACAACACAGTGGCCCCTCCGAGCGGAAAGATCCTTTCTGGAGGCGTGGATGCCAATGCCCTGCAGCGGCCCAAGAGGTTCTTCGGCGCCGCGCGGAACATCGAGGAGGGCGGAAGTCTCACCATCATCGCGACCGCCCTTGTAGACACCGGAAGCCGAATGGACGAGGTCATCTTCGAGGAGTTCAAGGGGACGGGAAACATGGAGATCCATCTGGACCGCAAACTCGCTGACAAAAGGATCTTTCCCGCCTTTGACATCAACCATTCGGGTACGAGAAAGGAGGAGCTCCTTTTGCCGCGGGACATCCTTAACAAGGTCTGGATCCTGAGGAAGCTTCTTTCCCCCCTGAACCCCATCGATTCCATGGAATTCCTCCTCGACAAGATGCAAAATACCATCAATAATGAGGAATTCATCGCGGCAATGAACAAGTAAGGAGAAAGCAACCCATGAAAGAAAACATCCATCCAGCGTATTACATGGCAAAGGTGCGTTGCGCATGCGGAAATGAATTCGAGGTGGGCTCGACCAAGGAAGAAATCCGGGTCGAGATCTGTTCCAATTGCCACCCGTTCTTTACCGGAAAGCAGAAACTCGTGGATACCGCCGGCCGAGTAGAGAGATTCCATCGCAAGTACGGTTTGAAGACCGCCTCCAAATAATACGTGTCCATGCTTGAAAGGCTTCGGGAGCTCGAGGAAAGATATCTCGCGCTCGAGTCCCGGATGGGAGATCCGGAGGTCCTTCAGGATCAGCAGGAGTACCAGCGGCTCGCCAAGGAACATGCGGACCTCTCACCTGTAGTCTGCGCCTACCGCGAGCATCGTGCGATCCTGGCCGAACTCCAGGACAGCCGCGCCCTTGTGGAGGATGCGGACCCGCAGATCAGGGAGATGGCCAAGGCAGAGGTCGAGGCCCTGGAGGCACGCCTTGCCGAGAATGAGAACCGCATACGGATCCTTCTCCTTCCGCGGGACCCGAACGACGACAAGAACGTCCTGCTTGAGATTCGGGCCGGAACGGGAGGCGACGAGGCAGCCCTTTTCGCTGCCGATCTCTTTCGAATGTACGCACGTTATGCCGAGCGGCACCGATTGAGGGTGGAGATCATGTCCGAGCATCCGACCGGCATAGGGGGCTTCAAGGAGATCATCGCCCTCATCTCAGGCGATCGGGTCTACAGCCGTCTCAAGTTCGAGAGCGGGACCCACCGCGTTCAACGCGTTCCGGATACGGAGACCCAGGGGCGCATCCACACGTCAGCAGTCACAGTCGCCGTCTTGCCCGAGGCCGATGACGTGGACGTCCAGATCGATCCAGCCGAACTCCGAATTGATGTCTATCGTTCCTCTGGGGCCGGGGGCCAGCACGTGAACAAGACCGAGTCCGCCGTCCGTATCACGCACATCCCCACAGGCATCGTGGTCCAGTGCCAGGACGAACGCTCCCAGCACAAGAACAAGGCCAAGGCCATGAAGGTCCTCGCGGCCCGCATACTGGACCTCAAGCGGCAGGAACAGCATGATTCCATCGCTGAGGAGAGGAGAGGGATGGTGGGGACGGGCGACCGGAGCGGCAGGATTCGGACATACAACTTCCCCCAGGGCCGGGTCACGGATCATCGCATCGGACTTACCCTTTACCGTCTGGAGAGCGTCATGGACGGCGATCTTGACGAGATCATAGATTCCCTCGGAACCCACTACCAGGCCCTCGCTCTCGCAGGCCCATCCGGTTCATGACCCCATATGAGGTCCTGTCCTGGGCGTCGCGATATCTCGCCGAGTCCGATCTCGAGACGCCCCGGCTCGATGCCGAGGTCCTGCTCGCCTCTCTCCTCGGGCGGGATCGGACCTGGATCCACTCCCACTTACGGGACCCGGTCATCGGCGACGCTGACCAGTCGGCCTTTCAGGAGATGGTTCGCAGGCGCGCGCGACAGGAATCCGTGGCCCATATCATCGGCGAACAAGAATTTTGGTCCCTTACGTTCCGTATCACGCGGGATACGCTCGTTCCCCGGCCCGAGACAGAAATCCTTGTCGAGGAGGTCCTGCGCATGTGCCGGGCCGAGGGCTGGCGATCCCCGAGGATCATCGATGCCGGGACCGGAAGCGGAGTCATTGCCGTTGCCCTTGCGGTTGAGCTGCCGAATGCCCGCATCTTGGCCCTGGACCGTTCCTCTGCAGCCCTGAGGATCGCACGGGAGAACGCCCAGATCCACGGGGTCGGAGAGAGGATCCACTTCGTTCAGTCTGATTGGCTTTTGTCCATAAGAGCCCCTGACGGGTATGACGGGTTCCATTGCATTGCCTCCAACCCTCCTTACGTGGCTGAAGAGACGGCTGGTTTTGAACTGGATCCGGGAGTTGGGAAATACGAGCCATCATGTGCGCTCTACGGAGGCAGGGATGGTATGGATGCTATCCGGGCACTTCTCCGTCAGGCCCCGGCCGTGTTGCGCCCCGGCGGTTTTCTGTGCATGGAAATCGGGTGGAATCAGGCGGAGATGACGAGAGAGGCCGCACGTGACAAAGGGGTCTATGACAGCCCGCGTGTCATTCAGGATCTCGCCGGAAGGGATAGGGTATTCGTCTCCCGGCTGATGGAAGGGGCCTTGCTCCAGGACACGTGATGACGGATGTGAAACAGCAACGGAGCGGATCTTTTCTAAATTTGCGGGGAAAACGGTTGAAAGGGAGGGGAGGCGCCAGTACAGGCTGTGCCTCCCGTGGGATTTGTCAAATGCGCCTCATCCTTCTTCTTGCCTTGCGGCGACGGCGCTCGGCTTCCTGCATCTTTCTCCGCCGCTTGACGCTCGGCTTTTCGAAAAAACGACGGGTCTTTAGTTCTTTCTGCACGCCGGCGAGCTGCATCTTTTTCTTGAGGACCTTGATGGCTTTCTCAAGGTTGTCGTCGTAAACTTCGACGTCTATGGACAACGATATCCCCCCTTTCCTTGAAACGAATAAGCCACACATATAGCCTCCTGCAGGGAGGCGTGTCAACAGTTTTTACGTTTTCATCATATCAATTGGTTGCGCGTATCATATTGAGAGAGAGGTTTTCTCTGTGTTCTTTGTGCTCTTTGTGGTGAGATATAAAAAGGTCAGGCGTTGCCGAAACGCCCGTGTCTCAGAAATGAAGAGATTTCCCGGGCGGCCCGGCGGGAAAGGACGAGGCCCGTATGGGTGGCTGGGACCGTGATCCGGTCGGTGGCGCCGGAAAGTTCGGTTTCTTCCACGAGGACCGTTCCGTCACCGGGCCTTCCCCCGATTCCAAGGAGCCTTCCCAGCCCTACATGTATCCGGCCTGCTATGATCCCCAGTTCCCGCTTTCCCTGCCAGACCGGTCTCTTTCCGGAGAGAAGCTCCCCTATGCCAGGTCCGAGGATCCGTGGCCCAAAGGGGATGGATGCCAGCCTTTCGGCGGCAAGACATCCGGCGCATGGGGTGCCGAGAAGGACGATGCGGCCGGGAGGAAGCAAGGCGGATTCGTAGTTCTCGAACAATTTCAGGATGACCAGGCCACCCAAGCTGTGGCCTACGAAATGGAGCATGCCTGAATGCGAGAATCCCGAAGCGAAGGATGCCAGGCCCTCAGCCGCCTCGCAAAGTCCAAGGCGCAGACTCGCATAGCGGAATTTCACCGGGCAATATCCGTCAGCGTGGAGCCTTCGGGCAAGCAGGGACATCTCCATCCCTGTCATCCAGAGACCATGGACAAGGATAACGGCACTACCGCAGGATCTTTCCGCTCCGGCATCCCCTGCGGGATGTGGAGTGGGGCGCGGAGTGCCGTGCCCTTGTTCGGTCATGACAGGGGTTTCAGAACAAAGAGAAGCTGCTTTTCCTGGACCGTTGCGTTCAGTTTGACGGCGATCTCGGCGATCTGTGCATCGAACGGGGCCAAGATGGCGTTTTCCATCTTCATGGCCTCAAGGTTTGCTATCTCCTCGCCCTTGTGGACGATATCGCCCGGTTTCAGAGCGCCTCTGGCCGGGTTCCCGATCCGCCAGACGTTTCCGCTGATGGGTGCTCCTATCTGGTGAGGACCTTTTGCCAGGCGGACTTCGACCTTTTTCGCCCTCGGGGTGGCGATGGTATAGACCCTTGTCTTGTTGTTCACGCGCATGACCACGTGGATTTCGCCCTCGTATTCAGCCCCGACAGAGACAAGCTCGATGCAGTAGGGCTTTCCCCATAGCTCGAACTCCACCTTGTCCCCTGGTCTTTTCAGACCTTCCCGCCAGACGTTCGTAGGAAGGACCAGAGGGGTTTCCCCGAACTCCTCGCGGAACTCGATCATGCTGAGGGCGTCCTTCGGATGCATGAGGTAGAGGATGAACTCCTCCTCGCTGGCGCATCGACCGATGTGATCATCGAGGTCCTTCCTGATCCGGCTGAGGTCGTCATCCTGAAGGGTGTCGAGGGGGGAGAGCTCCTTTCGCTCGGCCATCCTTTCCTGCCATGCGTCTCCGAAGGTGCTCCGGTAGACCCATTCGGCCGGCCAGCCCATGGGGAGCTTGCCGTATCCGCCGAGAAGGAGGTTCTTGAAATCCCCAGGGGCGTTTCTGAAGAGCACGAGGAGTTCCTCCTGCTCCGCCGGTTCCATGGCCGCCAGATCCTGTCCCTTTTCCTCCACAAACCTGGTGAGGAGGTCCAGGATGTGTTTTGCCCCGGACTCGCCCTTTTCCTTGGCGTACTTGTTGACGATCCCGCTGCAGGTGACCCACGTGATCTGGGAGCCAGGGGTCACGTCGAAGTATTTCACGATCTTGTTGAAAAGCGACATCACGCGGAGGATTGCAGGCATTCGGTGGAGAAAGCCGCCCTTTTGGGCCTGTTCGAAGGAGCTTGGGAAGGCCCCGCCAGGCATCTTGTGCAGAGTGACCGTGTGGTCGAAGCCCTTGAACGGGGATTCGCACCACTCGTAGTGGTTGATCCACTCACGCACTTTCTGGACCGCCTTTTCCGTCTCGGCTCTATTGAGGTGGACCTTGATGCCCGACTCCTCGAAATAGGAGTGGGCCGTGAGAATGGGTGCCTGCCCATAGAACCGGGTGAGAGAGTCCTCCTCAAGGTCCAGGATCTTGGCGCCGGCCTGGGCCGAAGCAAGAAGGGCCGGAAGGGCTAGCCCATCGGTCGTGTGTCGGTGGTACTGGATGAGGAGGTCCGGATAGGCGTCCTTGATGGCGGAGACGAGGCTTCTGATGCGCTCGGGGCTTCCCACGCCGGCCATGTCCTTTATACAGAGGATGATCTCGTCCACTCCACCGCAGAGATCTACGATCTCTCGGACCACCCCGAGGTAGTAGTCATTGGTCGTCCAGTCGGCCTGGGTGAAGGAAATGGCGGGCTGAAAGAGTCTTCCGCGCTTCATCACCACCTCTGCAACAGCCCTCATGTTCCGTATGTCGTTCAGGAAAGAGAAGCACCGCCAGACGTCGATGTCCACATTGGCCACCACGTACTCGATGACGTTTTTCGGATACGGCCGGTAGCCGAACAGGTTGGTTTCGCGGATCAGGGTCTGGAGAAGCACGCTCGGCATACGTTCCCGAAGGAGCCTGATCTCCTCGAACGGGCTTTCCCTCCGGTTCATGACGCCCACGTGCCACCGTGCCCCACCGTGACACTCAGCGCTGAAGAGCCCCATCCGCTCGTAGAACGGGGCGAGGGTGACCAGATCGAAGATGCGGTGGCGGTTTTTGTAGTCGGACTGGCCAGCGTCCCTCATGCCCGTGGACGTAAAGGCGATGCCGTCCAGGTCTCGTATCCTTTTGACGATCTCCCCGGGGCTCATTCCAGGGCTTACCAGGTGCTGAATCGTGTTTTCCATGTCACATCCACTCCTGAGGCCCGAGGGCGGAGATGCGGGCCACGTATTTGGCGATCTTGAGGACCTCGTCCTCGCTGTCCCTCTCCCGAAACCGGGAGACGAGTTCGTCCATGTGTTCCTCTATGAACCGCGTGGAGAATTCCCCCTTACGAAAATCCTCGTGGCGGAAGATGCTGAGGAGAAGGGGGGTCAGGGTCTTTACGCCCTCGACGCGGAGGTTGCGGCTGAGGGTCCTGTCCATGGCCCGAATGGCGTCGTCCCGGTCGGCCCCGGCGGTCATGATGAGCATGATGAGGGAGTCGTAGTAGGGGGGGATGGGAGCGCCCTCGTAGACACCCTGCGAGATGCGCACGCCCGGCCCCTGTGGGACCTGGAGCCGGGTGATAGTGCCAAAGGACGGGTTGAAGGTCCGTGGGTCCTCTGCATTCACGCGGGCCTCGAGGGCCCAGCGGTTGGGGTGTATGTCGGTCTGGCGGAACGGGAAGGGCTTCCCTTCGGCCGCGTCGAGCATGAGCCCAACGATGTCGTGCCCGGTTATGAGCTCGGTCACACCGTGCTCCACCTGGAGCCGGGTGTTCACCTCGAGGAAGTAGTATTTTTTCGTTGCGGAATCGAATATGAACTCCACAGTTCCGGCGGTCGTGTATCCGATCTCCCGCATTAGACGGACGGCCGTGAAACAGATCTCGTTACGGAGGTCTTCGTTGAGCGAGGGGGAAGGGGCCTCCTCGATGATCTTCTGGTTGCGTCGCTGGAGCGTGCACTCACGCTCGAAGAGGTGGATGACGTTTCCGTGCTCGTCGGCCACCACCTGGACCTCTATGTGACGGCCCCTTTCGATGTATTTTTCGCAGAGCAGGGTCTCGTCTCCGAAGGACTTCTTCGCCTCGGAGCGCGCCTGTGCAAGGGCCTGTGGTATCTCCTCCCGGGACTCCACCTTTACCATTCCCTTTCCGCCGCCTCCTGCTGCGGCCTTTATCATGATGGGAAACGCGATGTGGTCATCCTTCATCCACCGGAGGATCTGCTTGTCCTCGGTGACCCCGCTTATCCCGGGGATGGTCGGCACGTTGGCCCTGATGGCGAGCCTTTTTGCCTCGATCTTGTCCCCCATGGCCTTGATGACCGAAGGAGGGGGGCCGATCCAGATGAGGCCGGCGTCCTGGACCATCTGGGCAAAGGTGCTGTTCTCCGCGAGAAAGCCCCAGCCGGGATGGATGGCGTTCGAACCCGTAGAGAGGGCGGCCTCGATCATCTTTTCGCTGTTAAGATAGGACTCGCTCGGCGGGGCCTCTCCTATCGAGACAGCGGAATCGGCCATGAATACGTGTAAGGCGAGGCGGTCGGGTGTGCTGTAAACCGCCGTGGTGGGGATCATCCGGTCACGGCAGGTATGCATGATGCGCACGGCCGGCACGCCGCGGTTGGCGACGAGAAGCCGCCTGATGGTCTGACCCATGGGAAACTCCTTTCCTTTCTTATGGAGACTAATCAAGTTATGATGCCGCTTAAAAGGCCCGGGATACATGACTCGCAAATCCTGGGGCATCGGCCACGCCATAGGGCGATGGATGCATCTCAAGCCTTTTTAGCAGCACCAAGTATATTTCCATAATAAGACTGCCTTCACAAGAGAATGATGGACATGGGGAGCTTGGACATGGTCTTTTTTATTTCAGGTACAGATACTGGCGTGGGAAAGACCTTTCTCTGCGGTCTCCTGGCCGTGGCCTTTGCCCGTCTCGGTCTCTGCGTCTCTGTTCAGAAGTGGGTGAGCACCGGGGCCGATTCCGTCTCCGAGGATCTGGCCTTTGTCACCAGGCTCTTGGGGGCGGATGAAGTCCCCCCTGCCGGCTCGGATGAGTCCCCTTACTGTTTTCGTATGCCTGCTTCTCCCCATATCGCCTCGGAGAGTGAGGGCGTTTGCGTGGACCCGAACCGAATCCGCGAGGCCACGGCGCGGCTTGCGATCGGGTGTGACGTCCTCCTCGTCGAAGGAGTAGGAGGCCTCCTCGTTCCTTTAACCCGGTCCCTTCTCCTTGCCGACCTCGTGGCGGAACTCGTTCTGCCCGTCGTTCTTGTCACTCGAAGCGGCCTCGGGACCCTTAATCACACCTTGCTGTCTCTGGAGTCGATGCGTACGCGCGGAATCCCCGTTGCCTGTGTCGTCATGAACGCACCGACAAAGGAAGACGATCCGGAGATCGTCAGAGACAATACGCGGACCATCGAGGAGATGGGAAAGGTCCGGGTGTTCGGTCCGATTCCCCTTGCCTTCCACATGGAGGATGCCCTGTCCGCGGCAGGCGAAGTGGCCGATTATCTATTGAGGCTACCTTGAAAAATTGTCTTTTTGTCCGATGACTGTGTTGCTCGTCGGTCAAAAATGC
>DIFG01000099.1:0-171 GCA_002419025.1 Deltaproteobacteria bacterium UBA5754 | reverse complement strand
GGCCGTCCCTGGCCTGTCCCCCTTCTGAGAAAATCATGAGGATTGGCCCAGGCACTGAACAAAAATGGGAACAATCACCTGTTAGGGCTATATATGACGGAACAAGAAGAAGAATTTGTACATTTCACCTCATGCATTTCTTCACTAAATAAGGTTCTTCGTCATTTTGTG
>DIFG01000003.1:12300-15878 GCA_002419025.1 Deltaproteobacteria bacterium UBA5754 | reverse complement strand
TCTGTGTGGGGGGGTGCCGGGCAACCGGTATCCCTACCGCGACAAAAGTGCCGGACTCGTCATGCCGGACTAGATCCGGCATCCAGAACATATTGAAAACACTGGATTCCGGCCAACGCCGGAATGACGCCAAATTGGAATTTTCGACTTTTTACGAGACCATCAAAAATGAGCAATTTATTCCCCTGTGGTTGAAAAATCTTTTTCCCGAGGTTCACATTACTCAAAATCAGGAAAGGAACATAGATCATGGAAGATAAGGAAATACAGAACCTCGAGGAGCGTATTTTTAAACTTGTCGAGGCCTTTCAGAAGGTCAGGGATGACCGGAATGAACTTCTTCGCTTGAACGAGGATAAAAAAAACCGAATAGCCTTGCTCGAAGAGGAACTTGAAAGATTCCGTTCGGAACGTGCATCCATATTGCAGCGAGTGACCTCTCTCATCGAGAAAATCAATGGGGTCGAACCGGAAAATTATGGGCTCCCACGCGAGGAAGCAGAAAAGGCCCCGCTTTTTCCTGTGGAATGATTTTGCAATGAATATAAGACATCATAAAGAATCGGCATATCTCATGGGTTCAGGTTAACTTATTCGCAACTAACTATATAGATCGTATCTCCTGCGGGAACGGTGTTTGTGTAGCATGGCGACGCTGAGTCTTTTCGGCAACACATATGAACTTCGGACCGAGAACCCCAATGATGATCTGGAATCTGTCATAGAGTATGTTCATGTTAAGGCTCGTGAGGCCATGGAACAGGGTAATGGTCTTCCTCCCCACAGGATTCAGGTCCTCATGATCCTGAATATGGCTCAGGAAGTCTTGAGGCTCAGGCGGGAGCTGAATTTTATCGAGGAAAGAGATGCATCCCTTGCAGCCGGCCTTATTGCGCACATCGATTCGGTCATCGATGAAGATGACGTCAGGAGATAAGTGTCATTCGTACGCATGATATGCCGATGATGGTCGCCTTTTGGGAAGCTCGAAAACCTCCTTTTCTCTCCTATGGCAGCGTCCTGCTTCAGACAAAAATATCCATACATACATGAAGGTTGCGTTGCTTTTTTGATTTTTGCGTCTATTTTTTTAAACGAAATTTTTCGGCCTTATTCTGCAAGTTGTTCACCCATCACTTCGATTTAACCGGAAAATCCGGCGTTCTGATTGTTTGCGGAGTGAGGCTTTCAAGGATGGCCTGCCTGTCAGCAAACAGGGCGCCGTGCACCAGATCCGCTCCCATGGAAAGGGGCTGTTTGGCCTATCTGCCTACAGTCAGGTGCCAGGAACTAACCCCCGACAGCTGGTTCACGGATTCAGGTTCATTTCTTGTGGTTTGCTTTTGAAGAATTTTGCGAAAATGGTATATTAAAAAAAAATCCCCTGCGGTGTTTGTGATCGATTGATGTGTATTGAGCCAACACCCCGTACAAGGGGGTCATATATCTGAATTGAGTGGACGGGGATCACAGCCCTGACCCGGAGATTCAGACGTGACTCCCACCTGAGATCCTCAGGTTCAATAGACGGATCGACACGGCACAGCGGGGGAGCTTTTATGCAATGCCCATGCGGTGGGATGCGCAGGCTTGTATTTAAGCCTGGGATGCACGGCCGGATGAGAATATATGGTGATATGGCAGAAGGCTGACCGGGGTGATGCATCTGGGGTGGAGGACTCCCCTTAGATGTCAGACGTGCTTTAGGTATCTTGCATGGACCCTGAATGGATATGGGAACGCCCGCTATGGGTTTTACGGGGTAGTTTCTCGGCGATCATTCGACAACGAGGTCGAAAGCGCTTGAAGTCGGCGGATCCAGCCCTCCATATGAAGTAACTCATCCCCTGATTCAGGGATGATGGCAAGGTGTATCCTTGACATCATCTTTTTGAACGGTCTCGTCATCTCCAAGCTCAGACAGCGCGGTCCGCGGCCCGTGGGCGAAGGAGATGCTCCATGGAAATCTTCACAATAATCATGATTCTTATCTCTGCGCTTGCGTCCGGAGGCGTCGTCTATTGGCTTCTGCAAAGAAAGGCACGCGATCTTGTGAATCTTCATCGCCAGGAGATCGAGTCCATGCGCAGGGAGGCAGAGGCCGAGGCCAATCGGATTCGCCAAGAGGCGCGTCTTCAAGGCCAGGAGGAAGGTTATAGATTCAAGCGTGAGGCGGAAAGGGAGATCAAGGAACAAAAGGGGGAGCTTCAGGCATTTGAGAAAAGGCTCCTCCAGAAGGAAGAACAGATCGATCGCAAGGAAGAGCTATTCAGCCAAAAAGAGCTCGAGATACGCGAGCGTTCCCGTGAGCTTTCTAAGTTAGAGAAAAAAATACAGGAAAGAGACCATGAACTTTCCGGCATCATCTCCCTTCAGCGATCGACCCTAGAGCGGATCGCCGGTATGACGACCGAAGAGGCCAAATCGTACCTTCTCAATAGTTTGGAGCAAGAAGTCCGTTTCGAAGCGGGTAAGCTTCTCAAAAAGATAGAGGCTGAGACGAGAGAAGAGGCCGACAAAAAGGCCAAGGAGATCATTTCCCTTGCCATCAACCGATATGCAGGTGAATACGTCGCTGAGAAGACCGTGTCCGTCGTGGCCTTGCCCAGTGACGAGATGAAGGGACGTATAATAGGACGGGAGGGACGAAACATCCGGGCGCTTGAAGCCGCTACCGGCATGGATTTGATTATTGATGACACACCAGAGGCCGTGATCCTGTCAGGATTCAATCCGGTCCGCCGGGAGGTGGCTCGCATCGCACTCGAACGTCTTGTTTCCGACGGACGGATCCATCCTGCCCGCATAGAAGAAATGGTGAAAAAGGCGGAGATGGAGGTGGATGCCGCCATCAAGGAGGCGGGGGAGCAGGCTGCATTTGACGTCGGAGTGCATGGGATGCATCCCGAACTCATCAAAATCCTGGGAAAGCTGCGATACCGCACGAGTTATTCACAGAATATCCTGCAGCATTCCCTGGAGGTAGCCTTTTTGTGCGGGGTCATGGCATCTGAGTTGAAAATAAGCGTCAAAAAGGCGAAGCGGGCCGGTCTTCTTCATGATATCGGGAAGGCGGTGGATCACGAGGTGGAAGGCCCTCACGCCCTCATAGGTGCGGACATCGCAAAGAAATTTGGAGAACATCCCGATATAGTGCACGCGATAGCCGCCCATCACGAGGATATCAAGCCTGAAAGCGTTCTTGCTGTGCTCGTGCAGGCGGCGGACGCCCTGTCCGGAGCGCGCCCCGGAGCGCGCAGGGAGCTCCTCGAGTCCTACGTCAAGCGTCTGGCGGATCTGGAGGCGGTTACAACATCCCTTCCAGGGGTCCAGAAATCCTTTGCCATTCAAGCCGGCAGGGAGGTACGCATAATGGTCCAGAGCGAAAAGGTCTCGGATGAGGAGGCTGCCATCATCTGCCGGGACGCCGTCAAGAAGATCGAGAGCGAGCTCAGCTACCCAGGACAGATCAAGGTGACAGTCATTCGGGAGGTCAGGGCCGTTGATTACGCGAAATAGGGGATTACAAGTGAACCTTGAAAAATGAGGACCATTTTTGATGGTTTCGTAAAAAGTCG
>DIFG01000003.1:0-12240 GCA_002419025.1 Deltaproteobacteria bacterium UBA5754 | reverse complement strand
CTGGGACTTTTTACGAGACCATCATTTTTCGAGGTTCCTTAGATGGATCAGGAGGAATGTGAAGGGGGAACATATGGAAAAGGACCTCGAGAAGTCGATAGAGATCATCAGGCGCGGGGCAGTCGAGATCATCGATCCGAAAGAGCTCCGCATCAAGCTCGAAAGGTCCATGAAGGAGGAAAGACCGCTTCGCATAAAGGCTGGCTTTGATCCCACGGCCCCGGATCTACATCTCGGCCATACCGTTCTCATCCAGAAGATGAAGCACTTTCAGGACCTCGGCCATCAGGTCCTTTTCCTTATCGGTGATTTCACAGGGCTCATCGGGGATCCCACCGGGAAAACGGATACACGCCCACCCTTGACGGAAGAACAGGTCCTCGAGAACGCCCGGACATACAAGGATCAGATCTTTCGAATCCTCGACCCGTCAAGGACCGAGATCGTGTTCAACAGCCGCTGGATGAAAGACATGCGATCCATCGACATGATCCGCCTCTGCGCCAAATACACGGTTGCCAGGATCCTCGAGCGGGACGATTTCAAAAAACGTTTCCATTCCCAGAGGCCCATTGGCATCCACGAGTTCATCTATCCCCTCATACAGGGGTATGATTCCGTCGCTCTACGGGCGGACGTGGAGCTTGGTGGCACGGACCAGACCTTCAATCTCCTCGTGGGGCGTGATCTCCAACGGGAATACGGACAGGAACCCCAGGTCGTCATCACCATGCCCCTTCTCGAAGGGCTTGACGGCGTTCAGAAGATGAGCAAGTCCCTCGGTAACTATGTGGGCATATCCGATCCTCCCGATGAGATGTTCGGAAAGATCATGTCCATATCAGACGATCTCATGTTCCGTTATTACGAACTTCTAAGTGACCTTTCCCTGAACAGGATTGCGGAACTCAGGGAAGGAGTCTCTTCGGGCAGGCTTCACCCGCGGGATGTCAAGGCCGATCTCGCGTGTGAACTCGTGGCCAGATATCACGGAACCGAATCCGCCCTGCAGGCAAAGGAGCATTTCGCTGCCCAGTTCGGCCGCCACGAGATCCCCCAGGACATCCGCGAGGTCCAAATCCCGGTCGGCCAGGAGGAGATCTATCTCCCTCGTTTCCTGAAGGATGCCGGGATGGCTAAGAGTTCCTCAGAGGTCCATCGGCTCATTTCCCAGGGCGCCATCTCCGCGGACGGCGTCAAGATCACATCGGAAAGTCTCGTCCTTTCCGCCTCCCCGATCGTCCTGAAGATCGGAAAGCTTCGTTATCTGCGGATCCTGCGCTCCGATCTCTAAATCCTGACTTTATCTCCGAGTTTCGGGACTAGGATGCGGGCCCGTGGGATCTCTTTTTCTATCGCAGCCGCAAGGCCCGACAGGGCCTTTTGCTCGCCGTGGACAAGGATCACAAGCTCCGGGTCTGCCTGGCGCGCAAACTCCACGAGGGATCTCCGGCCCGCGTGCGCGGAAAATCCGTTGATCGTGTGGATCCGTGCCCGTACAGCCACCGTCTCCCCGAAGATCCTGACCGTGTCCGCTCCATCGACGATCTTCCTGCCAAGGGTCCCCTGGGCCTGGTATCCGACGATCACGAGGCTGGTTGTATCGCGCCAGAGATGGTGTTTGAGGTGGTGTTTGATCCGTCCGCCGGTCATCATGCCGCTACCGGCAATGATGATTTTGGGGTCGGGAACGTGGTGAATGGCCTGGGATTCCTCGACGGTTTCCGTAAGATGCAGGCCAGGGAACACAAACGGAGAGCCTCCCCGCTTCATCACGCCGGCGAGGGACTTCCGGCAGAAGGAGCAATGCCGGTGATAGAGGCGGGTTATGTCGATGGCGAGGGGACTATTCAGGAATACGGGTACATCGCTCGTCATGATGCCCTTTTCATGCATCTTTTTGAGGTGGAAGAGGACTTCCTGGGTGCGCTCCAGTGCGTAGGACGGGATGAGAACGGTCCCCTTTTTTCTGATCGTCTCGAGGATCGTCTCTTCGAATTCGCGTACGGACGCCTCGTATGAGCGGTGTTCCCGGTCTCCGTAAGTCGCCTCCATCAGGAGCACATCTACGGGTCTTTCCGGCCTGTCGGGATCTGGAACCACGGGGCGTCCCCCGTCTCCGATGTCTCCAGTGAACAGGAGCCGTCTTTTCTTGCCGTTCTCTCCAGGATAGTCAATGGTGATCTGGGCGGCTCCAAGTATGTGGCCCGCATTCGAGGCATGGAAGGTCAGGTCCATTTTTTGCGACAGCCTGATGGTTTCTCCATAACGAATCGTTCGATCGAAACGATCCAGACAGTAATAGGCGTCTTCGGTCGTATAGAGGGGGGAGGCGACTTCTATCCCGGACCGGGTGAGCCTGCGCCTCTTCCAGTCGTATTCCTCCTTTTGAACGTGGGCCGAGTCGAGGAGAATCAGGCGTGCGATATCACGAGTTGGAGGGGTGCAATAGATGGAGCCTGTGAATCCGTTTCGCGTGAGCACAGGGATGCGCCCGCAGTGGTCCAGGTGGCCATGGCTGAGAATGAGCCCTGAAATACCTTGATCCACTGGGGGTAAAGGATCATAATTAAGTTTTTCGATCTCCCAGGGGCCCTGAAACTGCCCGCAGTCGAGGAGATATCTTTCATCTCCTGAACTCAGGAGGTGACATGAGCCGGTGACTGTTCCGGCTGCACCAAAAAAGGTCATGGTTGCCATGGGATTTCTCCTCGAGATCTGCGAGGCCGGATCGATGGGGCTGATGGCGTTGAAAGTGTCTGGGTACATGGAGTAGTTTATTGATAATATCCTGCATAGTACTATAAGGAGTCTTTTGTGCACAAAAATACCCTCTCATCCGCGTATTTTCGCGAGGCCTGCGCTGTGATCCCAGGTGGCGTCAACAGTCCGGTCCGTGCGTGTCGCTCAGTGGGCTGCGATCCGGTCTTCATGGACAGGGCCGACGGGCCGTTCATATTCGATGTGGATGGAAAAGGTTACATCGATTACGTCTGCTCCTGGGGCCCCATGATCCTGGGCCATGCCCATCCCGAGGTCACGGCAGCAGTGAATGCGGCGCTCGATGGCGGGACGAGTTTCGGCGCTCCCACATGGCGGGAGGTCGAACTCGCCAGGATGATTTGTGAATGCGTGCCATCCATGGAACAGGTAAGGCTCGTCAATTCCGGGACCGAGGCCACGATGAGTGCCATTCGCCTCGCCCGAGGATATACAGGCCGCAAAAAGATCCTCAAGTTCGACGGGTGCTATCATGGACATGCCGATTCCTTTCTCGTCAAGGCGGGATCCGGGGTCGCCACCCTTGGCATACCCGGCAGCCCCGGTGTCCCCGAGGAGATCGCGTCCCTGACGATCGCCGTTCCCTTCAATGATCCACAGTCCCTGCGGGAGATCATCGACCGGCAAGGGGACGATATAGCCGCTGTGATCGTCGAGCCTGTCCCTGCGAATATGGGAGTCGTACGCCCGATAGATGGATTTCTGGCCCTCCTTCGCAGTCTCACCCGGGAAAGGGGGATACTTCTCATCTTCGACGAGGTGATAACGGGTTTCCGTCTCGGCCTTGGGGGAGCACAGGCACGTTTCGATGTCATGCCTGACCTGACCTGCCTTGGCAAGATCATCGGGGGAGGCCTGCCTGTCGGGGCTTATGGAGGAAGGCGTGAGATCATGGAGCAGATCGCCCCGGTTGGACCTATTTATCAAGCGGGAACACTATCCGGAAATCCCCTTGCCACAGCAGCAGGTCTTGCCACGCTTTCCGTGCTTTCTCGGCCCGGCATTTACGAAACTCTGGAGGATCGCGCCCGAATGCTGGAGGAGGGTCTGTCGGAATGTGCCGCACAAACAGGTATTTCCTGTCGGATTCAACGGGTTGGGTCCATGATGACGTGTTTTTTCGGCCGCACGGGTCCTGTCACGAATTTTCAGGAGGCCCTGCAATCGGATACAGAACAGTATGCGAGGTTTTACCGGCTGATGCTGGAAGAAGGGGTTGCGCTTGCTCCGTCCCAGTTTGAGGCCGCTTTCGTTTCCCTTGCCCACACACAGGATTTCATTGAGGGCACTCTCGATGTCGCCGAGGGGGTTTTTCGGACACTTATTAAATAAATAATTCCAAAACCCCGGTAGTCGGCTCACGGATTCAGACAATTGACAGACCGGGATGGCTATGGTAATCACACTCAAACTGAATGGATATTCACTTTTCCTAAAATAGGAGTTCAAACACAGGGCTGGCCCAAAAACCGGCAGTGTGTGCTGCTGTCGTAACCAGGGCATGGGAAATATAAAGGAAGAGCTCGCATTTCTGTTTCGAAATCTGAGCACAGCCACAACCATCGCCCTGTCAGTGGTATTCTCCGTGTTTGCGGGCGTTATTGCAGGCTATTATCTCGATACATGGCTTTTTGAAAAGAAGACGTATCCTTGGCTCACGATCATATGTTTTCTTTTTGGACTTGGAGGCGGGGTCAAGAATTTTCTTCTGCTCACCAAGAGGTTTGAGGGAGAAGGAAAAGGGGAAAAAGGAGGAAAGGCGTGATCCGCGAGGTACTTAGGGGGGATCTCAATGAAACCTTTATGCGGACCTTTCGTGCCGCAAATCTTTTCCTGACGTCCATTCTCGTTTTCGGTGCACTGCTTGTTGCCTCTCCCCGCATGGCCTGTGGGATTTTTGTGGGCGCGGTGGTTGCGACTGTGAACTGCATTGGACTTGAGCGTGACTGTTGGCGAGTTGTCCGCATGAGGACCATATTCGCTTACTATGGCGGCCTAGCTGTGCGATTGGGGGTTGTTACTCTTGCTGTTACCGCCTCTCTGCTCGTCCTTCACGAATACGTCTCGCCGGTCGGTCTGTTTATCGGGCTTTCTGTTTCCGTTGTCAATTTCTATATCCTCGTGGCCACGGTCCTCGTGAACCGGGCACGCACGAAGGAGGTTGTGTAGGCATGGAACATCCACTTTTGTTTTTGAGTCTTCTCCTCGATGCTTTAGGGCTTCCAGCGCATGGCGGGGAGACGGTCCTGGCAAAGATCCTGGCCCCTCACATGCAGTACAGTTTCCTTGCCATGCTTATTTGCATCGTGCTTGCAAAGATGGCCACTTCCCGAATGGAGATGATCCCTCGCGGCGTTCAAAACGTGATGGAGGCCTTCGTGGGCGGCCTTGAAGACTTCATCACCGAGCAGACCCATGACCGCACTAAGACGCGGATCATCTTTCCCATGATCGCGACCTTCGCCCTGTACATCCTTATAGCGAACTATTTAGGGCTGATTCCCGGCTTCATGTCGCCTACGGCCAATCTCAATATCACCCTCGGCTGTACCGCCATCTCCATCTTTACGTATCACGCCCTCGGGATTCGGTTTCACGGCATCAAGTATTTCAAGCATTTCATGGGTCCGGTGCCGGCCATGGCCCCTGTCATGTTCCCCATTGAGATCTTCAGCCATATCGGGAGGATCCTTTCTTTGTCCATACGACTTTTTGGGAACATGGTTTCCAAGGAGATCCTTCTCGGGCTTCTCCTCATGCTTGCCGGCCCTTATCTCGCCCCTCTTCCCATTATGTTTCTCGGAGTGCTCGTGTGTCTCATCCAGGCGTTCATTTTTATGATGCTTTCCATTGTCTATTCGGTTGAGGCGATGTCGAGCGGACACTAAATCTCGCGAAGAAGGCCAAAATCCATATCCTCAGGAGGGAACAAAAAGTGAAGAAGTGGTCTCTTGTCTCGGTTTTGTCTTTGGTCATGGTCGTCGGATGCGCCGGTCTTGCAATGGCTGCTGACGGCGATGTGGAAAAGGGTGGTCATGTGGGCATGTTGATGGCTGCCTCACTTCTCGCCGCCGGCCTTGCAGTCGGAATCGCCGCATCTGGTTGCGGTGTCGGCATGGGTCATTGTGCGCGGGGCTGCCTTGAGGGAACTGCGCGTAACCCCGAGCTTGCCGGTAAGCTGACCGTTACCATGTTCATCGGTCTCGCCCTCATCGAGTCGCTCACCATTTACGCCCTCGTTATCGCCCTTATCGCCCTGTATGCAAACCCCCTGCTTCCAGAGCTCATGAAGATCTTTGGACTTTAATCTGTAGAAGCAGAGATTCTTTCACAAGAAAAAAGGCTGTGAAGTCCAACTTCACAGCCTTTTTCTATTCCATTTTCCAACCCCATGGACGGGTGTTATTTTCCGGATCGTGGCCTCATGAAGGGAAAGGGGGATTTATTATGCAGGATAGACGCTGACGATCTTTCTCGCTTTGTTCGTCTCGAATCGCACGGTTCCGTCGATAAGGGAAAAAAGGGTATAATCTCTTCCCATGCCGCAATTTCGTCCAGGGTGAAATTGGGTCCCGTGTTGTCTGACAAGTATGTTGCCAGCAAGGACGGCTTGGCCGCCAAAACGCTTGACTCCAAGCCTTTGTCCGACACTGTCCCTTCCATTTCTTGAACTGCCGCCTGCCTTTTTATGTGCCATGATCCATTGACCTCCTATGCGATTACTTCCTGGATCTCGATGGTGGTATAGGGTTGACGATGTCCCCTTTTCACCTTGTAGCCGGTTCGACGTTTCTTTTTCATGATGACGACCTTGTCCGCCTTTCCGTGACCAAGGATCCTTGCCCGGACTGAGGCGTTGGGGACTTGAGGCGAACCGATCACGATGGAATCAGGGGAGGACACAAGGAGGACATCGTCAAGGGTGATTTCGTCTCCCTCGGATGCCTCCAGCTTTTCAACCTTCAAGATGTCTCCGACCGAGACGGGATATTGTTTGCCACCGGTCTTAATGATCGCGTACATGTAACCCTCTCTTTTTTTCATTGTATGGAACATGTTTTTTTACTCGGATAACGACTTCTGTGTCAAGGGATCCTTTTCCCAATTCCCTTTAATTCCCTTGAGCGCCAATATGTGATGAGGTACATGTGATACATGCGCAGGCTGGCATTTCCCTTCATTTCCACTGTTTCGTTCTGTCTGCTTGCCCCGATAGCCATTATTGCATCTGTGCTCACGGGATCAGGGGATTTTGCCCATCGTATTGGGCGGATATGGGCCGCCATCGTCCTTAAGGCTGCAGGAGCCCGCCTCACCGTTGAGGGGAAGGAGAATATCCCCCGGGATCTCCCTGTGGTCTTTGCGTGCAATCACGCAAGCCAACTGGATATCCCGGTTCTTTATCGCGCAATTCCTATTCAGTTCCGTTTTCTTGTCAAGAAGGAGCTCTTCCGGATACCCCTCTTAGGGCTTGCCATGCGCAAGACGGGCTACATACCCGTTGACAGGTCCGGAGGCCGTGAGGCCCTCAAAAGTCTTCAGGAGGCTGCAAGCAGGATCTCTTCCGGGACATCTGTCGCTGTTTTCCCCGAGGGCACAAGAAGTTCGCATGGCCGCCTCGGTCCTTTCAAATCGGGCGCCATGGTGGTGGCCATAAAGGCCGGATGCCCCGTAGTTCCGGTGGCGATCATCGGGAGCTGGAAAGTACTTCCCAAAGGCGGGATATTTGCCATGCCCGGACCCATTCATGTGAGGGTCGCTCACCCCGTTCCGACAATGGACTCAAACGGAAGAAAGCGGTCCAAGGAGGAGCTCAACCGCGAGGTCTGGGGTATCCTCGATTCCATGATGAAGGAAATCCGCTGAAAGGACCGGCCGCAGGCAGAAAGGCGATCAGATCAGTGGTATGAGGCGTGGCGTACGCTGCATGGACGAAGGATGCAGCGTAACGCCGCGAGAATCGGGTTTTTCCAGTGGCATCAACAGATTTTCCCTCCGCTTGTCTCGAGGATCTCCCGATAGACCTGGAGATTCCCCTCGACCATATGGTCGAGACCGAATTCCTTCTCGACGAGAAGACGCCCGCGGCGCCCAAGCCGCACCCTGGCCGACCTGTCTTTGAGCAGGCGTATCACTGCCTCTTCAAGGGCGAGCGAGTCTCCCGGCGGCACGAGGATCCCGTTGTCTCCGTCCCTTACGATCTCGGGAATCCCGCCCACACGGGTCGCGACAATCGGCACTCCGCACGCGGCAGCCTGGATGAGAGAGACGCCGAGCCCCTCCATCAAAGCGGGATGCACTACGAGGTCAAGGCAGGGAAGGATGCGGGGAAGGTCGTTCCGGAATCCCAGGAAGCGGAATCGGTCTCCGACCCCCAAGGCCATGGATGCCTCTTTGATTTCCTTTGCAAGAGGACCTTTTCCCATGAAGAGAAAGACGGTGTCCGGAAAGTGCTCGAGGATCCTTTTCGCGGCCCTTAGAAGTATGTGATGTCCCTTTCTCGGAATAAACTGGGCGATGGTCCCGATCGCCAGCTCTCCGTCCCGAATGGAAAAGGCATCCTGGAACCACTTCCGTTCACATGGACCTCCCCAATCCCCTGCGAGGGCGCTTCTCACACAGATAACCTTCCATGTCGGGACACCGGCCGCGAGAACCACGCGACGGATCCCTTCGGATATGGTGATGACCCTTTCATAGAGACCATATTTAGCGCGGGCAAGGATGGGGACCTCCGGGTTATCCACCCTGCGTGTGACAACGGCCGGGATGCCCAGGCTCCGTGCCGCCAAACCTCCCCAGAGGTCCACGCCCCTTCTGCTGTGGACATGGACCAGATCCGGCCGGTCTCTTCGCAGTATGGTATGGATGCGTAAGGGAAACAAGGGATCCAGTTCCCCATGGATGGGGATCTCGTGGACCTTGTCTGCCACGTCACGAGCCCGCTCGGCAATGGCGCTTTTCCGAGGTGCGACAAGATGGGATCGGATCCCGCAGCTGGAAAGACCAGTAAGGAGATAAAGGACCTGGAGCGCACCGCCATACAGGTGTCTTCCCGCCTCGATATGGAGGATGTGCATGCCTGTCTGCCCCTAACGGAAAAGTAAGGCTTGCGCCGCGGACATGACATGGCTCACGGTAACGGCCTCCATGCAGGGGTAGCTTCCGTTGCATGTGGGGCGCCTCCTGCAGGGAGAGCAGGGAAGTCGGGCCGTGAGGACGGTCGTTTGCCGAGTGCCAGGGTCCAGGTACGGGCAGGTGGAACCAAAGATGGCGACAGTGGGTCTTTCAAGGGCCGTCCCCATGTGTGTGAGCCCTGTATCCACACCTATCACAAGGGTGGATTTGGCAACGATGGCAACGCTTTCGGCAAGTCGCACCTTTCCGGCGAGGTTGAGGACCCTCCCGCCCGCCTCCAATCTGATTCTTTCTCCCTCTTCCCGATCTCCGGGGCCACCCAGGATGACGGATCCAAATCCCCATGCTTCGAGGACCCGGGTCACCTCGACCCAACGACTGGCTATCCAGTGCTTCTGGGGCCGGGTCGTAAAGGGGGCGAGGACGGCGAAGCGATCAGATGCATTGTGTCTCGCAAGGAGTTCCTTTGTCCGTACCTCGGCCTGGCTATCCACATGGAGATCCATGCGAGGATTTTTCGAGGGGATTCCAAGGCAGGCGAGGATCTCCCGATATTCGGACCCGATGCGAGTGTCGGATCGGTCCAGGGGGACGATATGTGTCATGAAAAAGTCTCCTGGTTCGTGGGATGAGATCCCAACTCGCACGTTAGCGCCGCTCAACCATGCGAGAAATCGGCTTCTTGTGAGTCCCTGGGCATCGATGGCAAGGTCGAAACCGCGCCCTCGGAGGTCTTTTCCGAAAAGGATGACATCACGGACGAGACGTGCGAGCTTTCCGTGTTTCACGCGTCTTTTCCATTCGCCTTTCGACCAGGGGATCACCTCGTGGATTCTGGGGTTCGGAGTGAGCAGGCTTGCATAGGGCGGATCCACGAGCCAGGAGATACGGGCGAAAGGGAATGCGGATTTGATGGCCGGGATGAGCATGCTTGCCATGACCACGTCTCCCATGGCGCTCGGTTTGACGATCAGGATGCGATCAAAACGCCTGTTTCTTCCCTGTCTTTCCATGTGGCATACATCTCGCGGTAAATGGGATCCTGTTCGAGGAGTTCTTCATGGGTCCCGGTGGCGATGATGCGTCCCCGGTCCATGACGACGATCTGGTCCGCTTCCACGATGGTGCTAAGTCTGTGTGCAATAACGAGTGTCGTCCTGTTGGTCGTTGCGTGGGAGAGCGCCTCCTGAACGGCCTTTTCCGAGACGGTGTCAAGGGCGCTCGTTGCCTCGTCAAGGATGAGGAACTCGGGGTCCTTGAGGATGGCCCGTGCTATGGCGATCCTCTGCCTCTGTCCGCCGGAGAGATTGAGACCACGTTCTGTAAGGACCGTGTCATAGCCATCGGGAAGTTTTTGGATGAAGTCGTGGGCCTGGGCCGCGCGTGCCGCCCTCTCTATGTCCTCAAAGGTCGCCTCGGTTCGGCCTGCCGCGATGTTTTCCCGGACCGTGTCGCTGAAGAGGATGATGTCCTGGCTCACGACCGCGATGGATCTTCGGAGTCCTGGAAGATCCAGATCAGACAGGCAGATGCCGTCCCAGAGTATTTGGCCAGAGGTTGGGTCAAGGAAGCGGGGAATGAGATCGGCGAGGGTGCTCTTCCCTGCCCCGCTCTGGCCTACGATCGCGGTTATCCGTCCACGAGGGATGGTGAACGTGAGCTCGCGGAGCACTTCCTCGATGTGGCCTGGATAGTGGAAGGAGACCTTGTCAAATCTGATTCCATCCACAAGCTTCGGGACGCGTTTTCCATCCGCGGGTTCGATGGGAATGGCAAATAACTCCTCTATCCGGTCCAAGACCCCGAGGGCCTCAACGAGGGCCGTATAGGAGCTCCCAAGCTTTTTCATGGGGGTGAAGGCCATGATGATGGCGGTGAGGATGGAGAAAAAATCTCCGGAGGTGATTTCTCCGGCAATGACGAGGCGACCTCCGTAGCCGAGGATCAGGGCCACGGAAACTCCGGCAAGGATCTCGGAGACATACTGGCTCATCTCCTTGAGCCTTACAAGCCGGGCATTTTTCCTGTAGTGGATAAGGTTTTCCCTCTGAAACTGCTGGGACTTGACACCCTGCATGCCGAAGATCTTGACGACCTTGATGCCGGTGACCGCCTCCTGGATTCGATGGGTGAGGACGGAGAGGATTCCTTGGACCTCGCGGCGTTTTCTTCGTGCGTACTTGCTCAGAAATCGGGTTATAAGGGCGATGAAGGGAAGAAGCGTGAAGCTCAGGAGGGCCAGATCCCATCTCCTGTAGATGGCGACTCCCGTAAGCACTATCATGGACGGGACCTGGACGAGTATGGTTTTGGAGCTGTCGGAGAGGATCCGCGAGAGGATGGTGATGTCGTTGATGATGCGGGAGACGAAGTCGCCGGATCGCCTCCGGGCGATCTCCGAGGCCGGCATATCGAGGATGGTGCTGAAAAGGACGTTTCTCAGGTCCCGGACCATCTTGAAGGCCGCTGTCTGCATGAGATAGGATTGGACTGCGTCCGCCCCTCCCCGCAGGGCATAGAGGGCGAAGGCGCCGGTAGGCAGATAAATGAGAAATTCGTGCCTGCGCTCGATAAAGACGAGGTCCATGGCCGGTTTGATGAGCCAGGCAATGGCCCCGTTGAGCCCAGATATCACGAGGCTCATTAGAACGGCGGCGATGAGCCGGGGTGCGTAGGGGCGGGCTAGGATCCAGACTTTTTGGTCCGGGCGCCTGGCGGAAAATGCCTCCAGGACGGCCCGATAGGTCAATTCACGTTTCACATCTGATCGCGCTGAAAAAATTCTGGGATGTGATGCCGCTCAAAAAGCCCAAGATGCCCTGCCTGCCGGCATGCAGGAAGTCGCGAAATTTTCCAAAAATGAGGAGGGCGAATCGTCATTCGCCCCTACAACGTACGCCGCTTGGACTGGAAAATTGAAGCA
Source organism: Deltaproteobacteria bacterium UBA5754 (assembly GCA_002419025.1). GTDB lineage: Bacteria > Desulfobacterota > Dissulfuribacteria > Dissulfuribacterales > UBA5754 > UBA5754. Next base: position 398 of record DIFG01000003.1, on the reverse strand, counting down.
AAGCCGCAATAATCGGTTTTTTTTGAGCGGTATCATGCATGCTTAGCATACTCCGAATGGGCTAAGGATACAGCGCACTAATCGGCAGATCAGCCGATTTGCACTGTCACAACCACCCTTCAGGGGTGGCGTCCGGGGGCGGATGCCATTTACAAAGCAGATCGGATTTTTTAGCGGCATCATTATAATGACATTTTCGCCAAAGACACGGAAAAGACGCATGATGAGCATCTTGCATAATGACAGATATTTCAGGATCGTCATTCCGGCAGAGGCCGGAATCCAGTGTTATCAATATGTTCTGGATGCCGGATCAAGTCAGGCATGACGAGTCCGGCATTTTTTACGAGCCCATCAGACAATAAAGTGTAGTTTTTTTGTTTGTGCAACACATTATT
>DIFG01000002.1 GCA_002419025.1 Deltaproteobacteria bacterium UBA5754 | reverse complement strand
AAGATAGACGCACGGCTTCATAATTCACGTTCTATACTGGATTCCGGCCTCCGCCGGAATGACGAGGCGGTATGCAACTGCGCACTGGAAACCGATCAAATTCCACACGAAATGACGAAGAGCCGCTTTTTTACAGTGACCAATGACTGATCCTGCCCTGCCGAACACCGAATCGTCTTCATCCACTCCGCGAATGGTCCAGACCGTCGTCATTACCGGGATGTCCGGATCTGGCAAGAGCACGGCGCTAAAGGCATTCGAGGACCTGGGCTATTTCTGCGTGGACAATCTTCCCATCGTCCTCCTTCCCGAATTCCTTTCCTTTACCGATGGCACGGCGCATAAGCCAACCAAGGTCGCCTTGGTGATGGACGTGCGGGAATCCACCTTCCTCGATCAGTATCATTCCATCTTCACCCAGATCAAGGAGGACGGCTACCACGTGGAGATACTCTTTCTCGACGCTGGAGACGATGTCCTCCTCAGGAGATTCAGCCAGACGAGACGGCCCCATCCTTTGATGCCGAAAGGAAACATCCTGGAGGCAATCGGACTCGAAAGGATGCGCCTTGCGTGTCTGAAGGAGAGTTCGAGCCGTGTCCTCGACACCTCTGCAATGAATGTCCACCAACTCCGGCAGGAAATCTTTTCTCTCTACGAGCCCCGAAAACGCCTGGACCATCTCGTCCTCCATGTCCTTTCCTTTGGATTCAAATACGGTGTTCCCCCTGAAGCGAGCCTCGTTTTCGACGTCCGGTTCCTGCCGAATCCCTATTTCGATCCGAGACTTCGCCCGTTTGACGGAACAAGTCCTCAAATCCGGCAATACGTCCTCGAAAAGTCCGAGACCCAGGCCTTTCTCGATCGTTTCTCCCAATTTCTTTCCTATCTCATCCCCCTGTACGGCACAGAAGGCAAATCCTATCTCGTGATCGCGATCGGCTGTACAGGAGGCCGTCATAGAAGCGTCGTAATCGCCGATCACGTGGCAAATCTGCTCGCGGTGAAGGGAAGTGACGTCATCGTGACCCATCGCGACAAGGACAAGGAGACCTAACGGTATGGTAGGAGTCGTCATCGCCGCCCATGGCGAACTCGCTCGTGAACTTCTTCAGACTGCTGAATTCATCGTCGGGAAGGTGGATCGCATACGTGCCATATCCATTGATCCATCTCGGGACGTTAAGGACCTTCAGGGGGAAATATCACGAACCATCAAGGATGTGGACGACGGGACAGGGGTCCTCATCCTGACGGATATGTTCGGAGGGACCCCTGCCAACATGACCCTTCCCTTTCTTCGGGAAGGCGCAGTGGAGGTCGTCACAGGTGTTAATCTCCCCATGCTCATTCGGCTCTGTCAGTGCCGGGAGGGAGGGATGGGCCTGTCGGACGTGGCGCGTGAAGCCCTGGAGTACGGACGAAAGAGCATCAACCAGGCATCGGCCATCCTCTCCAAGAAGTAGTCCTTGCCCCTCATGTTCATACGACGGGCGCATTTTTCAGACATCCCCGAACTCCTTGCCATCGAGGATGTCTCCCACGAAGATCCCTGGGGGAGCTCCGCCTTCAATGGGGCCATGGATTCCGCCTTTTCTCACAGCCGCGTGTGGGTGACTGTTGCGGCCGGGACGAGCAAGATCCTTGGTTATATCTGTTTTCAACATATTTTAGACGAGATCTACGTCGTCAATCTGACGACCTCTCCTGATGTGCGCCGCCGTGGGGTGGCATCGCGCCTTCTCGGCCTGTGCCTTTTGTGGGGGAAAAGACAGGGGGCGAGAAGGGCGATTCTCGATGTCAGGGAAGGAAACATCCCCGCCAGGCGGCTTTATGAAAGATTCGGCTTTCGTCAGGCCGGGGCTGGAAAAGGATCGCTTCTTCTGGAGAGAACCCTCTGACAGGAATGGAACTTTTCAGCCCCTCTAATCCTCTACCCCTTTAATCCTTTAATCCTTGATGGCCTTGTAAAAAGTGCCGGACTCGTCATGCCGGACTTGATCCTGCATCCAGAACATATTGAAAATACTGGATTCCGGTCTACGCTGGAATGACGCCAAATTGGAATTTTTGACTTTTTACGAATCCATCAATCCTTTAATCCTCTAATCCTCTAATCCTCTCCCTCTAATCCTCCTTTTGATTTCTGTGCCAAAAACGAAGATCTCCACGCTTTCTGAGCGGGAGCTTTTGGGTTTCAGTACATTTACCGTGCGAAAGGCGGCCTTGGCCTTGCTGAGAAAGGCTGGGAAATCGCTCCCCTGGAAGACCTTGCAGAAAAAGGCACAGTTCACGGCCCCAACGGCGAGCGCAAGTTCGAGGGCCTTGTGGGCGAGGGCCACGGAGCGGAGGTGATCGAGGGCCTTGTGTCCCGTGGTCTTGGGCGCCATGTCGCTTACCACAGAGTCGAATTTGGGAGCTATTGCAAGGAGGTCTTGGGGCGCAAGCTGCGTTATGTCCTTTTGGATGACGACCATGTTTTTTGCAAACGGCCTGAAGGGGGTGATGTCCACGGCCACGAGTCGTCCGGAAGGTCCAATGACCTCGAGGATGTATTTGGACCATGAGCCAGGGTATGCCCCCAGATCGAGGACTGTGTCCCCCTTTTTGAGGAAACCCCGGGCTGCCTGCGCCTCTTTCAGTTTGTAGACAGAGCGTGCCGGATAGCCTTCCTGTTTCGCCTTCTTGAAATAGTGGTCCTGGACCTTTTTCATCGCATGATCAGGAGGGAACCTTGAAACAGGAAGTGATGGCAATGCCCGTGTGCCTGTAGGCCAGCTCCGCGAGGTGAAGGACCTCCGGCGCCTCCTCGCATTCCGTGCTTCTCAAACGAAGTTGAAGCAGACAGCCCGAGCAGGTGGTGACCACGGTGGAGGCACCAGTTCTCTGCCAGGCCTTGCGGCGACCTTCCCAGACGCTTCGGGAGAGATCCGGGTGGCGGGTGGCGAAAAGCCCTCCGTATCCGCAGCAGCCGGGCTCCATGGGGATGAATTCACTGTCTGGCATGGATTTAAGGACCTCTTCCACCTTTTTGTCGCTTTTGAGTGAAAATCTCTGATGGCAAGGGGCGTGGTAGGTCACGGTTCCGGATCCCCTCTTTCTGGAGGGAATGACGCCGAGCTCTCCTGCAAGTTCCCCCATCTCCCGGACCATGGCAGCCATTTCCCGGCTCTCCCGTCCTTCCTGCGTGGATGCGGGAAAGAGATCGGGGTAGGTATGTCTGAGTATGGAGGCGCAGGAGGCGCAGCCTGTGACGATAATATCCGGCCGCACCTTTTGAAAGGCGGCCAGATTCGTCCGGGCGAGATCCCGGGCCCGGTCCTCGGAGCCGGAGATCCAGGCCGCAAGGCCGCAGCAGGTCTGGTCAACCGGGGCGATCAGCCCGCCTCCGAACCAATCGGAGATCGCAAGCGCTATCTCCGGGAAGAGATAATTCTGGATGCATCCCACAAAAAGGGCGATGCGCGGGTTGCGTCCTGGCTGGGGAGCGTCTCTGGTGAGGCGGGATATTGCGGATTCCTGCCTGAGAAGGGGAAGGAGGCGCGGGATGTCGTGATCGTGGAGGAGCAGGGATGCAATGCCCCGTGAGTGAGGAATGCCGGAAACTATCCTGCCGAGGCCCTGGATGACCCTCTTTTCCCCAGTCAGGCCGCTGACCCACCAGGGAAGATGGGTATGCAAGTCCTTGTTCGCACGGGCTTTTCGTACGATGGCAGCCGGGGAGATGCCGGCGCTGCAGACAGTGGCGCAGGCCCCGCACTGGAGACATGCCGAAAGGGTCTCGAGGACCTCGGCTTGTCCTGCATGGATCGAAGATCTTATGAGATGGACCTTTCCCCGGGGCGACATCCGTTCCTGTCCGGTAACACGATAGATCGGACAGACGGAGAGACACGCGCCACATCGGGAACAGTCGGGAGATGGATTATTCTGGGACAGCACCCGGTATCTCTTGTCCGGAGGCGGCTTTCGATCTTTCGTAAAGGGCGTCAACCTTCATTCTGATCTCTTCGTCTTCCGGGTAGTCCTCGGTCAAAAGGACGAGGCGGCCCTGGACATCCTTCAGGCGCCGATCGCTGTCAAAGAGAACAGTCGCCTCCCCTATGGACTTCCCCTTCTCGTTCGGACGCAAGAGATACGTCCCTTCGAACTTCCCGGGACTGTGAAGTCTCGTACCAGGGCCGCTTCCCACGAGGATGTCGATTCCCTTTACACGGGCGAGGAGTTTTTCGTCCTCTTCCTCACCCAAACTGGAGAGGAGGATCACGAGATCAGTCCTTTTTCTGAGTTCCTCTACAACGGGCGCAAGCGCCGACTCTGGGTCTTCGACCCTGATCTCTTTGTCATGAGAGGTCTGCCCCATGCGCTTGGCGGTGACTGCTGTTATGCCGATACATAGTCCGCTACGTTCCATGACCACAAAGGGGGGAAAGAGCGGCCTTTCTTTGTGAAGGAGATTTGTGGATACAAAGACGAGCCCCCGTTTCCGGGCCTCGTCCAGGAGGAATTCCCAGGATGCGGAAAGATCCTTTGCGCCCACGCCCACGACGTCGTATCCAAGGTTCTTGTAGATGTCGAGAAGAAGGAGGGCGCGGGCCATGAGAAGGCCGTCCGGAGGGTTACAGGTCGGGAAGAATGTTTCGCCCGCATCGAGGAGCAGGGAGGGTGAGGTTTTTTTGAGGTCATTTTCCCGGATCCACCGGGCTCGGCGGGCTATGCCGCCGTTTTTCTTGCCCTTTCAGGATGGGCACGGCTCCAGAAACCCCATGGTGTTGCCTGTATAGGCGATTTTGAGGGGGGGTGGGATGTTTTCGTCCCCTGCCGCACGGGACCCGAGGGTGCAGAGCGGCATGAGGGAGGATATGAAGAGTATGGCGGCGAAGGGCAGGGCGCGTGGTGTCATGGTCCGAGGTCGATGTTTTCCCTTGCGTTAGGGTCTTCCCCGAGGAGTTCGGTCATCCACCAGCCAGCCCAGTGCTCCTCGAGGATGGCCTCGCAGAGCCTTTTGGCGGCCTCTGTGCGAAGACGCCCAAGGACGTTGGGGATCCAGAGACGTGCGTCGCCGCTTCCGAGATCCACGTGTTCCTTGAGGGAAAGGATCATGTCGAGCTGGTCGGCGTCGTGAGCAAGGATCGCCTCCAAGCTCTCTTTGTCCCGGTACTCACGCAGGAGACCGGCCAGTTCGTCCCCGCCCGGAAGCCCATTGGTAAGATCCTCCACGGCCTTTTCTTCATGGATGGTGACGTAGCGTTTGTGGACAGCGTTCGCGTCTCCGGTCCTTGCCTCTGGGAGGTCATGAAGGGCGCACAGGAGGAGAAGGCGCTCCCTGTCGGCAGCAGGGACGAGACGTGCGAGCATGAGGGCTATGAGGATGACGCCGAAGCTGTGTGCTGCGACGGACTCCCGGCCCTGGCCGAGGAAGGCGTATCCCGTGCGCCACGTCCTTTTGAGCATGGAGCCTTCAAATAGAAACCTGGCGATTCGCCTTGTCTCTGTCCAAGGAGGATCTTCTTTTCTTTCGTTTGCGTGCAGGAAGGTCACGGAGACATGATACTTTCCATGATGAATTTTTCCAACACGAGCCTGGCTGACGATGCCCCCCCCTTCAGTTCCAGGTCCACGGACGGGAGGCGGTTCATCAACGTGAGGAGCCGGGCGGTCGAAAATTTACCCGAGTATTCCAGGACCTTGTAAAGGGCGTAGGGATGGAGGCCGGATACGGCGGGGTGAGGGGAGGATCCAAGAAAGGACGTGAAACTTGGCAGGACCTCACGCGTGAAGTCGGCATATGAGGGCGTCTTCGGGCATGCGTCCGGGGTCCCTTCAAGAAAGGATCGAAAGAGGAGGAGCCTTCTCAGAAAGACGGACAAGGCCTGAAAGAGGGCCAGGGGGTGTATGCCCTGGTCAAGGAGGCGGGAAAGTGATGAGAAGGCTGCGGAGAGGTCCTGCCTTCCCACAGCCTCAGTGAGGGCAAAGACCTCCTCGTCGCGGTGTCGCAAGGAGAGCGCTCCCACATCGGAGACTTCGATGGTCGGACTTTTGCCCGCGTGGGCAAGAAGCTTTTCCACCTCTGCGGAAAGGGCGACGCGATCCGTGTCGCCGACGAGATCGAGGAGGAGATCCACGGCCCGGGGAATGATCTTTTTGCCGCGTTCAGCGCAACGTTCCCGGACGAAACAGGCCGCAGATTCCTTTGTCGCCTTTTTGTCCCCGGTGCGAGGGGTTGCGTCCATGATAGGGCCGTGTTTCGAGAGAGCGGCAAAAAAACGGCCTTTCCTCTCCATTGATTCCACCTCGATGATGAGTACGGCATCCGCCGGGTCCGGGTTTCGGGAGAGCCATGTTATGAGAGAATCCTGCAGGGCCTGGGAGTCACGGCCCGAAGGCCTTTCGGGCAGGGGGTCCATCCCCTCGAGCAGGGAGAGGATGCGCGTGAGGGGCTCGCGGGGCGGCCATGCGAGGAGTTTTTTTGCGGATGCCTCCGTTAGGCCTTTCACATCCCCTGGATCGACACCGAGGCGGCCCAGGATGCTGGCGGCCTCGCCTCTGGCCTTGTCATTGTCTCCCGCATCCAGGGCGCTCAACACCTTTGACCAGGCCTTCTCGGAAGGCGCGGCCTTGTGTGGCAAAGGCAGATCCTGGATGCGGATGACCTTCCTTCCGGCAAAAAGGGAGCGGGTGTGGAGGGCATCGAGGATGTCCTCCGTCCGCATGGTTTCGCCTGCGAAGACATGGAGATTCGCATCCCGTTCTCCTTCAGGCAGGAGAAAGGAAAGGAGCTTTCGTACGTGGGGAGCGGTGAGAGGGCGTTCGCCGAGAAAGACATAAACCGGGAAGAAGGACCCCTTTTCGGCCGAGGCCAAGGCCGATGGCAGCTGGTTTTTTTCGTCTTTCATGATCCATATAATGTACATAACAAAAGGATGCCGAAAAAGGAGGTTCTTCGTCATTTTGTGTGGA
>DIFG01000055.1:7978-12548 GCA_002419025.1 Deltaproteobacteria bacterium UBA5754 | reverse complement strand
ATTTGCCGCATGGAACAAATACCCCGGTCGTCAGCCCACGGATTCAGGCTTTATAGATAAGTTGCATAAAAATTCTGTGAAAAAACCGTTTTTCTCTCCACTTTTCCGTTGTCTTGCCCTTTTCATCGCGTTCGCAGGTTTTGTCCTCATGCCGGAACATGTCCACGCTATCCAGTCCCATGGAGGGGGGGAGGGGCTCATCATCCATCAGGTCGCCCACATCGTCTTTGCTGTCTCCATGGGTGGTATAGCGGTCCGAATTCTCAGGTCTCCCCTGGCCCGTGACCGTTCCTGGAGATACTTTTCGCTCGGCGCCGTTCTTCTGGCATTATGGAATATATGGGCGTTTACCGGACATCAGCTGGAACTCGAGATCCCTAAAGATCATTTTCATATCGCCCAGCCGGATTTCGCCCCTTATCTCGAGATCCACACGACAATCGACCTGCTTTACTACATTTACAAGATGGATCACCTGATCAGTCTTCCAGCCCTGTTTTTCTTTTTCCGCGCCCTCAAGGGAATGAAAGGGAGGTTTCCCGGGTGATGTCCCTCTCAGGAGGTATGGACCTCCCTCTTTATCCCATATGGGCCATTGATTTCATCGGCTCGTTTCTGATGATCGTTTTTTCGACCCTGTGCCTCCTTTCAGCCCGTGATTTTTACCGTCGGCACCCGGAAAACGTCCTGGCCAATTACCTTGTTTGGTTCTTTGCCGCCCTCTTCGCCTTCGCATGTTCCCGTTCCCTCGGGCACATGCTCAAGTACGTCCTCCATTTCACGGGTCATACTTACGTGTGGATGAAGATTCAGCCCTGGAGCGGGGCTTTTAATACGGCGACATTCCTGATCATGGCAACCATTACATTTTTTTTCCACCGGATGAAGGACATCACAGACAGGATGATCCAAGACCGTACGCGACTCCAAAGGACCAGTCAGGAACTCCTGAAGCTCAATCGGGACATGGAGGTGATCGTCTCAGAACGGACCCGCGGAGAGTTGGCTCTTCGAATCGCCCATGAGCTGAGAAATCCCGCCACCATCATCGGCGGTCTTGTCCGGCGTGCCCTCAAGCATCTGCCTGTAAAGGGCGAAGAACATGACATAATGGAAAAGATATTTCAGCAGGCCCAACATCTCGAAGGCCTTGTCCAGGAGTTCGAAGAGGTGAGAAGGACAGAGGATGCCCATTTCGGACCTCAGGAGCTGAATTCCATCGTTGACGACGTGGTGGGTATCATACAGCCGGAGGCGGACGCCAAGGGCATCGTCATCCTGTACAATCGTTCCCCTGCGTCCCTGTTCTTTCAGGGAAATCCCCATCTCATCAAGGCAGCCCTCCTCCACGTGGTGAGAAATGCCATCGAGGCGTGCGGGTACGGGTCAACAGTGGAGATAGAAACCAAGCTCTGTAAGGACGGGATTATGGTCAGGGTAAAGGACGACGGACCGGGGATCCCACCTATCGTGATGGAGCATATCTTCGAGCCCTTTTATCGCTCTGAACACGGGGAAACCGGGCTCGGCCTTCCCTATGTTCAACAGATCGTCCATGAACACAAGGGTGAGATTGGGATAGAGAGTTCTCTCGGAAAAGGAACGACAGTGACGATCCGTCTTCCTACCCATATCTCCGAGTTGTCCCGCACCCGCCAGTAGGGGACGGGAGATCTTGTTACTTGTTACCAGTAAGCCTCGTCCGGATCGGTCAGTTCGTCCTGGACATCCCGCATCTTCTGCTTTATCCGCTCGGCATCTTCTATCGATTCCCCGGTAAGGAGATCCAGGGCCTCCTGGTAGGCCTCGACAGCCTCGTCGAGCCGTCCCACTTTATAATAGGCGTCCCCAAGGTGTTCCGATATAGTCGGGTCCCCGCCGGCGAGTTCCCTCGCCCTTTCAAGGTGTTGGATCGCTTCGTCGTAGCGTCCTTTTTTGAAAAGCACCCATCCGAGGCTGTCCACAATAAAACCGTCATCCGGAAGGCTTTCCAGTGCCTTTCTCACAAGGGACTCAGCCTCGTCGAGACGTATGCCCATTTCAGCATAGGTGTAGCCGATATAGTTGAGTGCGCCCGGGTGTTTTCCGTCCAGGGCGAGGATCCGTTGGGCAAGTGTGAGGGCCTCGTCCCGTGCCCCCTCCTTGTCGTGGAGCATGACGAGGGAATAGAGGATCCTCGTATCATCGGGATGGATGGCATTCGCCTCCTGAAGGACCCGCCTGGCCTCTGACGTATGCCCCGACTTTAAATAGAGCTCGGCAATTCGAATGGTGAGACCGATTTTGTCCGACGTGTAGAGAAGTGCTTTATCGAGGACCTGTGAGGCCTCTTGCTTCCTGCCGAGGTCAAGGAGTATATCCGCCTTGTGTATTGCCAAATCGTCAGCGAAACGGGGTCCCTTTACCTTTTCCAGGATGGTGAGGGCTCCTTCGAGATCGCCCTTTCCTTCAAGGGCTATGGCCATGAGAAGATAGATTCGGTCGTCATCAGGATACTGGGCCGAAAGGGATTGGAGAAAGGCGATAGTCTCATCGAATTCCCGCATTTCCAGCCCTATGCGAGCGATTTGGAGATCGAGCTCCACGTCCCGGATCCCCATTTCCCGAAGGGCGAGGAGTTCGTCTCTGCCCTCGGATATCTTTCGTTTCTCCATGAGGAAGCGGATGAGCAGGTCCCGCGCCTTCAGGTTCCACGGTTCCTTTTCGACGAAGGAGCGAAGGGTCCTGATGGCGCCTTCCGTGTCTCCCTTTTGGTTGTACGTGTCGGCCAGGTCTCGCCATGCGGCGTCGAATCCCGGATGGAGTTCGATGGCCTGTGTGAGGTTGGAGATGGCCTTTTCGTAGTTTCCCTGGTCCCGGTATAGGAGTCCAAGATAATAGAAGGTCATGAACGGGCCGTCGCCATCCGTGGTTTTCGTCCTTTCCAGGAGCTCGATGGCCCTGGGGATGTCATGTGCCTGGGCGGCGATGGTGCCGGCCCAGAAAAGGGCGTTCCTGTTTTGGGGATCCTTGGAGAGGACCTCGTCCAGCATGAGACGGGCCTCCGGGACGTTTCCCATTGCAGCATGGATCCGGGCGAGCGAGATCTTGACCTTGTAGTTATCCGGATCCCTGGCGAGGGCCATTTCGGCCCATCTTTTCGCTCCCTCTATGTCCTTGAGCTGTAAGGATACATGGGCGAGTTCGAGGAGAAGGAAAGGCTCGTCGGGGGCATGGGCAAGGGCCTGCTCCAGGAGGTCGCGGGCAGATTCTATGCGGCCCGCTGCCCGTTCGAGGACCGCCTGAAGATAGAAGGAATAGGCAGGATACCGAGCTTCTTCTGCCTGGGCGAAAGGAGTGGAGCCGATGGTCTGGCCTGAAAGACAGGGTGCCAAGAGGGTTGCGAGGGCAAGGACAAGGCCCCTGTAGAATCTCATGAATCAGGCTTCCTCTCCGGTCCCTTTCGGGTTGGACGCGAGATCGGGCATCTTTTGCCTGAGAAACTCGCTCAGGAGGGATTTGAGTTTCGCCTCGATCTGACGAACGCGCTCTCGGGAGATGCCGAATTCTTTGCCGAGTTCCTGGAGTGTCGCCGGTTCTTCGGCAAGGAGCCGTCGCTCGAAGATGATCTTTTGTTTCCCTGTGAGCCCCCGGGCGAATGTGTCCAGTTCGCCGGCCAACCGGTCGTGGATCTGGCGATCGATGACCTGGGTCTCCACATCCTCATTCGTGCTGGGCAGGAAATCGAGATGCGTGTCTTCACCCTCTGACGAAACGGGTGAATCCAGGGAAAATTCATGAGACCCCATTCGGGTCTCCATGTCTATGACGTCTTTTTCAGACACGTTCATGCGTTCGGAGATGAGTTTGGGCACGGGCTCATAACCGAGGGCGAGGAGCCGGTTCTTTTCTCTCTGGAGGTTGTAAAAAAGCTTTCTCTGTGCCTGGGTCGTCCCGATCTTGACGAGCCTCCAGTTGTCCATGATGAATTTCAAGATGTAGGCCCGTATCCAAAACGATGCATAATAGGAAAATTTCACGCCCCTGTAAGGGTCGAATTTCCTGACCGCCTGCATGAGTCCGATGTTTCCCTCCTGGACGAGATCGAGAAAATTTCTCGTCCAGAATCTCTGGAAATCGAGGGCGATCTTCACTACGAGCCTGAGATTTGCAAGGACGATTTGAGAAGCAGCCTCAGGATCCCGTGTCTTGTGATATTCCCGTGTCAGTCGCTCTTCCTCCTCACGGGAGAGGAGGGGATGGCGGCTGATCTCCGAGAAATAACGATGGAGAAGTTCGTTATCCTGCGGGACGACCGTTTCGACTTCATGTCCTCGAATGGCCGGGAGGTTTTCCGACGAAACCGAGGATTCGTTGGGGTTGTTTGATTCCTCGGAAAGAGGGACTTCTTCGTCCAGGAGATCAATCTCGTAATCCATGATGGATATAGATTAGTTGAGATGCGGGAAGGACGTCAAGGATTCCTGTCTTTCTTGTCAGTGGCATGCCCCTTTGGTAGAGTGCCGGATCGAATTCGGTTCTGAAGTTACACCTCAAAAATCTTTAGGGAGCCTCGAAAAATGAGGAATTT
>DIFG01000055.1:0-7948 GCA_002419025.1 Deltaproteobacteria bacterium UBA5754 | reverse complement strand
TGAGCATTTTTGACCGACGAGCAACACAGCCATCGGGCGAAAGGACCATTTTCCGAGGCTCCCTCCAAATTTTATGCGAGCAGAGACGTTATGATCCTTGATTTCATACTCGGTTGGCTCTCCAATGATCTTTCAATCGACCTCGGAACGGCGAATACCCTTGTTTTTGTGAAAGGGAAGGGGATCGTCCTTCGGGAGCCTTCGGTAGTTGCGGTCAAAAAGGACGCCCGTTCCGCACGGGTCCTTGCCGTTGGAAAAGAGGCAAAATCCATGCTGGGAAAAACCCCTGGCAATATTGTCGCCATACGGCCCATGAAGGAAGGCGTCATAGCCGATTTCGAGATCGCCGAATCCATGCTCCGCTATTTTATCCGCAAGGTGCACAACCGGCGGACCCTCGTCCGGCCACGGATCATCATAAGTGTCCCATCGGGCATCACCCAGGTGGAAAAGCGCGCTGTAATTGAATCGGCTGAATCCGCTGGCGCTAGAGAGGTTTACCTCATTGAGGAGCCCATGGCGGCCGCCATCGGAGCGGGCCTTCCCATCACGGAACCCACGGCTAACATGGTTGTTGACATCGGCGGCGGGACGACAGAGGTCGCTGTCATCTCTCTTGCCGGTATCGTCTACAGCGCTTCAATCCGAGTGGCCGGGGACAGGATGGACGAGGCGATCCTCCAGCACATAAAGAGGAGGTTTAATCTCCTTATCGGCGAGCATTCAGCCGAGAACATAAAGATCCAGATCGGAAACGTCCTCCCCGAGCCACCCTTCGAAGAGATGGAGATCAAGGGCCGGGATCTGGTCTCCGGCGTTCCTAAGACCATCGTCATCAATGCAGCCGAGGTCAGAGATGCCATATCGGAACAGATCGACAACATCGTAGAGGTGGTGAGAAACGCCCTTGAGGAGACACCTCCGGAGCTTTCCGCCGACATCGTGGACCGGGGGATCGTGCTTACTGGTGGCGGGGCCCTTCTCAAGAATCTGGATAAGCTCCTTCGTGAGGAGACGGGTCTTCCCATACTCATTGCCGAGGATCCCCTTTCTTCCGTCGTCCTCGGTTCCGGGAAGGTCCTGGACAACCTTAATATCCTTCGGGAAATCATGATCAACTGACGGTGTTGTCTTTCGTCCGTTTACCTCATCCTTTCCGTGCCCACGAAACCGGGAAAGTATCGTAAACGTCCTGGTACGATCCTTGCGATCGTCTCCTGTGTCGCGGTCATGGGGATACTTGTCGCCCTAACCGTCGGCCGTGGCCTCTTGGGCATCTCCTTTGAAACCTTTTTTCTCGATGCAGCCGGGTCTCTCCAGCGTTTTTTTTCGTTACCAGCCGGGGCCGTCGTGGGAGTCTGGCGTGATTATGCCGAACTTCACCACGTCAGGGAGGAAAACGCGCATCTTCAGAGGGAAATTGCGCGTCTGAAGACGGAGCTTATCCAATACCGGGAATATCGTTCCATATATCCCGACCTCCTGAGACTTCTCGATCTGAAGAAGCAGGCTGACCGTCCTCTTCTCGGGGCGAACATCGTAGGCAAAGATCTCGTTCCATGGGTCGATTCCGTCACCATCGACAGGGGACGACGCGACGGTGTAGGATCCGGGTCTGTTGTGAGGGCCGGAGAAGGCGTTGCAGGACAGGTTGTGGAGACCTCTCTTTTTTTCAGCAAGGTCATGCTCCTGACTGATCCGGCAAGCGGGATCGCCGCCCTCGTCCAGAGGACCCGCGTCCCTGGAATCCTCAAGGGAGCCGGCAAGGAATCGTGCGTCCTTAACTACGTGGAAAAGGGCTCCGACGTGGTCCTAGGGGATGAGATCGTCACTTCTGGGACGGACGGTGTCTTTCCCAAAGGCCTTCCCATTGGGACTGTCTCGGCCGTAAGGCCTCCGTCGGAATCGGATCTTTTCATGGAGATTACAGTGACCCCACATGTACGTGTCGAACTCCTGGAGTATGTCCTGGTGGAGGTGGCTCTTGACTCTAAGTATGAACATGCGCCATGAGAAAATCCGCAACCTTTCTTATCATCGGAGTGATACTTCTGCTCGTGGAGACCACATGGGGAGGCCTTTTTGAGTATGGCACCCTCAGATTTCAGGGAATTGCCGCCCTTGTCGTCTGGTACGGAGCGCGCGTGACCTTTTTGCAGGGCATTTCTCCGGTCCTCGCCCTAGGTGTCCTCGCCTGCGCATTTACCGTCCTCCCTGCATGGATCATCGTATCCCATGTGATAGTCGGTTATGTCATCGTCCGATATGTCGTGAGGAACGTCATGCTCGGCATGTTATGGCAGTGGATGCTGCTCGTCTTTTTTGTGGCTTCCGCCATGATCGTCTTTATCATGACGGCAAGCGGGGTCCCGGATTTCGTCTGGCCCTGGGGCATCCTCCAGGCAGGGCTTGACGCACTTTTGTGTCCGATCATTTTCTTTCTCCTCGACCATCTGGATGCATCGGTCTTCAGGTCCGTGCGGGAGGATGCATGATCTCGCGGAAAAACCATTTTTTTGTCTCAAAAAAGACCCTCTTTACCCAAGAGGAACAGGAAACCAACAAGGGGCGATGCCTTGTGGCAACCGCGTTTCTTTTGGCCGCTTTTGTCATCCTTCTGAGCCGAATAGGATATCTCCAGATCATCAAAGGGGAGGATTTGGCGGCAAAATCTGAAAAAAACCGGCTTCGCACGGTCCGCCTCATTCCTCCGAGGGGAGACATTGTGGACAGAAAGGGAAGACTCATGGCCGGGACAAGGCCGTGCTTTGACATCTGTCTTCTTCGGGAGGAAGCAAAAGACATTGAAGGATTGATCAGGGAACTCGTCGTCCTTCTCGATGTTACGGAGTCAGACCTGCGCGCCCGTCTCGTTCAGGGCATGAGGCAGCCCTCTTACATGCCCGTGATCCTTAAGCGGGACGTGGATTGGGAGACCCTTTCCCGTGTGGAGGCGCGGCTTCACACCCTGCCTGGAATTGCAGTGGATGTGGTGCCGGGCCGATATTACCCCGAGGGGGCGGTCGCCCCCCATCTTGTGGGCTATCTGGGTGAGGTGACTGGAGAGGACCTTGAGGCCGGACGCTATGCCAATGCGTACGCCGGGGATCTGGTCGGCAAGAACGGCGCGGAACTCCGGTGGAACGAGGATCTCGCCGGAAGAGCTGGCAGAAGGTGGGTAGAGGTGGACGCCAAGGGTCGTTACATGAAGTTTCTCCGAGAGGAATCCCCGCTACGGGGAAACGATCTCCACCTCACCATAGATATCGATCTCCAAAAGGCCGCCGAGGATGCCCTTGCAGGTAAAGTGGGGGCAGTCGTTGCCCTTGATCCACGGTCCGGAGCGGTCCGCGCCCTTGTCAGCACCCCGGGGTTTGACCCGGCCGTCCTCTCGAATGGAATAACTACAGAGGAATGGAAGGCCTTGAACGATCCCCTTTTCAAGCCCCTTTACAACCGCGCCCTGCAGGGTGGTTTCGCGCCGGGTTCTACCTTCAAGATCGTGATGGCTGCGGCAGGACTCGAGGAAAAACTCGTCGATGAACACAGTTCCACGTATTGTTCCAGCTCATTCAGGTTCGGAAACAGGTCATATCGGTGCTGGAACCACAACGGACATGGGACGGTCGATCTTCATAAGGCACTCGTGGAGTCGTGTGACGTCTATTTTTACCAGCTCGGCCTCAGGCTCGGGGTGGACAGGATAGCCCGGTATGCCCATGCCTTCGGATTGGGGAGCCCGACCGGCATTGATCTCCCCGGTGAGAAAGGCGGGCTCATAGCCTCAACGGCCTGGAAAAAGGAACATCTCAAGGAAAAATGGTACGAAGGCGAGACGTTGAGCATAGCAATCGGTCAGGGCTATACCGTCGTGACCCCCATCCAGATGGCCCGTCTCATCGCAGCGGTCGGAAACGGCGGCATCCTTTACAGGCCTCATGTGCTTGGCAAGCTCGTCGAGCCCGGGGGACGTCCCATCCAATCCTCCTCGCCCGAGGTCCAGGGGACCGTAGGTGTCTCGAAAAAAAATCTGTCCCTTGTGGCCTCGGCCCTTCAAGGGGTGGTCGAAGATCCCAGAGGGACAGGCAAGGCCTGCAGACTCCCAAACGCGACCGTGGCCGGAAAGACGGGCACGGCCCAGGTGGTCAAGCAGGCCATCCGCCGTCAGGACGAAAAAATGGCGTGGCAGTTTCGGGATCACGCCTGGTTTGTTGCGTACGCACCCGTGGATGATCCTCAGCTTGCGGTGGCTGTCCTTGTGGAACATGGCGGTCATGGTGGATCCGCCGCAGCCCCAGTCGCGCTTAAGGTCTTTGAGCGCTGGTTCCAGATCCAGTCCCCGGCCCCTGTTCCATCTGTGGAAAGATCCGCTTCCTGCATGGGCGGTGGCGGTCATGCCTGACAAGCGTATTATTCAGCACGTGGATTGGTGGCTTCTTCTGTCCCTCCTTCTCATCATGGGGCTGGGCTTCATCAATCTTAACAGTGCGAGCATTGCAACCGGATACCCCTTCCAGTGGAAACAGCTCCAATGGTATTCGGCCGGTCTCGTTCTCATGGCCGTGATGATCCTTTTCGACTATCGGGTCCTCCTCCGTTACGCCGTACACATATATTCCCTGGTCCTGGCCCTCCTTGTCCTCGTCCTTGTCGTGGGGAAGACGGTCGGAGGCTCCCAGAGATGGCTGCCCCTTGGTTTTTTTAACCTCCAGCCCTCTGAGTTCGCAAAACTTGCGATCGTCATTCTCGTCGCCCGGATCATCGCCCTCGACCGGAAGGAGTCCTACGCCTTTCGGGATCTCCTGAGGCTGGCGGCCCTCCTGTTCCCCCCGGTGATACTCATCAATCTCCAGCCCGATCTGGGCACATCCCTCCTGCTCATCGCCATCGCCGGCTCCATGATCCTCCTCGCCACGATTCGTTGGACGACCGTCGTGACCATCGCGTGCGTGTGTGTGGGAGGGCTGCCCCTTGTTTGGAAGTTTCTGAAACCGTATCAACGTCGGCGCATAGAGATCTTTCTCAATCCGGAAAACGACCCCCTTGGTTCTGGATATCACGTCATCCAGTCCAAGATCGCGGTGGGCTCAGGACAGGTCTTCGGCAAGGGTTATGGTAAGGGAACCCAGGCCCACCTCGATTTTCTCCCCGAGGTGCACACGGACTTCGCCTTCTCCATCTGGGCCGAGGAATGGGGGTTTGTCGGCGCAGTGATCCTCGTCATCCTCTTTGCCGTCCTGCTCTGGCGATGTGTCTCCATCGCCGCATCCACCCGGGAACGGTTCGGGACGTTTCTCGTCTTCGGATCCGCTGCCATGATCTTCTGGCAGGTCTTCATTAATACCTGCATGGTGACGGGACTCATGCCCGTGGTGGGCATTCCATTCCCGTTCATCAGTTACGGGGGGTCTTCCGTCCTGACGGCCTGCATGGGGCTCGGGCTCGTTCTGAACGTCAGGGCGCGGAGGTTTCTCTTTCCCTGATCAACCGCCGGATCGTCCCTTCCGAAATGGCCCCTTCCCGGACGATATGAACGGGGCTCGTTGTGACATCAACGATGGTGGACGGAGGGCCTCCGGCGGTCCTGCCTCCGTCGAGGATCGCATCCGGGGGATCCTCAGCGAACTGGCGACGGATCTCCTTCGGGTCACACGCTGGGGCGAGTCCAGAAAGATTGGCGCTCGTGGCCGTTATGGGGGATCCTGTCGCTGCAACGAGTGCCTGGGCCAAAGGGTGGGAGGAGACGCGCACCCCGATCCTGCCTGTGGATCCGGTAAGGGGCCAGGGCAGATCCGAAAGGGCAGAAAAGAGGATGGTGAGGGGACCGGGCCAGAGGCTATCCATGAGAGGGATCGCTTCTTCCGGAATCTCCCCTGTGAGGCCCATGAGATCCGGTATTCCGGAGACAAGGACAAGAAGGGGTTTTTCCTTGGGCCGTCTCTTCATGCGGAAGATCCTCTCGAGGGCGGACAGGGAGCGGATGGAGGCCGCAAGCCCGTAGCTCGTCTCGGTGGGAAAGGCCACGACGCCGCCCGCGTGCAGGAATTCGGCGGCTTTTTTCACCCCGGGATCAGTCCTCATGTCCTTCCTGATTCATCCTTTCGATTTCCTGGGCCTGGGACCGGCGGAATTCGTCGATCCTTTGGGCGAGCGCAGGGTCTGTGAGGGCGAGGATCTGGATGGCGAACATGGCCGCGTTTTTGGCCCCTGCCTTGCCTATGGCCATGGTCGCGACTGGAATCCCTGGGGGCATTTGGACCGTGGAAAGGAGGGCGTCCATGCCGTTTAAGGGAGAGCTTGCCACAGGGACCCCGATGACTGGAAGGGTGGAATGGGCGGCGATGGCACCTGCGAGATGGGCCGCCATGCCGGCGCCTGCTATGATGACACGGATTCCGCGGGACCTGGCGGTTCTGGCATAGGTCATGGCAAGTTCAGGGGAACGATGGGCGGAGGCCACGATCATCTCGCATGGGACATGGAATTTTTCGAGAATCTTTTTTGTCTCTTGCATGATCTCACGATCACTCGGGCTCCCCATGAGTATCCCTACACAGGGGCCGGTGTCAGGACGTGCGGAGGACAGATCCCGGCCGATGGCCTTTCTCCCGATGTCCCTTCGAAAGTGCATGCCCTCCCATGAGATCCTTTCCGTTGCCTTGTATGCACGCTCAATGGCCTCTTGAATGGTGTTTCCCATGGCCGTGACCCCAAGGACGCGTCCGCCTGCCGTGACCAGATGGCCGTCGGCACGGGAGGTCCCGGCGTGAAAGACCATGACGTCCTCCGCACCTTCCGTTTCGTCGAGGCCGCGGATCACCTTCCCTGTTTCGTAGGCGCCAGGATATCCCCCGGAGGCGAGGACAACACAAACAGCGGGCCTGGGGTCCCAGTCCAAGGCGACCTCGTGGAGGCGACCGTCCACTGCGTCATCCAGGACCTTCGCCAGGTCTCCTTTCATGCGCATGAGGATGGGCTGGGCCTCCGGATCCCCGAACCGGCAGTTGTACTCGAGGACCTTGGCCCTTCCTTCCTTGATCATGAGCCCGGCATAGAGCACCCCTTGATAGGGCCTGCCTTCGCCTTCCATGGCCGAGACGGTCGGTTTTATGATGGTCTCCAAGACCTCCTCGAAGAGCCTTGCCGTCACCACAGGCGCGGGCGAGTAGGCCCCCATGCCGCCGGTGTTCGGCCCCCTGTCTCCATCGAAGACGGCCTTGTGATCCTGGGATGTGGCAAGAGGAAGGACGGTCCGACCGTCGGTGATGGCCATGAAGGATGCCTCCTCGCCATCCAGATATTCCTCGATAACGAGGCGTCTGCCTGCATCGCCAAACGACTTTGTCTCGAGGATGAGACGGGCTGCGTCCTCGGCCTCTGCATAACTTTTGGCCACGATGACACCCTTTCCGGCAGCCAGGCCATCGGCCTTGAGGACCACGGGTATCCCGATTTCCCGGATGCATTCGAGAGCTGCATCCATGTCCTCAGCGACCCGGAATCCGCCCGTGGGTATCCCGGCCTTGAGAAGGAGATTTTTGGCAAAGACCTTGCTGGCCTCCAGCTCTGCCGCAGCTTTGGTAGGGCCGAATATCCTTAGACCTGCTGTGCGGAATTCATCTACGATGCCCGCAGCAAGGGGGGCCTCAGGTCCCACGACAGTGAGGTCCACCTCCTCGGCCCGTGCCCAGTCCATGAGCCTTGATATGTCCGTGGCCGCTATGGGAACGAGGTGTGCGTGCCTGGCGATCCCTGCGTTACCCGGAGCGCAATAAACACGGGAGACACGGGGACTCATGGCCAACTTCCAACAGAGGGCGTGCTCACGTCCTCCTGAACCGATTACAAGGACCTTTTTGTGTTCCATGGGACGAACCTCCATGTTTATTCCCCCTCAATGTGATAAACGCAACCGATTTGATTTATATCTCACCACAGAGAGCACAGA
>DIFG01000091.1 GCA_002419025.1 Deltaproteobacteria bacterium UBA5754 | reverse complement strand
GGCAGGGCATCTCGGGCTTTTTGAGGAGTATGCTTTGCTTTCTTGCCTGCTCGCGCCTTGCCATCGGGCAAGGACCATTTTTCAATGTTACAGGTACTTTTCCGCAAGGATCTCCGCGATCTGGACGGCGTTCGTAGCCGCGCCCTTGCGGATGTTGTCCGCGACGATCCAAAGGGCGAGCCCGTTTTCACAGGAGAGATCCTTCCTGATCCTCCCGACGAAGGTGAGATCCTGCCCGGCGGCCTCTATGGCCATGGGATAGACGTTTTTACCGGGGTCATCCACTATCTTGACGCCCGGCGCCCTTTTTAGGAGTTCCCGCGCCTTCTCAGGCGAGATGGGCCGTTCGAATTCCACGTTCACGGACTCGGAGTGGCCGTAGAAGACCGGGACACGGACGGTCGTGGCCACCACCCGGATCTCCGGGGCATCCATGATCTTCCTGGTCTCGTTCACCATCTTCATCTCTTCCTTCGTGTAGCCGTTCTCGAGGAAGGAGTCGATGTGTGGAAGGCAGTTGAAGGCGATCTGATGGGGATAGACCTGTACGTCCATGGGGGCGCCGGACGCCCACGCCTTTACCTGCCCTTCCAGCTCGGTGATGGCCTTCTGGCCGGTTCCTGAGACCGCTTGATAGGTGGAGACCACGATGCGGGTGATCCGGGCGAAGTCGTGAAGGGGTTTCAGTGCCACGACCATCTGGATGGTGGAGCAGTTGGGATTTGCGATGATGCCCTTGGTCCTGTAATCGGCGATGGCATGGGGATTTACCTCGGGAACCACGAGCGGGACCTGGGGATCCATACGCCAGGCGCTCGAGTTGTCGATGACGACTGCCCCTGCCTTGGCCGCTGAGGGGGCGAAGGTGAGGCTTCTGTCTCCACCGGCGGAAAAAAGGGCGATATCGACCCCGGAGAAGGAATCGTGGTCCAGTTTCCGGACAGGTATCATCTCTCCCTTGAAGGGGAGCTCCTTCCCGACGGACCTCTCGGAGGCGAGGAAACGTATCTCCCGAACGGGAAACGAGCGCTCCTCGAGGACCTGACGCATGGTCTGGCCCACTGCTCCTGTGGCGCCTGCCACTGCGACGCTGTATGAACGAGGCATTTCGAGTCACCTATCCCTTCACGTAACCTGCAACGAGGTCTCCCACCTCGCGGGTTCCGTAGCCCATCTTTCCGGCGGAGAGACTTTTCAGATGTTTGGAGACGACGAGCTTGACTGCATCCTCTACGGCCTTGGCGGCCGCCTCCTCACCTAGGTGATCGAGCATCAACTGGACGGAGCAGATGGCTGCCAAGGGGTTGATGACATTCTTGCCCGTGTACTTGGGGGCCGAGCCTCCGATGGGTTCGAACATGGAGACCCCTTGGGGGTTGATGTTCCCGCCTGCGGCTATCCCCATGCCGCCCTGGATCATGGCGCCGAGGTCCGTGATGATGTCTCCGAACATATTGTCGGTCACGATCACGTCGAACCATTCCGGGTTCTTCAACATCCACATGCAGGTCGCGTCCACGTGGGCGTAATCGGTTGCGATGTCGGGATATTCCTTGGCAACCTCGTAAAAGGTCCGCTCCCAGAGGTCGAAGGCAAAGGTGAGGACATTGGTCTTTCCGCAGAGAGTGAGCTTTTTCTTCTTGTCCCGTTTGCGGCAGTAGTCAAAGGCAAAACGGATGCAACGTTCCACACCCTTTCTCGTGTTGATGGACTCCTGAACCGCGACCTCGTCCGGCGTTCCCTTCTTGAGAATGCCGCCGGCCCCTGCGTAAAGGCCTTCCGTGTTCTCACGTACAACGACAAAGTCGATCTCATTGGGTCCCTTGTCCTTGAGTGGGGTGTCCACGCCTGGATAGAGGACCACGGGGCGGAGATTTATGTACTGGTCGAGTGCGAAACGCAGGTTTAGGAGGATCCCCTTCTCGAGGATGCCGGGTTTGACGTCGGGGTGTCCGATGGCCCCGAGCAAGATGGCGTGGTAGCGCTTAAGGTCCTCGGCTGCGCCTTCCGGAAGGACCTCACCGGTCTTCAGATAACGGTCCCCGCCGTAGTCGTACCATGTGAGATCGAGTCCGAATCCGAACCTTTCGCTCGCGGCCGTCAGGACCTTGACCCCCTCGGCCACGACCTCCGGGCCGGTGCCGTCTCCGGGGATGACAGCGATCTGGTAGTGTTTCATGGTCTTCTCCTTGTCAGTTGCCAGTTTTCAGTTGTCAGTTGTCAGCAAAGACTCTGTAATTATAAGGTGTTGGAATTTATTCCGGTCGGCTGTGTGGTGGTGATTTGGGATTAAAGTTGCAAAAGGTTTTTTTATTTTTCAGATCGTGACTTGAGGATATGCGGGATGAGACCCCCGTCGGCGATGAGGGTCTGCATGAAGGCAGGAATGGGCTTGGCCCGATAGACCTCACCCGTAGAGATGTCCCGTATCTCTCCCGTGTCGGCGTTTATCTCGACCTCGTCCCCTTCCTGGATCGCTTGGGCGGCCTCTGGGGATTCAAGGATGGGAAGCCCCATGTTGAAGGCATTACGGTAAAAAATCCGGGCGAAGGTGGGGGCGATGACGCAGGCGACCCCTGCTGCCTTGAGGGCTATGGGGGCATGTTCGCGGGATGAGCCGCAGCCGAAGTTTTTGCCTGCGACAATGACGTCTCCAGGCCGGACCTTTTTTGAAAATTCCGGATCCGCGTCCTCCATGCAGTGCCTGGCAAGCTCGGTCGGATCCGACGTGTTGAGATAACGGGCCGGAATGATGACGTCGGTGTCGATATTTTCCCCGAATTTCCAGACTCTTCCCTGAAGTTTCATGATACGACCTCCGCTGGGTGTGCGATGCGTCCGAGGACTGCGCTCGCCGCCGCAACCGCAGGATTGGAGAGATAGACCTCGCTTTCCGGATGGCCCATGCGACCGACGAAGTTCCGGTTGGTGGTCGCGATCGCCCGCTCGCCTTTGGCAAGGATCCCCATGTGCCCTCCAAGACACGGTCCGCAGGTGGGAGGACCAATGACGGCCCCTGCCTCGAGAAAGATCTTGATGAGGCCGCGATCAAGGGCCTCCCCATAGACGCGCGGGGTCGTGGGAAGAACGATGCACCGCACACCCTTGGCCACATGACGACCGGCAAGCACCCGGGCAGCGAGTTCCAGGTCTTCGATCCGGCCGTTGGTGCAGGAACCTATGACGGCCTGGTCGATTTTCACATCCCGTGCCTCGCGGACAGGGCGTGTGTTTTCCGGGAGATGGGGAAATGCCACCACGGGTTCAATAGCAGTGCAGTCGTAGGTCACGGTCCTTGCGTAGATGGCGTCTGCGTCGCTTCGATAGGCGGTGTAGGTCCGGACCGCGCGGCCGGTGACGTAACGCTCAGTCTCCCCGTCAGGGTTGAATAGACCGACCTTGCCTCCGGCCTCTATGGCCATGTTCGCCATGGAGAATCGGTCTGACATAGGAAGGGAGTCGACAACAGGCCCCGTGAACTCCATGGCCTGGTAAAGCGCCCCGTCCACTCCCAAGTCCCCGATGGTGTGGAGAATGAGATCCTTGCCCGTGACCCAGGGCCGAAGGGCGCCTGTGTAGATGAGTTTCAAGGATTCCGGGACCTTGAACCAGGTCTTGCCGGTGATCATCGTGGCTGCCAGATCCGTGCTCCCCACTCCGGTCGCGAACGTCCCGAGGGCGCCGTAGGTACAGGTGTGACTGTCCGCGCCGATGACCACGTCTCCAGGAAGGACCAGACCCTTTTCCGGCAGGAGGACGTGTTCAACTCCGGCCTCTCCGCCGTCATAGTGGTGGGAGATGCCCTGTTCCCGTGCGAAATCCCGAAGAATCTTGGCCTGTTCAGCGCTTTTGATGTCCTTGTTCGGGCAGAAATGATCAGCCACGAGGGCAATGCGCTCCGGGTCGAAGACCCGTTCGATGCCGGCCTCCCGAAAGATACGGATGGCGATGGGGGCCGTGATATCGTTTCCGAGGGCGAAGTCCACGGAGACCTCGACCAGATCCCCGGGCTCGACGGCGTCACGCCCTGCGTGGGCCGCGAGGATCTTTTCCGCTATAGTCATGGGGCGTTTCATTACTACTCCTCTGTCACCTGCACATCCCCTGTGGGGATTGATCAGCAGGATTGCGTTTCATGTATTCGATGCGGTTGAGGGCATTGAGATATGCCTTGACGCTTGCTGTGATCACGTCCGGGTCGGCGCCCTGCCCGGTCACCACCCGGCCCTCCTCCTCGATCCGTACCGTGACCTCTCCCTGGGCGTCGGTTCCGCCCGTGATGGAGTTCACGGAGAAGCGAAGGAGCTTGCTCTTTGTCCCTGTAAGGGCCGCCACCGCCCGGAAGGCGGCGTCAATGGGGCCTGCCCCCATGCTCACAGCGCTCTTTTCCTCGCCGTTTATCTCCACAGCAAGGGTCGCTGTGGGGCGGATTCCGCTTCCCCCAGCCACATGAAGGTAAACAAGGCGGTAGGTGTCGGGGATGCGGAGGATCTCTTCGGCGACTATTGCCGCGAGGTCCTCGGAGAAGATCTCTTTTTTCTTGTCCGCGAGCTCCTTGAACCGGGCGAAGACCCGGCCTGTCTCTTCGTCATTCAAGTGGTAACCGAGTTCCTCGAGCCGGGCCTTGAGGGCGTGTCTGCCGGAGTGCTTGCCGAGCACGAGGGTACCGGTGGCAAGCCCGATCTCCCGCGGGTCCATGATCTCGTAGGTTGTCCTTTCCTTCAGGACTCCGTCCTGATGGATGCCGGATTCGTGGGCAAAGGCGTTCGCCCCGATGATGGCCTTGTTGGGTTGGACGACCATGCCTGTAAGGTGGCTCACGAGGCGGCTCGTGGCCGTGATGTGCTCCGTGTGGATGGAGGTCTCGAACGGGAGGAGGTCCTTGCGGGTCCGGAGGGCCATGACGACCTCCTCCATAGCCGTATTTCCTGCCCGTTCCCCGATACCGTTCACCGTGCACTCCACCTGTCCAGCGCCCGCTTCGAGTGCTGAGAGGACGTTAGCCGTGGCAAGGCCGAGATCGTTGTGACAATGGACGCTCAGCACTGCCTTATGGACATTGGGGATATGCTCCATGCAATAGCGGATCATTCGGGCAAAGTCCCAGGGAATGGCGTAGCCCACTGTGTCCGGAAAGTTGATCGTGGTGGCCCCGGCGTCGATCACGGCCTCGAAAACCCGGCAGAGGTAGTCGAGGTCGCTTCGGCTCGCGTCCTCTGCGGAAAACTCCACGTTTTCCGTGTACCTTGCCGCATGGGCAACGGCCTCCCGAGCGAGTTCGAGTACCTCATCCCGCGACTTCCTGAGTTTGTACTTCAAATGGATGTCAGAGGTGGCGAGAAACGTATGGATCCTGGGGAGGGCTCCGTCTCGGATCGCCTCCCATGCCGTATCGATGTCCTTGGGGTTGGCCCGGGCCAAGGCCGCAACCTGGAGGCCGCGTATCTCCCGGGCCACCCTCCGGACCCCCTCGAAGTCCCCAGGGGAGGCCACGGGAAAACCGGCCTCGATCACGTCGACCCCGAGTTTTTCGAGCTGGCGGGCGATCTGGAGCTTTTCCTCCACGTTCAGAGAGACCCCGGGGGATTGTTCCCCGTCCCTCAAAGTCGTATCAAAGACGATGATCCTTTTCATTTTTCTTCCATGTTTGTCCGTAATCTTATGAGGAGACCCGTGAAATCCACTGACACGCCTTGAACAAAAGAGCCCCCGAATCCGTTAGCCGACAGTCGGAGTATTTGTTCCGTGCGGCAAATAGCCCCCGTCCATGGGCGTCTCACTCCACAAATACCTCTACCGTCGGCTTATTATGTGAAATCGGATGGTTAAGTGAATATCTCACGGATTCAGGGAGACGGCTATGAGGGCGTGTCGTCAGTCCTCTCCCCCTTTTTGACAGATCCATCTGCAGGATGCAATCGCCTTGCGAGGGTGATGACTGGACAGGAAAGTACATAGGCAATCGCCATGACGAAAAGCGTGACCTTGGGTTCGGTCGCGATGACCGTGAGTATGAGCACGAAGACAGTGACGGCGCTGAAGGGATGCCGTTGGAACCACGCCGCCTCCTTGAAGGAATAGTAGCGTATGTTGCTCACCATGAGAAATGAAAGGACATAGACCATGACAAGGATGCCGGCGTGATGAACGTTTCCCTCGATGCCCATGTGCTGGCAAAAGAGGACGGTTGTTGCCAAGGCGCCGGCCGCCGCCGGGCAGGGGAGGCCGAGAAAATAGGTCTTGGAGAAACTGGCCCCGCTGAGACTCAGAGTATTGAAACGAGCAAGCCGCAGGGCGGTTGTCGCCACATATAGAAAGGCCGCGAGCCAGCCCAACCGCCCGAAACCCTGAAGACCCCAGAGAAAGGCGAGTATTCCGGGCGCGACTCCGAAGGCCACGAGATCCGAAAGGGAGTCGTACTCTACCCCGAAACGGCTCGTAGTCTTGGTGAGTCGGGCGATTCTGCCGTCCAGGCCGTCAAAAACAGCAGCGATGATGATGGCCATGGCTGAGACCGGGTAGTTTCCGTTGATGGCGGCGATGATGGCGTAGAAGCCGCAAAAAAGGCCGGCTGTCGTCAGAAGGTTAGGAAGGAGAAAGATCCCCCTTCGTGTATGATAGGCGCCTTCCCGCTGTCTGTCCATAAATGGATTTTTGATCATGGGAGACGACCTCCTTTTCGGGCGATGACGCTTTGCCCTGCCACGACCCGTTCGCCCGGTCGGACGGTGAACTCCACATTCGGGGGAAGATAGATATCCAGACGGGAGCCAAAACGGATCATGCCGAATCTTTCACCTTTTTCGAGCCTGTCCCCGGTCTCAGCCCGGCACACTATCCTCCTGGCGATGAGCCCTGCCACCTGGACCACCGTGCACTCGAGTCCGTCTTCGCGGCGCAGGAGTAGGGCGCACTGCTCGTTTTCGAGCATGGCCCGGTCCCTGTTTGCAGAGATGAACGAGCCCTCACGATAGCTGATCACATCGATCAAGCCGGCGATGGGGGCACGGTTGACGTGGCAATTAAATACGTTCATGAAGATGCTCACTCGCTGACGCTTAACATTTTTCAGTACGGGATCTGATGCAGGGGCGATCTCAAGGACCTTTCCATCCGCAGGGGACACGACAGCATCGTCATCCGCAGGGACCACCCGCTCTGGATCCCGGAAAAAATACAGGACAAAGGCGGTGATGAGAAATGCGATCGCCGCCGGTATCTCCCATCCGAGCAGGGCGCTCGTCACAGTGGCAAGGGCGGCGGTGGCGATGAAGGGGATCCCTTCACGAGCCACCGGGATCCTTTCCGCGATCACGAGAGCAATGGCCCCGGTTATTTCTGGAGCCAGCTCATCATGGCCCTGAGCCTCTGGCCGACCTCCTCGAGCTGATGGGCACGGTCCCTGTTCCTGAGGGCGTTCAGAACCGGGCGGTTGGCCTGGTTCTCGAGGATCCATTCACGGGCGAAGGCGCCGGTCTGGATCTCGTCCAGGATCTTTTTCATCTCACGTTTTGTTTCTTCTGTGACAACGCGAGGCCCACGGGTGAAGTCGCCGTACTCGGCGGTGTCGCTGATAGAGTAACGCATTCGGGAAAGTCCGCCCTCATAAATGAGGTCAACAATGAGCTTGAGCTCGTGGCAGCACTCGAAGAAGGCGATCTCCGGCTGATAACCGGCTTCGACCAGGGTTTCGAAGCCTGCCTTCACGAGGGCGCTCATACCCCCGCAGAGCACGCACTGCTCACCGAAGAGGTCTGTTTCCGTCTCTTCCTTGAAGCTGGTCCGTAGGACTCCCGCCCGTGTCGCCCCGATCCCCTTTGCGTAGGCAAGGGCCCGGTCCAGCGCGTTTCCGGTGAAGTCCTGGTGTATGGCAACCAGGGCCGGGACCCCGGCTCCGCGTTCATACTCCCTCCTTACAAGATGTCCGGGGCCTTTGGGCGCCACCATGGCCACATCCACCTCTACCGGAGGGACGATCTGTCCGAAGTGGATATTGAAGCCATGGGAAAAAAGGAGCATGTCCCCCACCTTGAGATTCGGTTCGATGGCCTCGTAGTAGAGCGCGGCCTGGAACTGGTCTGGGACGAGGATCATGATGACGTCGGCAATTGCTGCAGCCTCGGCCGCACTGACCGGAGTGAATCCATGTTTCACGGCAAGTTCGTAATTGACTGAACCCGGCCTCTGCCCCACAATTACGTTCAGTCCGCTTTCCCTGAGGTTTTGGGCATGGGCGTGGCCCTGGCTCCCGTAGCCGATCACGGCTATGGTCTTGCCAGTGAATGCATTGAATGATGCGTCCTGCTCGTAAAAGATCTGCATGGTATCCACTCCTTATCTTACAGAGATTTTTTCTCCCGCGACATGGCGATGACACCGGTCTTGGCGATTTCCTTGATTCCGATGGGTTTGAGAAGCTCTATGACTGCATCGATCTTTGTTTTGGGACCTGTGACCTCGACGGTGTAGGTCTTTGGGCTCACGTCCACCACCTTGCATCTAAATATGTCACACATACGGAGGATCTCGGCACGGGTCTCCGCCTCGGCCTTTGCCTTGATGAGGGCCATTTCGCGTTCCACATACGCACCTTCTTCCGTCACGTCAACAACCTTATAGACGTCGACGAGGCGGTTGAGCTGCTTGATGATCTGCTCGATGATCAAGTCGTCTCCGGATGTCGTAAGCGTCATATGGGAGAGCGTGGGATCGAGGGTGGCTGCGACACAGAGGCTTTCGATGTTGAAGCCGCGTCCGCTGAAAAGTCCGGCGATCCTCGAAAGGGCACCGGGGTTGTTTTCCACGAGGACTGAGAGGGTGTGTTTCATTGGGATTCCTTTCCTTGTGAATTACACGAGGAGCATCTCGGTGGTGGCCTTGCCCGCGGGGACCATGGGGAAGACCCCTTCCTCCCGGGCGATGGCGAATTCCATGATGACGAGCCCCGGTGTGTCAAGCCCTTTTTTGAGTACATCTTCCACTTCGTCCGGACGAGTGGCACGAAGCCCGGTTGCGCTGTAGGCATCTGCGATCTTGACGAAGTCAGGGGTGAAGGTGAAATCCGTTGCCACGTAGCGCCGGTCGTAGAAAAGTTCTTGCCACTGGCGGACCATGCCGAGGAACTGGTTGTTGAGAATGACGATCTTGATGGGAAGCCGCTGTTCCATGGCCGTCGCCAGCTCCTGGATATTCATCTGTATGCTTCCGTCACCGGCGATGTCGATGACGAGCCGGTCAGGGAACGCCATCTGGGCCCCGATGGCTGCGGGAAGCCCATAACCCATGGTTCCGAGGCCGCCGGAGGTGAGGATGCTTCGCGGGCTGTCGAACTTGTAGAACTGAGCGGTCCACATCTGGTTCTGACCCACCTCGGTGGTGATGATGGCGCGGCCTTTGGTCATGCCGTAGAGGGTCTCGATGACATACTGGGGCTTGATGACGTTCGGGTCTTTTTTGTATCCGAGGGGATGGCGTTTTTCCCACGCGGCGATCTGTTCCCACCAGGGAGAGAACCTCTCCTTCCATGTCTCTGCAGGGCGTCCATTGTCCGTTATGACCTTGATGAGTTTCTGGAGGGCCTTTCGGCAGTCGCCCACAATGGGGATATCCACTTTGACGTTTTTCTGGATGGATGTGGGGTCCACGTCTATATGTATGATCTTGGCATGTGGCGCAAAGGCGTCGACCTTTCCCGTAACACGGTCGTCGAAACGGGCGCCGATGGCGAGGATGAGGTCAGAGTTTGCCATGGTCATGTTGGCGCAATAGGTCCCGTGCATGCCGAGCATGCCGATGTTCATGGGGTGGGTGCCGGGGAATGCGCCGAGACCCATTAGGGTAGTGGCAACGGGGGCGTGAATAAGTTCGGCGAGTTCACGGACTTCTTCATGCGCCCCGGAGATCACGGCTCCTCCTCCCACGTAGAGTATGGGCCTCTTGCAGTGTTCGAAAAGTTGATACGCCTTCTCGATCTGTTTGATGTGTGGATCGAGGACGGGTTCATATGAACGAAGTTTGATCTCTTCGTCGTAGGTGAATTCGGCCTTGGCGTTTTGGATGTCCTTGGGGATGTCCACAAGCACAGGGCCGGGCCTTCCAGTGCGGGCGATGTAAAAGGCCGCCTTGATCACTCTGGGAAGGTCCTTAATGTCCTTGACGAGATAGTTGTGTTTGGTGCAAGGGCGGGTGATGCCGACGATATCCACCTCTTGAAAGGCGTCGTTTCCGATGAGGGCCGTGGGGACCTGGCCCGTGAAGACCACCATGGGGACGGAGTCCATATAGGCAGTGGCAATGCCAGTCACTGTATTCGTGGCTCCGGGTCCGGAGGTTGCGAGACACACCCCGACCCTTCCGGACGCGCGTGCGTACCCGTCCGCCGCGTGGGCGGCGCCCTGTTCATGCCGTACGAGGACGTGTTTGATGGTGCCGTCTTGGTCGAGCGCATCATAAAGGTCGATGATCGCCCCGCCAGGATAGCCAAAGATCACCTCGACGCCTTCACGCTTGAGCGCCTCGACGAACATCTGTTTGCCGGCCATCTTCGCCATGATTGTCACCTCGAAATACTGATGGAAATCACGAAATCTATCTTTCTGTCGAAAACTTGTCAATCCGAAATCGTTTTCCTTCCAGGGATCCGTCAAAGTCAAAAATCCTGAATCCGTGAGCCGACGGCCGGGGTATTTGTGGAGGGCGGCGCCCATGGACGGGCGCCGTCGGCAAATCCGCCCCCATGGACGGGGGCTATTTGCCACTGGAACAAATACCTCGGCCGTCGGCTCACAGAACCCTCGCTGATTTTGACGGATCCCTGGTTTTCTTTCCCAAAGGGACGAGTGCATAAAAAGTGGTACCCAGTCCCACCCTGCTTTCCAGCCAGACCCTGCCGCCGTGGGCCTCGACGATCTCCTTGACGATGGAAAGTCCGAGTCCGGTTCCCGGGACGTCTTGTCCCCTTTTTACCTGGATGCGGAAAAATTTTTCGAATATCCGGTCGGCAAGGTCCATGGGAATGCCGGGTCCACGGTCCTCTACGGCAATCAGGGCATCGTTCTCCCGTACCTCCAAGAGGACGGTCACCTTTGTCTCCCGAGGGGCGTACTTGACTGCGTTGTCGAGGAGATTGAAAATGGCCTGTTCGAGATCCTGCTTGCTCCCCAGAGCCTCTACTGGTGTTCGGGGGAATATGGTCTCAATAGCGACGTCCTTTTTCGCAGCCTCGGACAAGAGGCTATCTGCGGTGCGCGAAATGAGGTCCTGCCACACAAATTTTTCCGCTGCGGTTTGCATGTCCGTTCCTTCGAGCCGGGCCAGCGTCAGGATGTCGGTGACGAGACGGGAGAGCTTGTCTGCGTTTTTGAGGATGGTAGCAATGAATTTCTGTGAGGAATCGGGATCTCCCATGTCGCTTTCAAGGAGTGTTTCCGCGTAGCCCTTGATGCTTGTCAGAGGCGTGCGGAGCTGATGGGCGACATTGGAGACCAGATCCTCGCCCGCCCGTTTGGCCCTCGCAAGGGGGGTGATATCCTTCCATACGAGAAAAATCGCCCCATCCCTGCCCGGAGGGTGGAGGACGACCTCGATGTTCTTGGCGCCGCTCGCGAAGGAGATCCTCTCCGGTCTCGTGCCGCTCCTGGCGATTTCCACAGCGGTAACGAGTTTTCTCTCGCGGGAAAGCTCGATGAGGGACCGCCCGGTCCATTCTTTAGGGCCGCCCTGCACGCCGAGAATCGCGAGAAGGGGCGATGTCACCAGACGGATGGTGTCGGGAGGATCCAGGATGAGGACCCCTTCCTCGAGATGGTTCAGGACAGAGGTGAGAAGGCGTTTTTCTCTGCCAAGGTTCCGAATCGTCTGGATGACGCGCCCATGTTCGATATGGGTGGGCACGCTTCGAGTCGAGGAGGAATGAAGGCGGACTTCTTCATCGGAGGAGATGGCATCCAGGAGATTTCGGATTTCTTCCTCGCGCCGACGCCTTTCCCGGTAGAGACGTACGAAACATCCGATGCATCCGGATCCGATGCCCCCTGCGAAAGCGGCCGCGGCCCAAAGCCACGGATCCACTTCAGGATTCTTCCCTGAATCGGTATCCGATGCCTCTGATGGTCTCGATGAGGTCCGAGGCGATGCCGATCTTCTTCCGAAGACGTCGGATGTGGGTGTCTACGGTCCGGGCATAGCCATCGAAACTGTATCCCCAGACCTTGTCAAGGAGGGTTTCTCTGGATCTCACTTTGCCTATATGGGTGATGAGGTCGCGGAGCAGGCGGTATTCCGTCGCCGTCAGGTCTGTCTTTTCCCCTTTAATGAGGACTGTGTGGCGATTGAGATCCAGGGTGATCGGTCCTTTGACGATGATTCCGTTCGTGGATGGGCTCCCATTGGGAGCGCCGTTGTACGTCCGGGAGAGGACCGCCTTGATCCTGAGAACCAGTTCTTTCGGGCTGAATGGCTTGACAATATAGTCGTCGGCCCCGCTTTCCAGTCCCTGGATCCGGTCCCCTTCAGTGCCCTTGGCAGTCAGCATTATGACTGGCAGGTGGGCGTGATCCGGGTCGTCCCGCAGCCTTTTGCAGAGATCGAGTCCGTTGGAATCGGGGAGCATGAGATCCAGGACAAGGAGATCAGGTCCGAATTCCCTGACCGAGTGGAGCATGTGTCTCCCCTCGAAAAGGACATGGGGGATGAATCCGGATTTTTCGAGGTTGAAGCGAATGAGGTCGGCTATGTCGTCTTCGTCCTCGACGACGAGCACTTTCATCGGACGATCAGGTAAAAGCTCGGTTGCAGGCATCATTATGACAAACCTCTCACCATAGAGAGCACAGAGGACACAGAGAAAATCTCTCTACATGCTGAGCCTCTTGCAAAATGACAAATATCTCAAGATCGTCATTCCGGTGAAAGCCGGAATCCGTGCATTGATGGACTGCTTGTGCTGTTCTGGACCCCGGCCTTCGCCGGGGTGACGTCATTTTGCAAGAAGCTCTGCTGTTTCGCAATCACATTCCGGACGCATTTCAAGAGGGCCGATTGCCGCAATCCGTGGGACGTTGGCTTATTCTGTAAAATCGAAAGATTGAGTGCATATATCGCAGATACAGGTCAACAATAAACGGATCGGGTTACGGTGAAAAGTCGAAAGGGCGTGCATGTATGTTACATTTACGTGACATTTTCCATCACCCTTTTATGCACGCCAGGGGTCTTACACGGGCGACCATGCGGGCAAGCCCGGCCCTGTGGGTCGCATCCACGACCTCGGTAACGTCCTTGTAGGCGTCGGGCGCCTCCTCGGCCGCGCCCCGGTAACTGGCGGTCCGGACGACGATCCCCCGGTGGGCGAGGTCAGAGATAACCTTGGTCCCTTTCCACTTCTTGAGGGCTGCGTGTCTGCTCATCGCCCTACCCGCGCCGTGGCAGGCCGAGCTCCAGGCGAGCCGCTCCCCTTCCTCGATGCCGATCATGATGTAGGAGTGCGTGCCCATGGTCCCGCCGATGAAGACAGGCTGTCCCACGTCCCGAATGGAAGGCGGAAGTTCCGCGCGCCCCGGCCCAAACGCCCTTGTCGCCCCCTTTCGGTGGACATAGAGCCGTTTTTTCATGCCGTCCACCTCGTGTTCCTCGATCTTGCATGTGTTGTGGCTTACGTCATAGAGGAGCCTGATCGTTGCCTGAGGGAGGATCTCGGCAAAGACCGTGCGTACCAGGTGTCCGATCACCTGCCTGTTGGCAAGGGCGCAGTTGACGCCGCAGGCCATGGCCTTGTAGTACCGCTCGCCTTCGGGAGAGCGGATGGGGGCGCAGACGAGTTCACGTTCCCGGATCGGGATCCGGTATTTTTGTGCAGCCTGGCCGAGGATTTGAAGATAGTCGGTCCCGATCTGGTGCCCGAGGGCCCGGGAACCGCAATGGATGGCGATCACAACGTCTCCGGTCCGGAGCCCGAGACCGGAAGCCGAGGGTTCGTGGAAGATCTCGTCCACATACTGGATCTCGAGATAGTGATTGCCGGATCCAAGGGTCCCGACCTGCCGGTACTGGCGTTTTTTTGCCGTATCAGAGACACATGAAGGGTCGGCTCCGGAAAGCATGCCGTTTTCCTCGATGCGGCCAAGGTCCTCAGGTATCCCGTAGCCCTGCTCGACCGCCCATTTCGCGCCCCCAACGAGTACGTCGTCGAGTTCTTCGGGCGTGAGACGGATCTTTCCTTCGGAGCCTACCCCAGAGGGGACCACCTCGAAGAGCCGGTCGATGAGACGGGTGACATGGGGGGTGATCTCGTCCTTCGTCATGCCGGTTGACATGGTCCTTACGCCGCACGAGATATCGTAGCCCACGCCTCCCACTGAGATGATCCCGCCGGCCTCCGGGTCGAAGGCTGCCACTCCGCCGATAGGGAAACCATACCCCCAGTGGGCATCAGGCATGGCCATGGCCGCTCGGACGATCCCCGGCAGGCATGCGACATTAGAGATCTGCTCAAAGACCTTTTCATCCATCTCGGAGATGAGTTTTTCATCGGCATAGATGAAACCCGGAACCCGCATCTCGTCCTGTTGCGGGATCTCCCAGACGCATTCTGCGTGTTTTTTGAGTTTTTTGAGATCCATGTCGGTCCCTCCCGTCAGGATTTGCAGATCCTGTTCAAACGTCCACCACGCACTGTGCCGTCCAGATTCCTCCTTCCTCGAAGACCCGAAGTTCCGTGAAGGTCGCCCCCTTTACCTCCACCCCTGCCTTATGCCGGGACGGGTCAAAAGGCTCACCTGTGGCGGTTCCTGTGGCGCTGGTGTCCTTGATGGAGCAGGTGAAGTCACGAAAGAGGATGCCCGAAATGGAAGCCTCGGCAAGGAGCGAATTGAGCCAGGCCGTGAGGAGTCCTTCCCTGTCATAGGACGCACAGGAGATATGAACCGTCTTTTCGGGCATGATCGTCCCAATGTCCTCGACCATGAGGGAAAACATGGCACGCGCCGCATTCTCGAACGCCTCATCGAGGGTCTTCCCCCGTCCACGAATCCCGATGTCTGCACCGTGCTCGAAGGTCTCGAAGGGAAGTCCTATTTTTTGTCCCATGGCTCTTTTCTCCATTCGATCCAGCCCCAGGTGGAAAGCCCGGTAAAAACCATGAAAAGGAGGGCCTGGGCATAAATTTCATGATAGATGTCAACGGCAATCCATCCGATGTTCGCTAAGGTGTAGATCGCGAAACTCGATCGCCGCTTTTTGATATTGAGGACGGCCCCGAATATGCTGAGACCTGTGAGTGCCCATGGAAGGGCCTGATCCATGAAGTGCGTCGGGAGATTCATCAGAGGCGGGCCTGTCCATCAATGCATGGGATATTTTTTATTATTAATGCGGGCTATCAGTTATCAGCTATCAGTTACCAGTAAAAGTCCATCAATGTACAAGATATTTTCCTGAATCCGTGAGCCGACGGCCGGGGTGTTTGTGGAGTGAGGCGCCCATGGACGGGCGCCGTCGGCAAATCCGCCCCCATGGACGGGGGCTATTTGCCGCACGGAACAAATAGTTCGGCCGTCGGCTCACGGATTCAGGATTTTTTTCATTATTAATTTGGGCCTCTTTCAAAATGACCAAAATGGCTATGTCGTCATGCCGGGCAAGCGCAGCGCCAATCTGTAACCCAGTAATATTGATGGTCTCGTAAAAAGTCGAAAATTCCTATTTGGCGTCATTCCGGCGTAGGCCGGAATCCAGTATTTTCAATATGTTCTGGATGTCGGATCAAGTCCGGCATGACGAGTCCGGGACTTTTTATGAGACCATCAATATTAATAGGTTACAAAAACTGAATCCCTCTTTCTGGGGTACGATGAATTTAGTAAGAGGTTCTTATACTTGTTAGCGCCGTAATCGGCCTTGCCGAAATGCGTCCGGAAGAAACCCCTTTCGTTCAGCGGATGCGGTAAGATGGAATACCAAGTCGGAGAAGACCGATTTATCACTGGAGCTCTAGTGCCCGTAATTTAGAGAGAAAAAAATTATGCGTAATTTCAATCAGTTATATTGTGTTTCTTGAGAGAGCGCTCAGTGATGGTTCCATTTGACAACACTCGAACGATGCGGTTCGTACCTCACCGCATCCTACACGGGCTGGGAAAGCTGGGGAACGTAATCCACGACAGGAGGAAAATCTGGAAGCCGTTTCGAGAGGGCCGCATCGAGATAGCGGTCCACCCACCAGAAGATGTCCCTTCGGCGCACCGACGCCCTGAGCCGCTTCATCCTCCGAGCCTTTTCCTCCGGGTCCATGTGATAAGCAGTGTGGATCGCCGACGATACTCCTTCGATGTCATAGGGATTCACCATGAGTGCCCAGGGATGGAGCTGGGTTGCGGCCCCTGCGAATTCGCTCAGGATCAGGACGCCGTCGTTTTCGATCTTGCATGCGCAGTATTCCTTCGCGACCAGATTCATGCCGTCCTTGAGGGGCGTGACAAGGGCCATATCCGCCCTCCTGTAAAAGGCGAGGAGTTCGGCGCGGCCAAGGCTTCGATACATATAATGGATGGGGACCCAGCCGTACCGTGTGAACTGTCCGTTGATCTCTCCGACGAGCCGCTCGATCTCCGCCTTGAGCGCCTGGTATTCCGGGACCTCGGCCCTGCTCGGGACGACCAGCTGAACAAGGGTGATCTTCCCGACGAGCTCGGGAAAACGGGTGAGGGCATCTCGAATGGCCTCAAGTCTTTCCGGTATCCCCTTTGTGTAATCGAGACGGTCAATACCGAGGATGATGGCCCGGTCGGGGATGGTCTCGTGCAGAAATCCGAGGACCTCCTCGGACTCCGGGGCAGCCGCTCCCTCGGCGAAGGCACGAAAGTCGATGCTGATGGGGAAGTAGCCGATGCGTACCTCCCGATCGTCAAAACGTGCCCTCACCACCTGCCCCTTCCCAGTCACCAGGATCTCGGGAAGGAGGGCGTGGAGGCAGGCAAGAAAGTTCCTCTTGTCCCGCTCCGTCTGGAATCCGACGATATCGTATGCAAGAAGTGCCCGCAGGATCTCCGCCCTCCACGGGAGCTTGAGAAAGATGTCGAGGGCGGGAAAGGGTATGTGGAGAAAAAAGCCGACCCTTCCCGTAAAGCCCTTTTCCTTGAGGATCCGGGCGAGAAGCATAAGGTGGTAGTCCTGGACCCAGATAAAGTCCGTGTCCTTTGCGAGCGACGCAGTGAACTCCGCGAACTTCCGGTTCACGTCCAGGTACGCGTACCAGTAGGCAGGCCTGAAGTTGCACCGCGTCTGGAGGTCGTGGAAAAGGGGCCAGATGATCTCGTTCGAGAATCCGTGGTAGTAGTGCCGGATCTCTTCCGCGGTCAGGGCAACGGGATGGAGATCGAATCCTGTCGTCCGTGAGGCCGTCTGGAGGTGGCCGAGCAGGAAGTCCGTGTCCTCGGCGCCACCTGACCAGCCGATCCAGAGACCTCCCCGGTTCCTGAGCACAGGAGCAAGCGCGGTTACAAGGCCTCCCGAGCCCTGTTTTATGCTCCAGCCGTTTTCATCTCGGGAGATGGCGACGGGAAGGCGGTTCGAGACGACAACGAGCCGGGATTTTCCGTTATTCATGTCATGACCTCTTGCCAGGCTATTTGGGTACTTGCACGGTGCAGACCTCCTCCCATCGGGCGAGAAAATCAATGAGGCCTTCAGGCGGCCTGATCCAGAGGTCCGCCCCGGTTTCCCGGTATTCCGGCCTCACAAGTACGGAGAGCCCCCGGCCCTTCATGGCCCTGAAGGCGTCCTCGTCGGTGAGGTCGTCGCCGAGATAGGCGGCACATGCGTCGGGACCGGATTCCGCGAGAATGGTCTCGACGGCCCGGCCTTTGTCACACCCCCCTGTCCTCAACTCGATCCCTCCGTCAAAGGGGTGGATATCGACGGGCATCCCCTCAAACGCCGTCCGCCATCTCTTCCCGACCTTTTCAATAAGGGCCTGTGCAGCTGCCGAGTCCATCCCCCGGACATGCAGGGCGAGACAGCCCGGTTTCACCTCGATCCTTTTGCCGAGGCCGTGATCTTCGGCCCACGACCTCGCCTGATCGATGGCCTCTCGTATATCGTCCGGGACCGGAACGATCTCGTGGCTTCCGTCTCTAAGGAGACGTTCCCTTCCGTGCGAGCCCCAGATTTCAGGGGGATGGTCCAGGGAGAGGAGGGGGAGGATGTCACGGATGGTCCTCCCGGTGACGACGACGAGACGGCATCCTCCGGTCTTCCTGATGCGGTCGAGGATCTCAGGGATCCCGGGATAGGGATATGCCTGATACCGCTCCACCTGGAAAGGGGCAAGCGTTCCGTCGTAGTCCAGGATGAGCACCCTGTTGCAGGCGGACCGGAGCCGGTCGAAGAAATCCCGGAGGGAGGTTGTCACAGAACGCATACACCGCCCTCGCTCAGATCGATCCGGTCCTCGAAGGAGTGGAGTAGCCCGAGCATGAGGGCGAGATAGTCCCTCACGTGCCGGGTGATGAGAAAGTTTTCCCGGACGAAGCGCCGGGCCGTTTCGCCCATGTCATGGAGGATCTTGCGGTTGTGAAGGAGGTAGCGGATGCGAAGGGCCGCGCCCTCCGGGGTCTTTACCCGGAATCCTGTATAGTGGTCCACCACCTGGAGCCGGATCCCGCCGGTGTCTCCTCCTATCACAGGTTTTCCCTTCCACATGCCCTCGGTCACGGTGAGGCCGAAGCCCTCGCGGATGGACTTCTGGATGACGATGTCCGCGGCGCGCTGGAGGGCATTGATCGTCCGGTGTTCGGTCGCGGGGAGGAGGAGGATGTGGATGTCCGGGTCGCCAGCCGCGGCCTCACGGACCTCGTCGAGGACGATTGCGCCTTCCGGGTCGTCGGTCGCCCCGCTTCCTGCAAGTACGAGCTGGACCGGGATCATCTTCCGGATCTCCCGGTAGGCACTGATGACCCCGATGGGGTCCTTGAAGCGGTCGAAACGGGAGACCTGGATGAGAAGGGGAATGTCCTGTTTCAGGCCGAAACGATCGAAGACCCCGTTGATCTCTTCCTGAGGAAGACCTATGTTTTTTTCACTCAACGGATCGATGCTCGGTGGGATGAGGTATTGGGTGTGCGGGAGTTGACGCGCGAACTGGGGAAGCGAAAAGATGCTTGCGTCATATTCCTGAACCAAGCCCTTGATGTAATTCCAGACACGGCGGTTGGGATGACTGCAGTCGATATGGCATCTCCAGACCCATTTGCCCCGTCTGCTCGGAATAAATCTGAGGAAATGCGCAGGCTGGGGGTCGTGGATGAAGACAAAGTCGGCCTCCTCGAGGACCGGCCGGAGCCGTTCGGCATTCTCCCCGTTCACCCTTTCGTATTCTTGCAGGAGCGATTCCTTGATTTCGATCCTGGCTCCCTGGATCGCATTGTGGAATCCCTTTGTGCAATGGAAAAAGTCCGGTGTGCCTTCCATGACCTCCCAGCGGACCGAGAGTCCGAGCGACTCCATGAGCGGGATCATCACCCGGAGGATCTCCGCCACCCCGCCCCCTTCCCGTGTGGAGTTCACGTGGACGATTTTTGCCCCCTGAAGGGGGGCTGCAAGCTCGACAAGCTGACTGACGGCTTCCCGGCCGGCCATTTCTTCGTAGCGGCTGAGAAGTTCGTTCATTGGCCTGTTACGCCGAAATAGTTCGAAAAGATCAATGCAAGCGCCTCCTTGAGCTCCTTCAGTGAGGAGAAATACGGGTCGATGGCAGAGAGTTGCCGTGTCAGGTCGGCATGTCGGTCTTTGAAATCGGAGAGCCAGGCGCTGAAGTCGTCGATGCGGTCATCGGTGCGTCTGCGGGCGTCGATGAAGTGATAGAACACACTCCCTGGGCTCATCTCGGAGACGGCTTTAGGGAGATCTTCGGGATTTGAAAGGCAACGCCCTGTATCAAAGACGAGAAGCTGGGAGCGGGTGAAGTGGAAGAGATCTTCCCTCATGGCCCAGGGAACGAATTCCAGTTCGTCGAGCCGCTCCTCGACGATGTCCAGCACCTCCCTCCGCAAGGACTCAATATCGGGGTGATCTGTCGGATTGACGACTGCCAGGCGTTCCGCAAGGGATTTTTCATGGAGGCAGTGGAATGCCCAGGCAGCGAAGTCGTTGTTGTATTCAGGTTCGTCGAAGTGGGGCTCGAGGAACCGACCCCAGAAGTGATGGTAGATGCTTCCCTCGGGGACGCTCTGGAGGGCTTCCCGGAATTCTCTCAGGTTTTGGGAGCGAAGTCCCGTCGAGATCCCTACGAGGGAGCAGTCCTTTACCCGGAAGGGCTGATTTTTTTCCTCGCCTGGCGGTGTCGCATCCTGATTCATGAGTGGTCCCTCGTTTTTACTTTTCCAGTTCGGCCCTGAACCTGGGAAGACTCTCCGGATAGTTTTTCCGGACGAAATCCAGGAGTTTTTCCCGGACATGGCATCTCAGGTCCCAGAGGGTCGGTGAATCCGCAGCGCTCATGAGCGCCCTGATCTCCATGGTCCTGTCCGTCAGGTTCGTCACCTGGGCCACGCAGACCTTTCTGTCCCAAAGGGGGGATGCCTCAAGGAGCCTTCGCAGTTCCTTTCTGATTTCTTCCACGGGTATGGTGTAATCCAAATGGAGAAAGACCGTTCCGAGGATGTCAGAGGAGACCCTCGTCCAGTTCTGAAAAGGTTTTTCAATGAAATAGATGATGGGCACCACGAGCCTTCGAAGATCCCAGATCCGGACGACGACGTAGGTGAGGGTTATCTCCTCGATCCAGCCCCATTCACCCTCTACGATCACCACGTCCTCCACTCGGATGGGTTGGGTGATTGCGATCTGGATCCCCGCGAGCACGGTCGCGATGCTTTTCTGGGCGGCGAAGCTCAGGATGATGCCCGCGATGCCGGCGGATGCAAGGAGACTCACCCCAAGCTGGCGGATCTGGTCAAAGCTCATGAGGATGAGGGCGACCCCCACAAGGGTAACGAGGAAGATGGAGATATTCGCAAAGACCCGGTACTGGGTGTGTATGGCCCGTGCCTTGAGATTGTCTCGGCTCCGGATGTCGTAGCGGATATTGATGACGGCCTCGACGAACCGGATTCCTCCGACGAGGAGCCAGGAGACGGCGGCTATAAAGACGACGGCGTGGGTGCGCTTCGTAATGACCTGATAGTCTACGGGGATGGACAGAAGGGGAAGGATAAACCCGATGGCGAAGAGGACGAAAATGAGACGGGATGATCGGGAACATGTATGGATGAGTGCCTGTTCCAGCTCCGGGTCGAAGCTTCGAGCCCACCGCCGGAGGAACCGGAAGATCATGGAGTGAGCGGCGAGCCCCGCCGCTGCTGTAACGAAAAGGAGCGAGAATGTCCACACGATCTGTTCCCAGGGAACGGCGGTTATGTCGAAGAAGTTATCCATTGTAGGGGAGGGCGAAGGAAAGACGTTCCGCGCAGATCGACGCACGAAATCCGTCTCTTTTGAAGTACTTGTAAAAAAGGATAACCTTCACCCGGCTCCTGTGCAAGAACCGGGGTGTCAGTAATAAATGATGGACTCGTTAAAAGTTCTGGACTCGCCATGCCGGACTTGATCCGGCATCCAGAACTTGTTAAAAAATTAACATTCGGCCTCATGCCTGTTTGCAGACAGAGGCCGGAATGACGCAAATTGGAATTTTCGACTTTTTACGAATCCATTTTACTTTATCACTTCACCGAAAGGAGAAAAATACCATACACTCGTCCACCATCGAGCCTCAGGTCATGGGGGCAGTTATCATTACACTGAAAGGAGGAAAATACCATGCACTCCAAAAAGGGATAGATGTAACCTAAATTGAGCGATTCTTCTTCTCTCCCCCAATTATAACTATCATATATTGGCAAATGATGTATTGGCAAATGATGCCGACGGTGGTGGAATCCGTTGGGTGTGAGAAGGCGATGTTCAGGAAGGTTGTCAAGTCTGATCCTTCTCCTCGCTGTCATCAAAAATCGTTCAATTTAGGTGTAAATTTTTTGTGAATTTGGAAAGGGAATGAAAAAAGGCGATTTTCCGTTAAATGGGGGTTTGAGCAGAACCTACCCAATAAAGGAGAAGCGCCATGAAAGTGGAAATCAATGTACCAGAGGTGGTGGAGCTTTTCAAGGTGATTCAGGACCGGTCCCAGAAGATCTTCAATAGGAGAAAAATCCCATGCACACCAAATTCGCTTCCCGTCTATTGATCGTTTTCGTAGCCGCTGCTTTGCTGTTTCTGGCTGGCCCGCTGCAGGCGGCAGTATCCTACCCGGTCATGCCATTCACGGTCATCAAAAAGTTACCGGTTGACCCTGCAACCATTGATCGTAAAGCCCTCGTCCACGAGGTTGCCGAAACCATTAAGGAACATATCGAAGACTATTCCAACGGCTATTTCACCCTGATGACCGCCAATGACGGCATGGATCCGCTACCCGTCGAAATCATTGAATTTCCGACCACCCCGATTCAGGGGCAGGATGAATTCGCCGCCGTAGTGGAAGTCCTGACCGCCAAGGACAGCAAGTTCTACAGCCAATTTGGCAATGGCAAGGCCGTCAGCGGTCCCTGGTCAATCTCCGTCTACACCTCATCCAGCTTGACCGCCCAGATGTTCAAACAGCTCGGCGATCTGCTGGGAATCGAACTGGGCCCTGAAGACCCGGCAGATTATGTTCTGGTGTCGATCATCAACCCCTTGGCGGTTTCCAAGATTTCTTTCCAGGAGTTGAACTGGTGGGACAACCTGAAGTTTAACCAGCATTGCAAGCTGGTCAGTGACCGCCTGACCGATGCCCTGAACCGCATTCTTGCCGAGCAGACCACGTACGACTGGCGGATGAACCTCAACCCTATGTACAATGGTCTCCTGCCGATCACCGATGCCGATCTCGACAAGCTCACCGAAGATGACATCACTCCCACGGTGGTCGTTCCGAATGCCGACGCCAACTCCTTGGCCGATGCCTTTACCGGTTATGTCCGGGCCCTTGCCCCGATGTACAACAGCGGCCCTCTGGCTGATCTCAACCAGATGGTCCAGGTGCTCTTCGGTTCCCTGTTCAGCTGGATGGATCCAGATACCCCGTTCGATTGCGACCTGACCCCATATGGCGGCCCGATCCTCCATTTCAACAATCTTGACGATTTCAAGACTCAGTTCCCAGGTATGGTCGATAGCATGTTCGGTCCCCTGTGGGACCAGAACCTTACCACCCAGGGATGGAAATACGGCCGCCGGCTGCAGGTGGGTGATGCCGGCAACATCGCCAACCTCATGGAAATGTGCACCAAGTTCTATGCTATCACCGCCCTTTCATCAGGTTTGCACCATACCCCGGCCATGCCCTGCATGGTCAGCATCTATCAGGATGGCGATGACGCCGGCCTAAACATGTACACCGCTAAGGCAACCTTTACTTTCTTCTTCAAAGATG
This sequence comes from Deltaproteobacteria bacterium UBA5754, assembly GCA_002419025.1. Lineage (GTDB taxonomy): Bacteria > Desulfobacterota > Dissulfuribacteria > Dissulfuribacterales > UBA5754 > UBA5754. The sequence goes on along the minus strand of DIFG01000091.1, from coordinate 10,689 downwards.
CCACCATGATGATGGAGCTGATGAACATGCCGGTCCAGGCATTCATGTTTTCGGCCTTTCCTGATTTCGTCTACAACGATTTGGCCGCCCTGTTGAACGGCTCATTGGTCGCCGCCGGCGTCGATCCGGCTTACCGTTTTCCGATCAAGCGCTTTAGCAAGTAGTCGTGTCCTTTCTGTTTAAGCAAAACTGCCGGTGACTATTTGGTCACCGGCAGTTTTGCTTCGTACGTAACTGACAAAGGCGGGAGATGATCTGATAGAAATAGGTCCGGAATTTCGCTGTGGGCAGGTATCGTCCAGATGCGTTTAGAATACGCAGAAAGGTCTCCTGGACGATGTCTGAAACATCTTCCTCGTTCCCGGTAAAGCGCCAGGCGATCCGCCAGGCCCAGGTTTGGTGGCGTTCCACAATACTGGGAAAGGCCGCCGGATCGCCCCGGCCGACGGCCTGCAGCAGAAACTCATCGCTTTCCGGACAATCAGGCAATCCATCGCCTCCTGATATTGCGGAGGCTCACCATGAACAAACCGGCACAGAACGCGGCAAGGATGGCCAGATTAAGAGGAACGGACATGATATTTCCGCCATGGATGGCCCCGTGGAGCATGTCCGCGCCATAGGTCAGGGGCAGTGCGTAGGCGAGTGGTTTCAGGAAAACCGGCAGCGCGCTGATGGGGAAAAAGAGCCCGCACAGGAAAATCATGGGGAAGCGGAAGAAATTGGAAAAGGTCTGGGCCTCGAACACCTCGCTCACCGCCACCGCAATAAACAGTCCGAGGAAGGTTGAAGCCACCGAGATCAGCACAACCGCAGGAATAAACACCAGCCAGTTCACATGGCCCAGATCGACCAGGAACGCCGCCATGAGGACGGGGACAAAGGCGTTGACCACCCCGAACAGAATCGCCCCGCTGGTCTTGGCCAGCATCAGCAATTCAAGGGGGATGGGGGCCAGCAACAGCCGCTCGAAGGAACGGTTTTTTTTCTCAAAGGTCACGGTCACCGCGAGCAGGGAGGTCGTGCCGAACAAGATGGACAGGGCGGTCACCCCCGGGAGTATCGAGGAAATACTCTCCATCCCCCTGCCGGACCTGATGAAAAACATGCCGGTCCAGGCCAGGGGAAAGATAAGCCCCCAACTGATGTTCGGCGGTTTCAGATAGTAGGTGCGGAAATCCTTGGTCAGTATGTTCCAGAAGGCGATCCAGTGTTTCATTGGTTTCCTCCGGATTTTTCTTTCTCCTTGCGCATGACATCCGCACCGACCCCGGTGATCCGGACAAAGACATCCTCAAGGCTTGGTCTGATTCGCCTGGCCTCCGCCACCTCGGCCCCGCGATCCTCAAGGAATCGCACCAGCGGCCCGACCCGGATAGGCGCATCGGCCTCCACCTGGATCAATCCGGGCTCCGGACTGGTAAAATTCAGGCCGGGGAATTCCTCGGCAAGCCGGTCTGAAAGATCATTCACGCCGTTTGCGAAGGTGATCTGCATCACATGTTTTTCACGAATGGGCTGAACAAGGTTTGCCACGGTGTCGATCCGGACAATGCGGCCGGACATGATGAAGGCGATACGGTCGCATAACCTCTCCGCCTCCTCGATATAATGGGTGGTCAGAAAGATGGTCGTTCCGTTCTTGTGCAGATCGCCGATGAGCTGGCGTAACTGCCGGGCGCTTGCGACATCGATGCCGGTGGTGGGTTCATCCAGAAACAGGATTCTCGGCCTGTGGATGATTCCGGCGGCAATGGTCAGCCTGCGCTTCATGCCTTTGGAATAGCCGCCGAACCTGCGTCCGGCCGCCTTGGTCAGATCGAAGGCCTCGAGCAGCTCTTTCGCCCTCGCCTGTCGCTCGGCCTTGCCCATTCCATAAAGGGCGGCGCAGAAGCCAAGGTTGTCAAAGCCGGAGAGCTCCGGGTACAGGTTGCTTTCGTCGGGAACCACGCCGATCAGGTGTTGAGCGGCCCGCGGCCTCCTGGTGCAGTCGATGCCGCCGATGTGAATGGTTCCGGCGTCAGGGCGTGCCAGGCCGGTAAGCATATTGATGGTCGTTGTCTTGCCTGCGCCGTTGGGTCCCAGGAAACCGAACAATTCTCCGGTATTTACCTCAAAATCGACCGCAGTGACGGCCTGAACGTCACCAAAACGTTTGGCGAGCCCCTGGACCTTGATGGCAATGTCGTTCTCAGTTTTCATTCATTCCTCATGCTTGATGGTCTCGCAAAAAGTCGAAAAAGTATGTCATTTTAAGCGTCAGCGAGAAATCTTTCTTATTAACCAGTTGGCACTATCAAGATTTCTCCCGTTGTTCGAAATGACAATAGGGCAATTTGGACTTTTTGCGACGCCATCAATACAAAAAAAAACCTCTTTTTCGAAGACAACGGTTTGCCGTTCCACGCGCATCCGTCGTGGGGATATGGCAGAATACACCCCTCACGACCCCATGGCTCCATCATCCACGCCCGGTGACTGGGTGACCTATCTGGTCTGTGACCGGAGCGATGGGCAGGAGGTCGGCCAATTTCCCCTGGATGGAGTGCACACCGCGGATGAAGCCGTATGGCTGGCGGGCCTGCTGTGCCGTTGGGCCGGCGTACCGGTCAAAAGAACCTTCGCTCCCGATGTCGATGAAACGTCGGCCGGGCCCTTACCGGTACTGCCGCTGGTTTAAGGTTGACGCTCTCACATCCATATCCCAGGGCTACAGCAAGACTGCAGAAAACCCCTAAAGAGCGTCCTCCTGTCTCTCTTAGACCTTGTGGAGCCCCTAAAGTCTACCGAGGAGTCTCAAAAGGCCGTCGAGGATCGTGAGGGGATGGGGCGGACACCCCGGTATGTAGAGATCCACGGGGAGCAAGGCATCCACACCGTTTGAGACCTCCTTGTGATCTATGTACGGCCCTCCGGAGATGGCGCAGGCGCCGACTGCGATCACGATCCGGGGCGGGGGCGCGGCATGGTAGGTGTCCATCACTGCGAAGCGCATGTTTGCCGTGACCGGGCCGGTCACGAGGATCCCGTCCGCGTGACGCGGCGAGGCCACGAACTGGATGCCGAAGCGCCCGAGGTCAAAGACCGTGGTGCCAAGGACGTTCACATCCGCCTCGCAGGCGTTGCAACCACCTGCGCTTATCTCCCGGAGTTTTAGGGACCTGCCGAGGATGCGCCGTGTCCTCTCTTCCAGGGCGCAGGCCGGCCTGAACTCCCCCCCGGAATAGACGAGGGCCTCCCGGCTTCCGGAAGCAAGGCGAAAATCCTGCGAAAAACCGATGGCCCCGCCTGGACATGCGGCGACACAGTCCAGGCAGAAGAGGCACTTTCCAATATCCACGGAGACCTTTTGGCCGACAAGACCGATGGCCCCGGTCGGACAGACGTCCACGCACCGGGAACATCCGGGCGTGCACCTCGCTTGATCGATCACGGGAAGACCCCTCAGACGGTCGGGTACCACCGGGGTTCCTTTGGGAAAGGAGATGGTCCTCTTCCCCTGCCTCACGCGTTCTGCGATGGCCCTGATCATAGGTCGTGCCCGCAATAGGAGAGGTTGAAACTCTTGTTGCAGAGGGGAAAATCGGATATCTGCTGGTCCCGAAGCGCCATCTGAAGCCCCATCCAGTTGTGAAAGGACGGATCCACCACCTTGTAGCGGGCAAAACGCCCGTCCTGGTCCGTGATGGCCACGTGGCATATCTCGCCGCGCCACCCTTCGACAAGCGAGACAACCATGGAATCAGGGGACGGCTCCAGCGGGGCATCGGTCATCACAGGGCCTTTTGAAAGGCCCCTTATCCTTTGCCTGATAAACTCGTACGAGGCCTCTATTTCCATCCATCGCACCCGGGCCCTTGCGTACACGTCGCCCGAAAACCATGTCCGGACAGGTGGCCTCGAAATCCTGTAGGCCCCGAAGGGAAATTCGCTTCTCACGTCCATCTCCACCCCGCTCGCCCGCGCCGCCATGCCCACCACACCCAGTTCCCGGCACATCCTTTTGGACAACCTGCCCGTGTCCTCGAACCTGGCCATGACGGAAGGGGTCTCCCACAAAAGTTCCGCAGCGCCCTTCACCCCCCTGAAGGTCCTTTCGAGGCGTTCCACGAGATCATCCCCCCGGGACCCGTCCATGTCGAAGGACACGCCCCCGGGTCTTGCCAGACCCCTGCCAAAACGGTTTCCGCATATAAGGGCCGTCATGTTCAGGAAATCCCCCCTGAGGGCGCCGCAGTACGACGAGGTCGGGAGAAAACCCACATCCGCCGCCAGGGCGCCGAGGTCCCCGGTATGGTTGGCGCATCGCTCGAGCTCAAGGGCCACGGCCCTTATGTCCTCCGCGCGCGCCGGAACATCCATTCCGCTCAGGGCCTCGATGACCTGACAGTACGCGGTTGCGTGCCCGACTGTCGTATCCCCCGCAAGGGTCTCCATGTAGTGGAGGGTGCGTTTGTCCGGGCCTTTTGTAACTGCCCTTTCGACCCCGCGGTGCTGGTAGCCGAGGGCTATTTCCAGATGAAAGACCCGCTCTCCGTGACACTGGAAACGGAAATGACCCGGTTCTATGATCCCGGCATGCACTGGCCCCACGGCCACCTCGTGGATCTCGTCACCCTCGACCCTGAAAAAATCCGTTACGCAGGGAAGGATCTCCCCGTCCAGGGGCCTCGTCCATGCGTCCCTGCCCGGGCGGTAGCACCGGTGAAAACGAAGGGGCTTGAACCATGGATGCCCGGCCGGACGCACCCCCCACTGTTCGGCGATCTCCCTTTCAAAGCAATTGGCCTGGGGAAGGTGCCGAGTCAGGGCCGGATAGGAATCCTTTACCTCGGTGGCCGCCACCTCGATGACGCCTTCCCGACCATGGCCAATGGCAGCCACAAGGGTGATGACGTCGGCAGAGGGCATGATGGAGTTTCCAAGCCGGTACGGCATACCGAAAAGGGCGCAAAGACGCCCTCCGGCGGACAGGGAACCGGTCACGGAATCCTCGAATTCCCGGATATTCAGAAGGGTCAGGTCCTTCAGGGCCAAGACTCCGGCATTTTTCATGCGCGCAGGTTTTGTATCGGACATCATGGGAAACCGAGACCCCTTATGGCCTGGTCAATCAGGGTGGCAAGTCCTGCCGGCACGTACAGGCCGAGGAAAAGTACGATTACTCCGAGAACCATGCAGGGCAGGGTGGAGAGCCATGGTTCCACGGCCGGTTCCCTGTCCCCGTCTTCACTTACGCCGAAGGCCATCTTGATGCCGATGGAGGTCATCGCCATAAAAATGACGGCCAGAAACGCAAGGTAAAAAAACGTCACGATCCAGTTGCCCTGGTCCATGGCGGCCTTCAATATGCTGAGCTCGCTCATGAACGTGCCAAAGGGAGGCGAGCCCGTTATGGCGAAGAGACCGCCGATCCAGAGGACACCCGAAACAGGCGCGGCCCCGAGGACCCCTTTCACGTTCAGGGTGGATTTGGTCCTGTAGGCCGTGAGGATGTTTCCGGCCACCATAAAGAGCATGGCCTTTGTGATGGAATGGTTCACCGCGTGAAGCATGGCGCCAAAGGCCCCAGCCCCGCCGAGACCCACGCCGAGCGAAAGGATGCCCATGTGTTCCACGCTCGAGTATGCGAGCATGCGCTTGTAGTTCACCTGACCGAGGATGAATATGGCGGCGACCCCCATGGAGACCAGGCCGAAGACCACAAGGATGTCCTGCCCGAAAGGCTCGATGCGGGCGGCCGATGTCACCTGAAAGATCCTCAAGATCCCGAGAAACGCGCAATTAAGAAGGGCGCCTGACAGAAGCGCGGACACGAGGGACGGGGATTCGCTGTGCGCGTCGGGCAGCCAGGTGTTTAACGGGGCGAGCCCCATCTTGGTCCCATAGCCGACAACGAGAAATATGAAGGCCGCCTTGAGCCACAAGGGGTCGAGGCCTTGGGCATGTTCCGCAAGTCCGCTCATGGTCAGCGGTATCTCCTGATTTGATGCGGCGACCGCGAGAAAAAACACGCCAAGGAGGGCTATGGCTATCCCCACCGAACAGATGAGCAGATATTTCCATGTGGCCTCGAGTGAACGGTGATGGCGATGGAAATAGATAAGGGGTGCGCTCGTGAGTGTGGTCGCCTCGACCGCCACCCACAAAAGCCCCATGTGCTGGCTCAGGGTGACCATGCTCATGGTGGCGAGAAACAGCAGAAGGCAGCCGGTAAAGACCGCCTCGGGGGCGTTTACGAAAAGGAAACTCGAGACAAAATCCTGCCTTTCACCAGGCTCCTCCCTTTCGAGGTACCCGACGGCATAAACCGACACAGCGGCAAAGAGGGTGCTTGTGATCAGCAAAAACAGGGCGCCGAGGGGATCGAGGGCGAACCAGCCTTCCCCGGGCACGGCGACCGGCCGGTCAAAAACGGCCAGAAACGAGAGAGACAAATGTCCAAACGCGGTGAGAACAAGGAGAAGCCGGCGCAACCGATCATTGCGGATGACAAAGGCCGAAAGGCCCGCGAGCGAAGGAAGCACTATCAGGGATATGACTGGCATGGGATCAGACACCTGTCGAAGAAGCGCCTCTTGTTCTCCTCCAGTCCCGCAGGTGGGCAAGACGCGAGGCGTCTATGGAGTCGAACTCCCGGTTTATGTAGAAAATGACGATCCCCATGGTGAACACGGCCACGAACACGTCGAGCAGGACCCCGAGCTCCACCAGCCAGGGCCTTTCCATCACGATGGAGGCCCCAAAGACGTATATGCCGTTTTCCATGACCAGATACCCGAGCACCTGGGTGATGGCCTTCTTGCGTGCGATGATGAGAAACAGACCTGCCATTATGGTGAAGAACGATGCCGGCATGATGAGCGAGGCCCCTGTGAGACCCCTTGCCCCTGCCGGTAGGACAAGATGGCCGGCCAGCCACAGGGAGCCCACGAGGGCCGCCACACCGAACATGAGGGATGTGCTGTAGCCTACGAAAGGCTCCATCTCCCGCTTCACATTCGTATCCCTGATGGCCCTGAACATGAGCCACGGAAACACAAACCCCTTGAGCGCCATCGTGCCTATGGCCATCGCGGCGGTCTCCGCCAGGACCGGACCCGATCCGGTCAGGAAGGGAAGAACGCCTATCAAGATGCCCTGGAACGCAGCGATGTTTATGCACATCCCGAGAAGGCTCGATCCAAGGAGGGCGAAGTTTGTGAGGATCAGGAGGATCATGACCGTATCGATGAGATTTGCCATGCGTCACCTCATGACAAGGATCAAGGCAAGGGCTGCAAGCCCCCCGGCTCCTGTCAGGAGCTGCGGAAGGCGAACCAGCCGCAGACGGGCCATGGAGGACTCTATGACCCCGGTCAGAACGGCGAGGCCCGACATGCCGGACATGAACAGGACGGCATCGATCCACCATGAGGCGCCGGATCCGGGCATGACGCACCCCATGAGCACGGCCCCGAGCACCCAGAGTTTCAGGGCGGAGCCGTACTGGATGAAAGCCAGGTCCATCCCTCCGTGGTCAAGGACCATGACCTCGTGGATCATGGTGAGTTCAAGGTGCGTATTAGGGTCGTCCACCGGGATCCTCGCATTTTCCGTAAGGAAAATGATGAGAAGCGCCGCGGAAATAAGGAGCACTACCGGAAGGTTCCCGCCCGCGTCCAATCCCTGGACCGACATGACATGAAACATCCCGGACATGGAAAGTTCGCCGGTCTTCCTGGCCACTGCCGCAAGGGCGATAAACAGGGCCGGCTCCGCCAGGGCCGAAAAGGCCGCCTCGCGGCTGGCACCCATGGCCTCGAAGCTCGATCCGGTATCCATCGCGGCTGATATGACAAAAAACCTCGCAAGGCCGAGAAGATAGGCAAGGAGCACAAAATCCCCTGGAAACGCAAAGGGCGCGGCCTGCGCGCCAAAAGGCACGATGAACACGCACATGACAGTGGCTGCAAGTCCGATGACCGGGCCTGCCTTGAAGACCCAGGTGGTTGTCCGGCTGTACACAGCCCCTTTTCGAAGAAGCTTCATGAGATCCAGATAGGGCTGAAGGAGCGGCGCACCCTTCCTTCCGCCTGCAATGGCCTTTGTCCTGTTTATTATTGACAGGAGAAACGGAGAGAATATCAGGGCAAGGAGCGGGAAAAAAAGCGAGCGCATTCCCCTTACCTCAATTTCCAGGCGAGGATGGCCATGAGCGTGACGGCTATGTAGAGCACATAGAGCTGGACCCGTCCATGCTGAAGCCACCTGAATCCTGAAAAAAACCGTGCGACGCCTGAAAAAACCGGTTCAAAAACGAGCTCCCTGAAGGCATCTCCCGGATGGCTGCTGAATGATGCACCGGATGGAAAGATGTCTTTAGGCATCCGCACATCCTCGGAAATCCTGAGGATCTGCCTGAAAAGCCCTGTAAGGGGCTGGGCAAACGAGGACGAGGTGTACTGCATGCGGCCGGTGGGCATCACATAGCCGCAGCCCCAGGTGGGGGCGTCCGAGACCTCGCGGTTTTGAAGAATCATGCGCCTTGCCGTCACTAGGGCAATCAAAAGGACGCCAAGACCGATGGACCCAAGACTGATCATGAAGAGGGGTCCTTCGGCCCACATGAGTCCGGTCAATGCGGCATTTTCTCCATGGCCCTTTCCGAGAGCACCTACGACAGGGCCGAGGACATGGAGCATGAGCGGGGCCGCAAGCCCCGTTATCGCGCAAAGGGCCGCGAGGATCAGCATGGGGACGCGCATCAACAGCCCGGCCTCGTGGATACCGGCGCCTTCCACCCGTGGCGAACCGAGGAATATGACGCCGAATGCCTTGGTGAAACAGGCGGTTGCGAGCCCTCCTATCAGGGCGAGACCAGCAACCGTCATGACAAGGGGGGTGAACAGGAGGGCGCTTCCCTGGAGACCCCCGCCCAATGCCCCCAGATATATCAGAAACTCGCTTGCGAATCCGTTCAGCGGCGGAAGTCCGGATATGGCAGCCGCGCCCACGAGAAAACAGGTGCCTGTAACCGGCATGGGCTTCATAAGCCCGCCGAGCCGATCCATCTCGACGGTCCCTGCGGTATGGAGCACCGAGCCTGCCCCCAGAAAGAGAAGCCCCTTGAAAAGGGCGTGATTGAACACATGGAACAGGGCGCCTCCGAATCCAAGGGCGAAGAGGGCCGGGTTGCCGAAGGCCTCACCCAGGATCCCGACACCCATGCCCAGGGCTATGATGCCGATATTTTCCACACTGTGATACGCGAGAAGTCGCTTGAGATCGTGCTGGGAAAGGGCGTAGATGACCCCCAGTATCCCTGATGTAAGCCCGATACCCACCATCGCGTATCCCCACCAGGGATCAGAGCCCCCAAGCAGGGTCAGGCTTCGGAACATGCCGTAGATGCCCATCTTGATCATGACCCCTGACATGAGGGCCGAGACGTGGCTCGGCGCAGCCGGGTGGGCCTCCGGAAGCCATACATGGAGCGGGATGAAGCCCGCCTTTGCCCCGAATCCGATGACCGCGAGCAGGAACAATGCCCCAGAGCCCCACGGGAGGTCCTTTCCATGCGCCGCGAGGAGATCGAAATCCAGGGATGGGGCGCCCCGGCCAAGCATCACGAAAAAGACGAGGATGAAAACCGCGCCCAGATGCGCGGCCACCAGATATGTCCAGCCGGCTGCGCGCACCTTTTCCTTCTCGTCCTCGAAAAGGATGAGAAACAGGGGGGCAAGGGACATGACCTCCCAGGCGATCAGAAACAGGACCCCGTTTCTCGCTATCGCCACCATGACCATCGAGGCCACGAGAAGATTGAAGAAGAACCAGTGGGCCCCAAGCGGCTTCCTGCCGCTGTAAGGATCGAGATACTGGGCGCCATAAAGCGCACATAGCGCGGAGAGGAGAAAGATTGGAACCAGGAAGAAGGCGGAAAGGGGATCCACCTCCACGAAAAACGAGCCATAAGGAACTGACCAGGGAAGGTGGATGGATTCGGTGGAGCTGTTGAAGAGCATCCTGATGGTGGACGGCAGCGCGATCAGGCATGCAAGGAAGGCACCCCCCGCGCCCAGGAAGGTTGCGGCGCGGGACCTTCCCCCAACGAGCGAAAGCATGCCGCTCAGGAGCAGAAGCGCAACACCTGTAAGTATGAAGGTCATGGTCACGATTCCTGGGGACTTCGGGTGTGTGATGCCATGCCGGTATGCACGGGCCGGAAGGGACGTGACCCAGGATCTCCGCCTGACCCTGTGTCATGCCTTGGGAAATCGACCGGATGTGTGACAGGACCTTCGAGATGGCGGGGTAAATCAGGAAGAGACATGGGCGGGCAGGATATATCCGGTTTTCATAAAATCAAGGGGCGTTATACCACCTGGGGCGTGGAAGGGAGACGCTCATTTGAAATTGATGGCGTCGTAGAAAGCGCCGGACCCGACATGCCGGACTTGATTCGGCATCCAGATCATATTAAAAATGCCTGATTCCGGCCTCCTGCCGGCAGGCACGGCATCCCGGGCCTTTTGAGCGGGATCAGATTTTGAGGTTTTGCCGTGTACGATCATCATATAAAAGGCTCTTCGTCATTTCGTGTGGAATTTGATCGGTTTCCAGTGCGCAGTTGCATACCGCCTCGTCATTCCGGCGGAGGCCGGAATCCAGTATAGAACGTGAATTATGAAGCCGTGCGTCTATCTT
>DIFG01000052.1:48986-50238 GCA_002419025.1 Deltaproteobacteria bacterium UBA5754 | reverse complement strand
CACAAAATGACGAAGAACCAAAAAACTTTTCTGTTTTTTTGGGTCAATGAGGCGCGCGCACCCCTTCCACTTCTTTCGAACTCGTGAGGACTGGTGACATGCTCACCCCTTTCCCCGACGCCCCGGAAAAAATCCTCCTCGTGGACGACGACCCGAGCATCCGCCAGGTCATCGAGATGCGCCTCGAACTGTTGGGCTATGCGGTCACCTCGTGCAAGTCGCCGCGAGAGGCGCTTGAGGCATTTAACAAGGAGAGGTTTTCCCTCGTACTCACAGACCAGCGCATGCAGGACATGGATGGAACCAGGCTCATGGAGGAACTACATGCCAGGTATCCCTACCTTCCGGTCATCATCATGACTGCCTTCGGAAAGGTAGACGATGCGGTAGACGCGGTCAGAAAGGGGGCATTCACCTATCTTGAAAAACCGGTGAAACCAGAGGAGCTCGCCTTTCATATCAAGGCCGCCATGCGACACGGACGGATCGAGGAACGGATCACGAGGGAACGAAAGATCTGGACACAGGTGATCGAAAGCATCGGAGCTGGTCTCATCCTCGTCGATGCCAATGGCTACGTATCGTGGATAAGCAGGCGCGCCCAAACGATCCTTGGCATCCATGAAACCGGGGAAGGATGCCCGTATACCGACCTCTTCCCTTCCGGCACCATCCCTCTGTCCTCCAATGCCCTCGATGGTCCCTATGCTTCAGGCACGCCCCAATCCTTCGAATATCACCACCCCGCAACCGATAGATGGATACTTGCGACAGCAACATCCGTTCGAGAGGACAAGGACCAGGCCCCTGGCATCGCCCTTCTCCTCCTTGACATCACAGCACTCAAAGAGGCGCAAAAATCCCTTCTCGAACAGGAGCGGCTCAAGGGTGTGATAGAGATGGCGGGAACCGCGTCCCATCAGCTCAGCCAGCCCCTCCAGGTAATCCTCTGGAAGGTCGACACCCTTCTTGGACGTCTCCGGCCCGGAATGCCTGGGTACGAGGATATGGCGGCTATTTCAGAAAATATTGAAACAATGATCGAGCTGATAACTAAACTTAACACCATCACACGCTACGCACGAATGGATTATCCCGGAACGACTGGCATCGTGGACCTGGACCAGGCCTCGCGGGATTGCAACCCTGATTCCACCCCTCGGCGCGATCCGCTGTCTTTTGCATTTCCTATCAGCTGGACCAATCGGAAAAGACGTGTTAAATGACAATTGATGGTTTCGTAAAAAGTCGA
>DIFG01000052.1:30086-48932 GCA_002419025.1 Deltaproteobacteria bacterium UBA5754 | reverse complement strand
CTGGGACTTTTTACGAGACCATCACAATTCATGGTGTAATCTCGTCAAAACAACGATGATGCCGCTGAAAAATCCCGATTCTCGAGACATTTTTTCAGTGAGACATCGATGGTCCTTTTTCCGAGGCATTCCCCATACTCATACTGGACAGAAAGGAGGAAGCATGACCACGAAAGATGCCGTAGATTTTATTCCTGTCCTCGATCGTCGCCGCTTTCTTTTGGCATCCGCCGGCATTGCCGCATCATTCGCATTTGGAGGTCACATGGAATCCGCTCACGCCTCTTCTTCCATCACCCTGCCCCCCCTTCCATATCCTGAAAATGCCCTTGAGCCGGTCATCTCGGCCAGGACGATGGGGTTCCATTACGGAAAACACCACAAGGGCTACGTGGACAATCTGAACAAGCTCATCGCCGGAACTGAATATGCGGATGCGGGACTGGAAAAAATCATCCGGGAAACCGCCGGACGTCCGGAAAAAAACGCCATTTTCAATAACGCCGCCCAGACATGGAACCACACGTTCTACTGGTCGAGCCTGAAACCGAATGGCGGCGGGGAACCCGCAGGTGCGCTTAAGGAAAAGATCATCGAGACATTTGGAAGCGTTGATGCATGCCGCAAAGAGCTTGCTGCCGCAGCCGTCTCCCAGTTCGGAAGCGGATGGGCCTGGCTCGTGCTCGACAACGGCAGGGTCCGGGTGGTCAAGACCGGAAACGCGGATACCCCTTTGACATCCTCCATGACTCCACTTCTAACCATCGATGTGTGGGAGCATGCCTATTACCTGGATTACCAGAACCGGCGGGCCGATTACGCAGCAACCGTCCTAGACAAACTCATCAACTGGGATTTCGCACAGAAAAATCTCGCCTGATCGAGTCGGGAAAACTCGGTCTTAAAACATCCTTACCCTCCCGCAATCCGGGCATATCCACGTGGGACCGTTGCTGAGCCCCCAGAGGTTTTCTTTCATGCAGTCGTCACAGATCTGAAATCCACACGGGCAGTTCCAGCAAAAGGGGAGCTCCTTTTTACAGGCATGACAGACAAAACCCCGATTCTTGCGAGCACGATATCCCGTTCCCTCTTTTCGAACGGGGTCTTCTTCCTTTGACACAATATGGCGGAGCCTCCGCGATGACTGTTGAAAAATTCCAGGTTCCGCTATCATACACCCCATGAATCCCATTATCGACGCCATCCAATCCCGAAGAAGCGTCCGCCACTTCACCCAGGAACCGATCACGCGTGCAGAGATCCTGGAAATCATTCGGTCAGGCACATGGGCCCCGTCCGGACTCAACAACCAACCGTGGCGATTTGCCATTGTAACAGACCCCGAGCTCAAGGCACGGTTCGAGGACCTCACCCGGTATGGACGGGTTATAGCCCAGGCACCGGTCCTCATACCCGTCTTCATGGACAGAAGCGCCATGTACCACGAGGTGAAAGACCATCTATCCATGGGCGCCTGCATCGAAAACATGCTCCTTGCGGCCCATTCCCTCGGACTCGGGGCCGTCTGGCTCGGCGAGATCCTGAAAAACGCGCAGCGCATTCGCATACTTCTCGGTCTGCCGAAAGACCTCGAACTCATGGCGGTGATCGCTGTGGGCCACCCGGCAAGAAGGGACCAGACCTCGACACGGCGCCCCCTCGACGAGGTCATCGTCTTTGAAAAGTGACGGATCTCCAAGAATTCCCAAATGGGATGGGACCCCGAAGACAGCATCATAACAATTGAAACAGGAGGCCCTTTCTCCATGCCTGGATATGTCAAGCCATTTCCCTGCGTTTTGGCCCGGACCATTGTCCGCGCCCTTACACTTTCCGTTCTCATGACCCTGAGCGCGTACACCTCGGTCCATGCCCAGGAGAGCCCTGCCATTCCGCCGAATGTCTCCCTCGAATTCCCGGATTTCCCCGATCTTCCGACCCCGATAGAGATCAAGAAGGTGGATGACGAGTGCAGCATTCTGAAGACCGCCGGCGGCTTTCGGGCTGGGCGGCTCGTAATGAGAGGCCGGGTCGATGAGGCATCCCTTGTGGCCTTTTTCGAAAAAACCATGCCCAAATACGGGTGGGTAAACAAGGGAAGTATCGAGTCAAGGAAGAGCATCCTCATCTTTTCGAAGGAACCGGGCTCTTTCTGCATGATTCGTATCGTTCCCCAACGCTTTGGGCTTGCGACCGACGTGGAGATCTGGATCGTATCGTCAGGCAACCAGGCATTCAGTTGAAATGATGGAATCCGGATCGTCATACCGCCCACTTGCCGGAAAGACGATACTTTTCGGCGTGACCGGCGGGATTTCTGCGTACAAGGCGGCTGACCACGCCCGCGGACTCATTGCCATGGGGGCCCGCTTGATCCCGATCCTCACAGAAAACGCAACCCGCTTCGTGACCCCCCTCACCTTTTCCGCCATTACAGGGGAAAAGGCGCGTACCGATCTTTTTGATCCGGACGGGGCCGAGACCATCCCTCATATCACACTCGCCCGGATGGCGGAACTCTTCGTATGCATGCCTGCTACGGCCAATTTCCTCGCAAAGGCCGCGTCCGGCATGGCCGATGACCTACTCACGACTATCACACTCGCCACCACGGCGAAACGGGTCGTGTTTCCGGCCATGAACCCGGCCATGTACGAAAATCCGGTTACGCAAGAGAACATTCGGCGCCTGAGGGAACAGGGCGCCGTAGTGATCGAACCGGAAGGCGGCCCGACCGCGTGCGGCGAGACGGGAAAGGGCAGGCTGCCGGGCTGGGAGACGGTTCAGGAGGTGATCCTTGCTGCCGTTACGCCGCCGGATCTCAAGGGATTTACGGTCACGGTCTCCGCAGGCCCGACGAGGGAGCCCCTCGACCCGATCCGTTTTCTCTCGAACCGGTCCTCCGGGCTCATGGGGTACGCAATCGCCCGAATCGCCCGAAGACGCGGGGCACGCGTCAGGCTCGTGAGCGGCCCGACATCCCTTCCCTGTCCTCCGGGTGTGGATCTTTTCCCGGTAGAGACGGCGGCCGACATGGCCTTGGCAATGGGAAGGCTCGCAAAAGACTCCGATGTGGTGATCATGGCGGCCGCTGTCGCGGATTACACGCCTGCC
Organism: Deltaproteobacteria bacterium UBA5754; assembly: GCA_002419025.1. Classification (GTDB taxonomy): domain Bacteria; phylum Desulfobacterota; class Dissulfuribacteria; order Dissulfuribacterales; family UBA5754; genus UBA5754. Next base: position 45,815 of record DIFG01000052.1, on the reverse strand, counting down.
GCCTGCGCAGGGCAAAAACTAAAGAGGGGCGCCGTCCCCATAAACATTGATCTTGTTCCCGCCCCTGACATCCTCGCCGGCCTTGTTGCCGCGCGCCCTCCGGGTCAGTTCATCGTGGGCTTCTGCGCAGAGACAGGAGACGTGGTCCCTAAGGCCATGGAAAAGTTCCGCAAGAAGGAAGTGGACCTTCTCGTCGCAAACGACGTGTCCGAAGCCGGGGCGGGTTTCGAGGTCGAAACAAACCGGGTCCACATCATCTCCGGTACGGACGATGTGATCGGCTTGCCGCTTCTTCACAAGGAAGAGGTCGCTGAACGCATCTGGGACCTGATCATCAACCGCATGAGCCTTTCGACTGATTGACACATCACCCTGGTTTTGGTACGCACTACACACCCGCCGGAGTGGTGGAACTGGTAGACGCGCCGGACTCAAAATCCGGTAGGGGCAACCCTGTGGGGGTTCGATCCCCCCCTCCGGCACCATTCATTCCTTCAGGATATATGCGAGGAACTGGTAGACGAGCCGGGCGGCGAGGAAATCCGCTGCATGAAATCCGGGAATGGGGGAGAGCTCCACGACGTCGAAGCCGATGACCCTCGTCCTTTGGGAGAGAAGCCGGAGAAAAGCCGTGATGTCCGTCCAGGAGAGCCCACCCGGCTCCGGGGTCCCGACAGCGGGCATGATGGAAGGATCGAGACAATCGAGGTCGATGGTCACGTAGGTGGGGCGATCCTCCAGGCGGGAGGCAAGGAGCGCAAGCGAAGAGGCCCGGTCCGCGATGACATCCCGGGCCCGGATCGGCACAGATCCCTGCGCCTTTAGAAAATCCAGTTCCTCCCGGGAGACGGACCTGATCCCCACCTGGACAGCGTTCCCCCGATCCCAGACCCTTCGCATGACCGATGCGTGACTGAAGGGACTACCGAGATACTCTTCCCTGAGATCTGTATGGGCATCGAACTGGACGATGTTCAGGGGCCCGTGATACCGGGAAGCGGCCTGAATCGCCCCGATGCTCACGGAGTGATCTCCCCCCAGAACGACGGGGAGCCTCCCCTCGCGGTACAAAGACTCCGCCAGATCCCTGATCTTCCGGGCGAGGGTCTCGGGTGGCAGCACGGGCTCGACCGCAGGCAGGGTATGGATGCCACAAAGATAGGGCTCAGACCCCGTCTCCTCGTCGTAGAACTCCATGTGGGGGGAGGCCGCGATGATATGGCTGGGTCCGTCTCTCGCACCGGCCTTGTAGCAGGTGGTGCTGTCAAAAGGAACCGGGACGACGACCACGCGGGCGCCGTCCCGGTCGCTATACGGTGACTTCAGATCGAGAAACTGCACGACTCAGGAAACGGTCATCTGGATTCGCTCGTTTTTCACATAGTCCTGGACCTTGCGAATGACCTTGGGAAACTCGAGACCCCGGTCGAGAAGCTTTATCTCCACCTTCTTGATATCAAAAATCTTCTTGATGTGCGCGATGGCGGCATCGGTGTCAAAGGCCTTGCACGAGAAGATGTCAAGGCTCAGATAGAGCTTTTCCGGAAAGGTGTGGACGCTGATATGGCTCTCGGCGATAAGAACAAAGCCCGAGATCCCCCAGTCCTCAGGGACGAGGCCCGAATACTTGAAGACGTACGGGGGCATGATCTTGGTCATGTTGATCTCGCCGGGATAGCGGCTCAAAAAATCGTAGATCCGGTCGAGATCCATCAAGATGGATTGATCGCACCCATAGCCGTCCATCATGAGGTGCTGCCCGAATCCGTATTCGATGTTTTCCATTGGCGTGTCCTCCTCGGGTTCAAAATGTCGGTGGGGTCACCACCCACAATATTCGGGCCGTTTCAGGTCCGGAATTCACGACTGAGTGTCTTTTGTCCGCTGAGAAATAGAAACAGTCCCCAGCGGAAAGCTCGTGCCTGTTCCTCCCGAAGGCGAGGGAGAGGGTCCCCTCCATGACGTAGCCGAACTCCTGGCCGTGGTGGGGCCGGTCCTCCGGACCCCTGGCCCCGGGGGTAAGGGTAACGAGCACCGGTTCCATGTCCCTCTTTTGTGAGGCGGCGACAAGGAGCTCTATGCGGCAATCACCGGTAGAGCTGGCGAGGATCTTTCGGTCTTTGCCCGTGTACACAACGGCCTCCTGACCGACCTTTTCCTCGAAGAAATCCGACAAGGTCTCGCCCAGGACATCGAGGATCTCATAGAGTGTAGCGAGGGATGGTGACGTAAGATCCCTTTCGAGCTGACTGATGTAGCCCTTGGTGAGGTCGGTCCTCCGGGCAAGCTCCTCCTGTGTCAGGTCGTTTGCAATGCGAAGTCTTTTGATTTTCTCGCCTATTTTGACGGCCATAACACAATCCCGAAATTCGCAAGGTTTGATGGTCTCGTAAAAAGTCCCAGACTCGTCATGCCGGACTTGATCCGGCATCCAGAACATATTGAAAACACTGGATTCCGGCCTCCGCCGGAATGACACCAAATTGGAATTTTCGACTTTTTACGAAACCATCAAGGTTTAGTTAAAATAAACAAAAAGATTGATCGAGGCGTCTTTTTTACGTTTTCTTCACCTGTTTGTCAAGAAGCAATTTTGTATCTAAAATCCGTCACGTCATGGGAATTTTTTTGATGGAATGTCAGAGAGTTACAGACTTACCCCCCCATCTCCTATGGATCGGAACAAAATTGACGCCGAATGCGCTATTGGGTATAAACGCGCCATGAGCAGTGATCGGGTCCTCATCGCCAACCGGGGAGAAATCGCCCTCCGCATCATGGATGCCTGCCGGGATCTCGGAGTGGATTATGTGGCCGTTTATACCGCAGAGGACGAGGATTCCCTCCATGCCCGAATACCCCTTTCCGAGAGCGGTGGGAAAAAGGCCTACCGGATCTCGAGCTACCGGGATCCTAACGAGATCTTCATGGTCGCGGATCAGGCCGGCTGCACCGCGATCCATCCCGGCTATGGTTTTTTTTCAGAAAATTTCCGCTTTGCCCGCAGGGCGGCCCTGAGATCTCGTCCTGTGACATTTATCGGTCCGAGGTGGGAGGTCATTCGAGATTTGGGAAGCAAGATCAACACCAAGCGTCTTGCCAAATCCCTTGGCATTCCTGTCATCCCCGGTTCCGACGCCCCCATCTACAGCGAGATCGAGGCGGAGGCCCTTGCAAAGGAGCTCTTTTTCATACAGCGTGAGCAAGGGATCCAGAAACCGTCCATCCTTGTCAAGGCATCGGCCGGCGGTGGTGGGATGGGAATCGAGGAAGTGAACCAACTCGACGCCTTCCGGAGGGTCTATCGCCGAATCCAGAACTACGCCAAGAGGCAGTTCGGGGACGAAGGCGTCCTCATCGAACAGTGCCTTACGGACTATCAACACCTGGAGGTCCAGCTCCTCTGCAGCAGCCATGGAGAGGTGGTGCATTTCGGCACTCGAAACTGTACGATCCAGAGCACGGGCCGTCAAAAGAGGGTGGAGATCGCCCCTGGCTTCGATCCGGCTGTCTGTGTCTATTCTTTTGACGCCCCGGCAATCTTGGAGAGCATCACTGCATACTCGGTCCGCCTCGCCCGACATGCCGGCTACGACAGCATCGGGACATGGGAATGGGTTGTGACCCGGGACGGACAGCCATTTCTCCTCGAGGTGAACACGCGCATACAGGTGGAAAACGGAATCTCGGCCCGAATCGCACGGATCTCGGGGAAAAGCGGGTACCCGAACCTCATTCGGGAACAGATCCGTCTCGCCTTCGGAGAACATATGGGATTTTCCCAAGAGGATGTCTCCTTCGAAGGCACGAGCATTGAGCTCCGGATCGTCGCAGAGGACACCAAAAGGGGATTTCGCCCTTGGTGCGGGACCATCACCCGGTTCGATCTTCCGGAAGACGAATTCGCGACGGTCTACTCCCATGTCCCCAGGGACCGTCCCTACAAGATCCCCACCGAATACGACCCTAACCTTGCGCTCGCCATCATCTGGGGGGATGATACCAACAAGGCAAAGGATCTGGCCCGCCGTTTCATCTCAGAGACCCGAATAGAGGGAGAAGGCGGAATCACGACAAATCTCGATTATCTCCACGATCGAATCGAGGACGTCCTTGTCTTCTGACATCATGCCCCGTGGGTCTTCTAATGGACCAGCCCGTCTCCTTAACCCTGACGCCTGACAGGAATGTGTCAGGATCTCATCCCAACCGGGCCTGGCCTCATTTGCGATTTACATGACCAAGGACACGAAATACATGCTGGATAGAGGAAAACGCCTGAAAGAGTTTGCCGATCGCGTCCAGTATCTCATGGACGTCAAAGGGGGGGCCGACTGGGGAAGCCTCAACGAGCTCCTCGATGAGATCCGTTTCATCCAGCAATCCATTTATGACCTCACAGAGGCTGAGGTCTTTCGCGAGATAGAACGTATCGAGGAACGGATCACCTTTCTCGAGATCCGGGCTGCGGATCTCCTTACTCCGGCCGAGATCGTGAACATCGTTCGAAGCCCTCAGCGGTTCACCCTCACCGACATCCTTGAAAACGTCTATGACTCGTATACTGAGCTCGGTGGCATGGGGGAGTGCAACGTGGACCCGGCGGTTCTTACAGCCCGTGCCACCATCACGCGGAGGGTGAAGAACAGGCTCTACCGACACCAGGTCATGGTGATCGGCCATGAAAAAGGACGTGGAGAGGAATACCGAAACGGCGGCTGCGCCAAGCCGTGGGGAAACGCGAAGGCCCTCCGGTACATGAAGGTCGCAGAGACAGAAGGGATTCCCATCCACTTTTACATCTTCACCCCCGGATCCTATCCCACCGAGGATTATCCTGGAGCCGCACAGCAGATCGCGAGAAACATCTATGCCATGGCACGGCTCAAGGTCCCTATGGTCTCCTTCATCTCAGAGGGCGGATCAGGCGGGGCCGAGGCGGTCGGCCTTTCGGATATGCGCATCATGAGCTCCCGGGGGTACTATTCCGTGATCTCTCCCGAGGGGGCGGCGGCCATCGAGGGGAAGATCCGTGAAGGGGAGAAGGTGCCGCGCGAACTTCTTGAGCACTGCGCAGCCCAGCTCCACATGACCGCAGAGGACAATCTACGCCTCGGAACCATAGACCGCGTCGTTACAGAACCTCCCCTCGGCGCCCGCCGTGAGGACTACTCCTTTTTCCACAGGCTCCGCTACGAGATGATCCGGGCCACGGACGAGGTGGTGCTCAAAACCAAGAGCTTTCGCGCCTTCCGGGCCTATGCCCTAAAGGCCCAGGCCTTGGAAAAGGACGTGCCAGAGGACTTCGAGGTGCTGGTCAACTGGGACCTCACCGAGCTCGAGGTGGAACGTCTTCTCGAGCTCCGGTCCCAGAAATACCGCGCCATGGGCCGAGGTGGATACGTCGAGGGAAAGACCGGCGGGATCCCCGTCCTGGGAAAGGCCAAGGAGCTCGCCTCCAGCGGATTCTATGAACTGAAATACGGCCTTCTCCGTCCACACCAGAGAAACGTCCAGAAGGTCATCGAGGACGTGACCGGAGAGAGCTCGGTCTTCCTCCGCAAGGTGACCGGTCCGGTGAGGGCGGCCTACGAATTCGTTTTCCCGGCGCCGGAACACCCCGTCCCCAAAAGACCCATGGAGGGTGGAGAGGAACGCTCCGTCTTCCGTGAGGAGTGGGAAACCTATGTGAGTCCGCTCGCCAACGAGGACGGGACCGTAACATGTCCGAACGCCCAGAAATACGGATGCCTCGACCTCTGGATCCCCGACCTCTATGGGGAGTTTTCCGGGGTCTGTCCAACCTGCGGTCACCATTTTCCCCTTGAATATCACTGGTATCTCGAACATCTTTTCGACAAGGGATCCGTCCGGGAGTTCAACCATCACATCCACTCGGCCAACCCTCTTGCATTCGAAGGCTTTGATGCAAGACTCGAAAAGGACATCAAGCGGACCGGCAGACGATCCAGCATGATCACCTGCGATGCCCGCGTCGATGGAATCAAACTCGTGGTCTCCATGCTTTTCGGAGACTTCAGGAACGGGACCGTTGGCTCGGCCGAGGGGGAAAAATTTGTCAGGGCCTGCGACCGCGCCCGCACCACCCGCCGCCCCCTTCTCGCCTACATCCACACGACAGGCGGCATCCGCATCCACGAGGGGACCCTCGGCGTCACCCAGATGCCCAAATGCACCCTGGCAGTCCGGGAATACATCGAAAGCGGCGGCCTCTATATCGTGGTCTACGACAACAACTCCTACGCCGGACCAGTGGCGAGCTTTCTCGGCTGTTCCCCATACCAGTTCGCCATTCGATCCTCTCGGATCGGATTCGCCGGCCCCCGCGTCATTCGAGAGACAACGGGCCAAGACGTTCCTCCCGATTATCACAGTGCGAAAAACGCCTTGAGACGTGGCCACATCCAGGGGATCTGGGACAGGCGGGAATTCCGGAAAAACCTCCTCGACGCCCTCATGACCATGGGCGGCTCAAACCTTTACTACAAATGATAGGAGCCTCGAAAAATGAGGAATTTCGTTCGAGAGCAAGGCGCGAGGAGGTCAAAAAGCGGAGCATACTCCATGTATGTGAGTATTTTTGACCGACGAGCAACACAGCCATCGGGCGAAAGGACCATTTTTCGAGGTTCCCTGAAGACGGTGCGATGACGGACATAAACCTCAACGATCTCCTCCGGACCTACCGGTCCCATCCCTATGAGGACATCCCAGTTTCGACCCCCCACACTGGCATCGTCACCCTCAAGGCCCACGAAGGACAGGAGGTAAAGGGACCCGGAGGCCCCTGGCTCAACCGTCCCGGCACTCTCCTCTACCTCCTCGAACGTGAAAGAAACGTGAAAAAGATGTCGGCCCCGTGCGGAGGAACGGTCGCCGCCGTAAGGCAGGATCTGGACTCCACCTTTGTGGAGGCGGGGACGACAGTCCTTTCCATAAGGCATCACCTCGGAAAGGAAGAGATCATCGATCGAATCCTCACCCATGTCCTCTTTATCTTTCCAGCTCCACAGAGGGCGAGATATTATTTTCCCCCTGAGGTCGCCGCATCCATCGAAAAGGCGCAGGGTAAAGACGTTACCATCAAGTCTGGGGACGAATCCGTCATCATGTCCCTCATGAAGCGCGACACGTTTTTGTCCTACGACGGCCCTTCCGGTGTGATCTACAAGGTCTATTTCTCACCCGGGGCCATTGTGGAAGAAAAGGCCCCTCTACTTGGTATCTGCCCCCACGACAAACTCGAATACGTCCGGAAGGTCGTCCAACGGATCCGCACCGAATGGGAGGAATGACGTCATCTCCGGTTTTCTCTCGGCTGTACAGTTCCTGACGATCATCACACTATCCCCCGGTCTTTCCGTCCCGGAAGGCGGCATGGGACGCACACTTTCCTATTTCCCCCTTGTGGGCCTCATTTTGGGGCTTCTCACAGCAGGGCTTGCATGGGCCGCAGGGGACCTCTGGCCCCCAGCGGCCATCGGGGTCCTCGCCGTCATCTGGCTCGCCTTTCTCACCCGCGGACTCCATCTCGACGGCCTTGCGGATACCGCGGACGCCATAGGGAGCAACGCCCTGCGGGATCGCGCCCTCGAGATCATGAAGGACAGCCGCACCGGCGCGTTCGGGGCCATGGCCCTTGTCCTCGTGCTTCTTGCCAAGTCCCGCGGTTTCGAACTCCTCACAGAGATCGAGGCGTGGGAGGCATTCATCCTTGTTCCGTGTCTATCGCGATGGGGACTCTGCGTCCTTGCCGTCTCATCACAATACGCCCGCGCCGATGGCGGTCTCGGAAAGGAATTCGTCGGTGCACAAAATCGATGGACACTTGGGATCAGCGGCCCCACCGCCTTATGCGCCGTATGGGTCCTCGCCGGACCTGTAATCGCCGCCGGGGCCGTCTTAGGAGTCGGCCTCCTGAGCATCCTGTGTTCCGAGTACTTTCGCCGCAGGTTCGGTGGAGTGACAGGTGACGTACTCGGCGCCCACGTGGAGGTCCTCGAGGCCGTCCTCGTCATTGCCGCATACGCCTGGGCAGGGGGTGGAAGAGGGATATGAAAAGAGAAACAGTCCGATTCCTACTTTTGAGGCACGGGGAGGTGACCGCCCCTCCCGGAGCCCTCTACGGGCAGACCGACGTACCCCTGTCTCCCCGGGGAGCGATCCAGAGCCGGGAGGCGGCCTGCGCCCTCAATGGGGCGGGGATTTGCCGAATCGTCACGAGCGATCTTGCCCGCTGCCGGTTCCTTGCCGACGCCCTCGGAGAGGTGGCCGGGGTACCGGTTGAGGCGGATCCAAAGATTCGGGAGGTGGACTTCGGCGCTTGGTCTGGACTCACGTGGAAGGAGATCGATGCACGGGAACCGGGGGCATTCGCCGCCCGGCTCCGGGACTTCGAGGACTTCCGCCCCCCAGGAGGGGAAAACATCCGGGATCTGGCAGACCGTACCTGGCAGACCTTCGAGGGCCTGATGAACGAGACACAGAGAGGCACGGTGGCGATCGTTACGCACGCCGGGGTCAACAGGGTGATCCTCGCCCGCCTTATGGGCATCCCCTTTGCACGTATCCTTTCCTTGGCCCAGGATTTCTGCTGCGCGAACGTGGTCGATATCTACCCGGACGGGGCCGCGACCCTGAGACTCCTGAACGGCAGGCCCGAGCACGCAGGCTCGATGGCCTTGGGGGTGCCATCGTAATCGTCATTCCCCCCAGCCTTCAGGATCGAAGGCGTTGAATCCGCGGATGTCCTTGATCTTGCCCTTGATCTGATAATAATACGGCTGATAAAGGGAAAACATGCAGAGATCGATGGAAGCCACTATATATTGCCGTCGTGCTTGTCGATCCGATACGAAAACCGGCTGATGGATATACCGTAAAAACCGTCGGGGGATCATGAGCATATGCCCCTCCCCCGATCATTCCCGCCCGACCACGGGCAGAAAGACCTCAAACGTGCTCCCTTCCCCCGGCCTGCTCGAGACATCGATCCAGCCTCCCCTATTTGACACAAGGGCATAGAGGGTGGCGAGTCCCCATCCGCGTTTCACCCCAGCCTTCGGCGCCTTGGTGGAAAAAAGGGGATCGAAGATCCGTGTGACAGTCTCCGCATCCATACCATGGCCATGGTCTGAGACCCCTAAAACAGCGAACAGGCCTGTGCGTGCATTCCCATGTTCCCTGCAATATCTTTCGTCCACAACACGAAGGTATGTGCCGATGAGAAGGTCCCCTCCATCGGGCATGGCCTCTACGGCGTTCATCACCAGGTTTGAAACGATCTGCCAGGCGTCTCCGGCGCCGAGAAGGACCGTGAGCGGACGGGCATGTGTGTTGAAGTGGGGTTTGACGGCCCCTGATTCCGGAAGGATGCCCTTCACGGACTCATAGGCACGCCTGACCTCGATGCTGAAATCCCTCGGGAGGAGTTCCTCCGGTGTCTCTCCACCAAGGGAGTTCAGCCGGTCCACGAGCCCACCGATGTCGTGGGCAACCCGGGAGATGGACTCGGCCCTGGTGTTGACCTCCGGATATTCCCTCCCGAAGCGTTTTACGAGCTGATCTGCGTTCAACGAGATGATAAGGAGGGCCGACTTGAGGTCATGGGCAATGCCCCTCACAAACGGCGCGAGGGATTCCATTTTCTGGACCTGGACATACTCAGCGAGGGCGTGGTCCGTGGTCTCGATCATCCTCTTGATGCGGTCCAGGGAGTCCCGGACCGCGCTAATGCCACTTCCGTGCCCTGAAATCCCTTGCGGCGCAGGCAGACCCAAACGGTCGGATCTTCCCGTAATCATCCCCTTTGTCAGCATCATGGTCACGCTCCTTGGCATTTATCCTGCCCCGGATCGCATCCCGGATCCGGGGCATTAGGCATGGATCAGAATTCCACTGCCACCTGGCTGAAGACGATATCCCTGTCCTCAACCTCACGATCGTCCTCGTCGTACGTACCGTCATGGTATTCGTCATGGGCATATCCGAGGGAGAACGTCACGTCTTCGAAGATTTCCTGATTGAAGTTGATCCCGTATCGGTTCTCGGGAAAGCCGGGAAATCCGAATCCCTCTGTCTCATCACTGCCGGCGTACTGGAAGGCCACCTCCAGGACCCTTTCCGGAAAGGTGCAGATGTTGAATCCGGTCTCAAAGTTCCAGACAGACGGCTGGGCGCCCTTTCCGTTTCGTCGTGCGAGCTCGTCCGGCTCGAATTCTTCCGTCGCAGTCATGTACTCCGCGTCGAAGAACAAGGCCCGGTAGCCCAAGTGCAGATAGGCGGCGAATCCCCCGATCTCGTCTTTTATCTCCTCAAGCCCGAGGGCGTCTTCGATGCCGTCCGATTCCGCCACGTTCGACAGGTACGAGGCGCCGATGATCGCATCAAAGCCGCCGCAGACGTCCTCGAACCTGAACCTTTCACCCTTGCCCCAGAGGGGACTTTCAGGAGAAAGCTCGAGTTCGGCATGGTAGTTGAAATTCGCGTCAAACCCATAAGAGTCAACCTGGTTGTCCGAACCGGCCTCATCCACGTCTCCGTTGAAGCCGTACGTGGAAAGGGAAAAACCCTGCCAGGCAAGGTTCAGGAGCGCGGCCTTCTCGCTTGTCTCTCCGAAGATCAGGGTGACCGGCGAGTCCCAGAGGGGATCATCCGGGAAATGGGTCAGAAGGGCCCCGAAGGGGACGTACATCTTTCCAAGGCTGAGCGAGAGGGGCAACCTTTCTGCGTTCCCGAAGGTGACAGCTGCTACATCGACATCGAGGCTCGTCTCCTCTCCAAACGTGGGATCTTCGTAGAGAAGGACCATTTCCGCGTTCACCCAGTCGTTCACGGCGGCGTTCGCCGACAATTCCACTGTGGTGAGGGCGAGATCGCTCCTGTCCTCCTTGCCACCTCCCTTCTTTCCCACATCCTGATAGACACCTCCGAACTCCACGAGCCCCCCAAGGGTCACCCGGTTTTGGAGCTCAGAGAGGAATCCGGTGACCTTCCCCTCCCCTTCCTCGGCCGAGGCCTCCGGGACCTCCCGCGGCCCCGAGGCGGCGAGTCGATTTTCAAGCTCCTCCACTCTCTGCATCAGATGCGCGTTCTGCTCGGCGAGACGTTCAAGTCTTGCCTCTAGTTCCGCGTCAGTTGCAGCGTAGGCCCCTTGGGCCAGGGGAAGTCCGGCGATCATGGCAATGACAGGTACAGCCTTTTTCATCTTTTCCCTCCCTTTGTGGTTTTTGTGTCCATCGGTAACACATTTTTTAACAAAGTAACATGCTCTCCTTTCATCGGTGCCAAAGACGAACAGGATGACACTGAGCACCCCTTGCAACCACGCCCATCGCATCCAGCGACGTCTTGAAATGACCTTCGCAGGTATCTCACTGCCCAGATAAAGGCACAAAGGACGATCAAAAAAACGAAAATTCTTTCCATTTTCGAGGCTCCTTTTAGTATTTTGCTGACTCAAGGACCTTGAGATTCCAGATCAAAGTTTATGATAAACAACTATTTTTTGTAATGACATTAAATATACGCCATACCAAAAAATTCGACAAAAAAAATCATGCGACACGGATCTTCTCGGCGGCCCCTTTTCCTATGATCAGGCGCGATCCATTGATCCCGAGAACCAGAGGGCCGCACCCTTTTGGATTTGAAATAACATCCACAAGTACCCCTGGGACGAGTCCCATGGCGAGAAGTCGGGAGGTCAAACCGCTTCCCGCCTCTACACGGACGATCCTGACCTTTCTATCCCTTACCTCAGCAAGACTTCTTTCCATGCCGCCCTGCTCCCCGGCCAATCCTTGCATGGACACCTCCTGATGAAACCGCCCTGACTTGGTACGCTTTCGTTTTTGTCATAGCACAGGGATGAAAGTTTTCATGTTCATGGACTTTCGACAGAATTTTGGAACACATGCCCGATCGTACTGCAAAAACCTCGAAATCTGATCCTGTTCAAAAAGCCTGAGATGCAAGGCGCGAAATTTTCCAGNNTCCAGGAATGAGGAGGGCGAATCAGGATTCGCCCCTACAGCGTACGCCGCATGGGCTGGAAAATTGAAGCAACGCCGCAGATCGGACTTTTTCAGCGGGATCATGCCCATTTTGCGGAAGTCGGGGGCCAAGTCCTGCCAGATTCCGGCCAATTCAATTCCTCCTTCATGACCCATGGGACCCACTATTCCTTTTCGCCTTTTTGTTCACATAACTGGCGCGTCCCTGTCGCCCTTCGCATGCCTCGAAGCCCCCTGGATCTTCTGTATTCATTGAGACACGTGACGATACATGCCTCGCAGTCGTCATCCTTCTCGACGTCATTACATATGGAATTAAAGCGCTCGAGCCATTTGTCTCCACCCCTGGGACATTCCTCCACGAACTTTGTGAAACGGATGAATCTCTCCAGAAGAACCGGCGATATATAGTGCTCCATCTTGCAGGCGGCGTCATCCGCCTCTCCAATGTCAATCAAAAGGACCTTATGAAAAAAATCCCGAAGCGCAACGTGTTTTTTCGTCACGTCCCGGGCTATATCCGCCCCTTTTTCCGTTAGTGTGACGAGATCGTACGGGGCATAATTCACCAGGCCCCTTTCCGCAAGGGCCTTGAGCGCTCCGGTTACCGAGGAGTTGTTGACGTTGAGGCGACGGGCGATGTCCCTGGCCTTTGCCGCTCCCTTTGCCGAGACGATGGAGAGGATGGCCTCTAGATAGTCCTCGAGACTTGCGGAAAGTTCCTCGCGTACGGAGGTGGCATTCATGGAAATTACCTCGATTGTTTTTTTATTTATGTAATCATTTACGCCAAGCCTAAAAAATTGTCAAGAAAGATCACATTGGAGAAGCTTGGAAAATAAGGAATTCGAGGACAAGGCGCGAGGAGGGCAAAAAGCAGCATACTCATCACCACAGAAGGCACGGAGATCACAGAGAAGACCGGCTTGTCCAATCGCACCCTGGCCGCTCGGCGTCGGACGACGTTAAGAAGGCCTGTTTTCGATTTTCAGTATGTTCATGCAGGATCCGGCGAGCAGGCGCGCAACCTGCTCGCCGAAGGCAAGTTCCTCCCTGTGGATGCCGATGATCAGGAGCGTTCTGGGCACGGCTCTACGGCGAGTCCCAGCCTGGTCTCCTTTCTGCCGATCTGCCTTAGAAGGACGATGACAGCGGCAAAAAACAGGGCCTCGCCCGCTAACCAGGCGAGAGACCCGACGGGATGCCGGGCGAAGGTCGCCGCCTGGTAAAACCCGGTTGCAGCGGCATAGGCAAGGATCGTGGTCCATGCACCGGCAAAAACGGTCCAGCTCAGGTTTGTTTCCCGGTAAACCGCGGCAATGGCCGCGACACACGGGAAATAAAGGAGGATGAAAAGAAGATAGGCAAATGCGCCGATCCTTCCGTCAAAGAGGCGTACCATGGCCCCGAAGGTGCCGGTACTCACTTCCAGCTCCTCGGCAGCGGTCTCGACCGAGCTCACATCACCCACAGAGATCCCGAGGGGGTCAAGGAGGGCGCCTCCCAGATCCATAAGGTTGGCCGGGATCGTGGCAAAGGCCTCCTTGATGCCACCCCAAAAGTCAAAGGACTCCTCCTCTGCACCCGACTCTGATGTCTCCGCCATGCCGATCTGGGTATAGATGGAGTCGAGCGTCCCCACCACGGCCTCTTTGGCGAAGATCCCGGTAAAGATCCCTACTGTCGCAGGCCAGTTTTCCTCCGTAATCCCCATGGGGGCGAAGACAGGACTGATCCCCTTTCCGATCTTCGAAAGCACGGATTTATCCGAATTTTCATTCCCAAAGGTGCCGTCCGTCCCCATGGAGTTGAGAAGGCTCAGGATGACGAACACGGGCATGAGCAAGCGGCCTGCGCGGAACATGAAACTCTTGAGCCGCTCCCATGCCCTTAGAAGCACCCCCTTGACGGTCGGCATGTGGTACGGAGGAAGCTCCATGACAAACGGCGTGACCTCCCCCTTGAGCAGGGTGTTCTTGAGCAAAAGCCCTGTCAGCACCGCAAATCCTATCCCGATGAGATAGAGGGAAAAGACCATGTTCTGGCCGCCAGCGGGGAAGAAGGCCGCTGCGAAGAGGGCATAGACCGGAAGACGCGCCCCGCAGGACATGAAGGGGTTCATCATGATGGTCAGTATCCGGTCCCGCTGGCTCTCAAGGGTGCGCGTCGCCATGATGGCCGGGACGTTGCAGCCGAAGCCCACGAGCATGGGGATGAATGACTTTCCGGGAAGGCCGATGAATCGCATGAACCGGTCCATGACAAAGGCCGCGCGGGCCATGTAGCCCGAGTCCTCAAGGAATGAAAGGGCGATGAACATGAAGCCGATGGGCGGGATAAAGGTCGCCATGGTCTGGATGCCACCGCCGATACCGCCGGCAAGGACGGTGGTCAGCCACTCCGGCGAACCGACGGCACCCAGGAGGGCGCCGAATCCGTCCACAAAGATCGTGCCGAAGAAGATGTCGAAGAAGTCGATGAATGCCCCCCCGAGGTTGATGGTCCAGATAAACATGAGGTACATGGCCGCGAGAAAGATGGGGATGCCGAAAACACGGTTCAGGACGATGTGGTCGATCCTGTCCGAGATCGTCCTCTTGAGCTGCGAGCGTTTTTGAACGGTGTCCTTGGTCAGCCCATGGATGAAGCCGTATCGGCTCTCCGCGATGACCACATCGGGTTCGTCCCCGAGTTTCTCCTGGATCACCTCCCTTTGCCTCGATGCCATTTCCGCTGCCCGGGGGCCTGCCTTTTTTGCGGCATCGGTGTCGCCCTCAAGGAGCTTTATCGAGAGCCACTCGGGATCGATGTCCTTTATCCCTATCGCCTCTCTCACGACGGGCGCGAGTCCGGAGACCGCCTCCTCGATCTCAACGGGATAGACCATCTTGACCGCGGAAACGGTCTTTTTATGGGCGGCCTCGTTTATGATGCCCTTCAGGGCATCCACCCCTTCTCCTGTGGAGGCCACGATGGGAACAACAGGGCACCCGAGCCTTTGGGAAAGGCCCTCGATGTCGATGGAGATCCCCTTTTCCTTCGCCACATCCATCATGTTGAGGGCGATGATCATGGGCACCCTCATCTCGAGGAGCTGACTCGTTAGATAGAGATTCCGCTCGATGTTCGAGGCATCGACGATGTTGACGATAAGGTCAGGCTCCCCGGAGAGGATGTAATCCCGCGCCACCATCTCGTCCAGAGACACAGCGGAGAGGCTGTAGATCCCAGGCAGATCCACGAGTTCGATCCTCTCGCCTCTATGCGTATAGGAGCCGGACTTGCGCTCCACTGTCACACCTGGCCAGTTCCCCACCCTCTGCTTTGAACCTGTAAGCGCGTTGAACAGGGTGGATTTTCCACAATTCGGGTTGCCCACAATTCCGACGACGAAAGCGCTCATGTCCTCGAACCTCCTTCCACGTACACCGCTGCGGCCTCGCCCTTTCGAAGACTCAAGGAAAATCCACGCAGGTCTATCTCCACCGGGTCACCAAGGGGGGCCACCCTCTTCACCCGAAATTCCACCCCCGGGGTCAGGCCCATGGCGAGGAGTTTTTTACGGTAGCTATGGGACCCTTTTTCAAATCCCACGACAATAGCCCTGTCGCCCACTGAAAGATCTCCCAATCTCTTTTTCATTTCCGTCTCCTAGGACCTCTGAATTACGGAAACCTTGAAAAATGGTCCTTTC
>DIFG01000052.1:0-30039 GCA_002419025.1 Deltaproteobacteria bacterium UBA5754 | reverse complement strand
CGCGCCTTGCCCTCGAACGAAATTCCTCATTTTTCAAGGTTCCTTTATGGTTACAAGGATCTTCTGGGCCATTCCGCCGCCAAGTCCGTAGCGCATGCCCTCCTTGCCGATCACCACTGCC
This sequence comes from Deltaproteobacteria bacterium UBA5754, assembly GCA_002419025.1. Classification (GTDB taxonomy): domain Bacteria; phylum Desulfobacterota; class Dissulfuribacteria; order Dissulfuribacterales; family UBA5754; genus UBA5754. Next base: position 29,918 of record DIFG01000052.1, on the reverse strand, counting down.
CCGTTGGGACGGCACTGGATGATCTCCACCACGTCTCCAATGGCAAGCCCCATGCTCATGAACCTCTCCTGAAAGCCTCGGCCACCCGTGAGAGAGACGATCCTGACCCGTTCTCCTGCTGATGCAAAGGCGAGCGGAAAAGCAGGGGATGCGTTCATGCCCTGCACCTGACTTTCGAGCATTGCAATTTCTCCGGAAGGACAACTTTTGTTTGATAGATTGTTTATAATACGAAACAAAAACTTTTTACGGCATAACTAAAATTTTGTCAATAAAAAAATGCCTTCCCGGATCTCACATCCGTGTGTCATCAGGCCTTTTTGCCGAGCCCAGGCGGCTCCCATGCGAGAAGCCGGCTCGAGTTCAGCATGATCCCCAAGGTGTGGACGATGTGGAGGGCGCCTGCCATGAGGGGAGTCAGGATCCCTGCGGCCCCGAGGGCCACGCCTCCGATGTTGGTGGAGACCGCAAGCCAGTGGTTCTCCTCGATGACCTTGAGGGTCTGGTGGCTTAACTGACGGAGTTTGACAATGCGTTCAAGATCGCTGTCCACGAGGGCGATGTCGGCCGCCTCGATCGCGACCTCGGCCCCACCGGCCCCCATGGCCACACCCACGCTCGCCCGGGCAAGGGCCAGTGCGTCGTTCACCCCGTCTCCCACCATGACGACCCTCCTTCCCCGGCTTTCCAAGGCCTCCACGTAGTCGGCCTTGTCCTCGGGCAAAAGGGCCGCCCGGAAGCCGGGAAACGCGAACTCCCTGGCCATCTCGGCGGCCACTGGCTCCGCGTCCCCGGTGATGAGATGGATGTCCAGGACACCGTCTTCCCGCAGCCACTCGATCACATCCCTTGCCCCGGATCGGAGGGTGTTGGCGATGACGATCAGGCCCTGGGCCTTTCCGTTCCTTGCCACATACACGACCGAGTTTCCCTGCGCCGCGAATTCATCGGCCTTACGCCTAAAATATACCGCATCAACTCCCTCTTCGGCCATGAAGGCATGGTTTCCCACGAGGATCACGTCCTTTCCTACCCGCGCCCTCACGCCCTTTCCAAGGACGAACTCGCAGACCGCGTGAGGCCGCGGGGTTATTGCGTGCTCCTTCGCAGCAGAGAGGATGGCCCGGGCCAGGGGATGGGGGTTGTGGGCCTCGGCGGCGGCGGCAAGGCCAAGAACATCTTCGATCCTCTGGCGGGCGGTCCTCACAACCACATCTATCACACGGGGCACCTCCGCCGTGAGCGTCCCTGTCTTGTCAAAACAGAAGCAGTCCGCCTCGCCTATCCTTTCGAGGTAGAGTCCGCCCTTTATGAGGATGCGGTTTCTCGCTGCGTTCGCAAGGGCCGCGGATACCGCCGTCGATGCGGCAAGCACCGTGGCGCATGGGCAGGCAATTACGAGAAGGACGGTGAAGGCCCGAACAGGATCGAGGGTAAGGATGAATGTGCCGAGGATTGCTGCGGCGCCGATCTTCATCAGCCGGGCAGCGAGCACGTCCGCCCTTTTCTCGGAGGGCGCGCGGTTCTCGAGGGAGCCCTCGACCATTTGGAGGATCCGCGAAAGATAGGTCTCGTCCCCGACCTTTCCGGCCTCGATGAACACGACCCCCTGCTGGACGATGGTCCCGGCGAAGACCCGGTCCCCCTCCTTTTTATGCTCGGGCTCGGCCCTCCCGGTGATGGAGGCCTCGTCCACCATGGCCTCTCCCCGTGTGACGATCCCGTCCACCGGGATCTTCTCCCCGGTGTGACAGGCGACCGTGTCCCCTGGACGGACCTGTTCGACCGGGACCTGGACCTCGACGCCGTCCACGATGACGAACGTGTCCTTTGCCGCGACCTGGAGGATCTCGCGGATGGCCTTGCGGGACCGCTCGGCCACGTAGTCCTCGAGTAGCATGCCGATCCTCAGTATCCAGATCACCTCGAGGGCGGTCATGGCCTCACCCACGAACACGGCTATGAGGGTGGTGAGGGCGAGGAAAGGGAAAAGGGTCATGTGACGGCCCTCGTGCATGTCCTTCCATGCATGGCGGAAAAGAGGGATGGCCCCGATGACCGAGACAACGGCCACGAGGCTCGCTGGGCCCTGGGGGAGTGGGGCGCCGAAGACGAGATCCCGGATCAGGGCCCAGGCCATGAACGCGGTAAGCGCCACCACCTCGACGGCCCGGGCGAAAAACGACGTACTGTGGTTTTTCGCCCGGCACGCAGGACATGTGTCGGCACACTTGGTCGTCCTGGGCGGATGGGCCCGTTTCCCGGGGAAATCAAGGGCGAGCCACCCCGCGATGAGATCGAGGATCTCGGGCGAGGCCGCGTTCGCCTGATCGTAAAGCACGATGACGCTCCCGGTGAGGGGCTTTGCCTCCACAGCGGTGACCCCCAGGCGGTCTTCAAGCCATCTTTCGAGGGCAGCGGCCCGTTCCCAGTCCTGGCGGACGGCCTCCACCTTTACCCGTATACGGCCCGGGATGCTGTGTCTTATGGCGATTCCTTCCGCCGAAAACATTTTATTATTATCCGTTGTCATCTGTCCGCCGCTCCTCGTGGAAGATTTCGATGGCAACCCGGCCTCAGGCGGGAGACGCAAGGCAGGATGGGCCCGGACAGGGGTTCACCTCGACGAGGACGTGCGCGAGGTGCGGGATGTGGCCAAGAAGATTTTTGTAATGTTCCGGCGCCCTCGGCTGATGAGTCACCACGGATATCGCTACGGAATAATGATGCGGACCGACACACCAGACATGGAGATCGGCTATACGGTTGTCCGCGTCGTCTTCGATCGCACGTCTTATCGTGGAGCGGATCCGGTCATCAGGCGCGCAGTCGATCAATACATGGCCTGTGTCGCGTGCAAGACCATATGCCCACCTCGTGATCACCGCGGCCCCGACCAGGCCCATCAAGGGATCTATCCATACAAGACCGACGTATTTGCCCGCAAGCAGCGCCAGGATGGCCAGCACGGATGTGAATGCATCCGCAAGGACATGAAGATACGCGGCGCGCAGGTTGTGATCGTGATGGCGGGCCTCATCATCGTTGCCATGCTCGTGGACGTGACCATGCTCGCGCAGCATCAGCCCGCTTGCCAGATTCACGAGTAGGCCGGCTACGGCCACGAAGATCGCCTCGTTGAAATGGATCGTCCGCGGTTCAAACAGGCGGGTGATCGACTCCAACGACATTACCAGCGCCACCACGGCGAGCGCCGTGGCGTTCGCGAAGCCTCCGAGCACGCCTATCTTTCCGGTCCCGAACGTGAACCGCGGGTTGTCCGCCTGGTTGCGCGCATACCGGTAGGCAAAGAGCGTGACGCCGAATGCCGCGACATGCGTGGACATGTGCCAGCCGTCAGCAAGAAGAGCCATGGAGCCTGTCATCACTCCGGTCACGATCTCCGCCACCATGGTAAACGCCGTGAGGATCATGACGTTTCTCGTGTTTTTCTCGGCGTGGCTGGAATCGTCAGCAAAGTCGTGCGGATGTTGCCATCGGTCAAGGGTGTGGATGTGCATCAGTTTTTTTCTCCTAGGTCTAACGGGCAAGGCCCGGGTCAGTTTCCCTCGGCATCGCCCCCGCCAGCATCCTTCTCTCCGGCGGCCGGCAGATATTGTAATGCCACACGGAAAAACCGATAAGGGCCACCCCTGCCAAGACATGGATGTTCCGGTTGGAACGCCCCCGCCCAAGCCCGGTAAGGGTGAGGACCGCAAGGGATGCCACCATTCCGGCCTTGGACAGCGAGCTAACGGTTTTTGCATCGAGCATGTTCTACATCCTCTGTGCGATTTTGATTAATACCTATAGCAATGTTTGGGCCTCATTCATCAACTATTCGGCCATATCTTCATCATTCATCAAGAATAGGTTTGTTGGTCCATACTGCGATGATATCGTTCGCAGGTCTGATCGCGCTGCAAAAACCTCAAAATCTGATCCTGCTCAAAAAGCCCGAGATGCAAGGCGCGAAATTTTCCAGGAATGAGGAGGGCGAATCGTGATTCGCCCCTACAGCGTACGTCGCATGGACTGGAAAATTGAAGCACAAATCGGGAGAACTGCCGATTTGCACAGCTGAAGACAGCCCCGAAGGGGTGGCGTCCAAGGATGGACGCCATGCACGCCGCGAAAATCGGGTTTTTTGAGCGGGATCAGGTCTGTATTTTGCCGTCTCACGGATTCAAGTTCATGGATGGCCCCAGTCCGAGTTCATGCGATTCATGAGCTTTTCCGCAAACTCCCACGCGGCCTGCTTGGTCATCCTGGTCTTGAAGAGGACCCCGTCGCCCATGTCCATCATCTTGTAGAACCTCTCGAGTTTCTCCCGGTCCCCGTCGTCGAGCTTCATGGGGTTGATCTCGCCGCCGAGGAGTCCGGCATAGACAGGAGGAGCGGGCAGTCTTTCGATCAGGGGAAGGATGTACGACCAGCCCCCGTGCACCTTTCCCCTGACAAAGACCCCGGTGGTGTCGATGGCCACCCCGAAGACAGCGGTCTTTTTGCCTGCGAGGGTCTCCCTGTATTTATCCACATACTGCATGATGTCGGGAAGGACTGTGTGGCTGTAAATGCCCGATCCGAGGATGACCACGTCCCTTTCACCCGGATCCGCCATCTCCCTGGCCTCGGTTACAAGGACGTCGCCCTCAAGCCGTTCCCCGATCCATCTGCCGGTCTGCAAGGTCGATCCGTATTTTCCCGCGCAGACAATGAGATATTTCATGCCTTTCCTCCTCCTTTGCTGTGGATATCCTTTTCTACAGGGCCATGGCACCTGGCTTGTTTTTGCCTTCCGTGACGAGCAGGAGGTAATCGATCAGTGCCTGGGCCATGTTCACGTTCCAGAACTCACCTGCCTCCGTTAACTCGACCCAATCGTCCTCATCGAGACGGACGAGACCCGTTCTTTCCCACTGAGATAAAAGGGGGCCGAAGAGGCCCATCAGGTCGAGTCCGTGTCGTTTCCCAAGGGAAACCAGATCCACCGCTCCTTCTTCCATGCGGCCCACCAGTTCCCGGAAGAGGGGTGAGTGTTCAGGGAGTTTCATGGCAGTTGCCACCGGCTTTTCCCCTTCCCCGACCCTACGGTAGTATTCCTTGAGATCTCCTTCCTGGAAGAAATAGTGTCCGGAAAGCCGGCCCCCTGCGCCGCAACCGATGGGAATGCACGTGGCCCCGTAACGGGTGAAGGAGTTGTAGCGGTTGCGCTCCCTTGTAGATCTTGCCCAGTGGCACATGGAAAGGCGTTTGAGATGCGCCTTTTGTGCAAGGCGCCTGCCGAGACTGAACATCTCCGCCTGGGCCGGGATATCTGCAGCAGGCTCGATCTTCCCCTCTTCAATGGCGGTCGCGAGCGGCCCCCCCTGAAAGACGTTCAACTGGTACATGTCGCATCCGTCCAGATCCGTCTCATCGAGGAAGGTCCGAACGTCCTTCTCCCAGATATCCATGGTCTGGCCTGGAAACCCGTAGATGAGGTCGATGACCGTCGCCGCCTGGTTGAGAGCGGTGAGTCTTGAGAGGCGATCAAGGATCTTCTCCCTCGAGGCCCGCCTTCCCATGAGTCTTCGCACCTCCGTGTTAAAGGTCTGCACGCCGAGGGAGAACCTGTTGGCCCCGCCCCTTATGCAGGCGTTCATCTTCTCATCGGTGAATCCGTCCACCCGGCCCTCCACCGTGATCTCGCAGTCGTTGGAAAGGGGGAGATATCTGTATATGCCGCCAAGCAGGCGCTCAAGATCTTCCGCCTCCAGCTCAGTCGGGGTTCCTCCACCAAGATAGACGGCGAGGATGGGGGCATCTGCAACAGCCGGAAGCTCCGCACATTGTCTGATCTCATCGAGCAGGGCATCCGTATAGACACGGCTCGAATCGTCCTTCAGGTTGTACATGTAAAAGCCGCAGAACCGGCACCTGCCCCGGCAGAAGGGGATATGCATATAGACGACACGAAGTCTCGAAGCGTCGCTTTTGCCGGCAGATGCGTCCCATGCCGCCTGGATCGCTGCTTTCCCTTCAAGATACGTTCCTCCGGCCCCGGCATGCACCGCGGTCTTTTTCTCAAAGGCATGTCTCAAGGGGTCCACGCCTTCTCTCGCAAAAAACCGGCTTATATCGGGCTGGAGACAGGCGGTCTCGCTGTCGAGTTCAGCCCGGTTTCCCCTTTCATGGTCATGACCGCCCTTTTTCCCCATCATCCTTTCCCTGGCCTGGAGGATAATCTCCACTGTGACCGTGGTGCATCCCCGGCTCCGGGCAAAGGCCTCCACGCCCTTTTTCGCCATGGGACGGACAAAGGGAGGCACCTTCTCAAGGTATGTCAGCGCTTCATCTGTCCATTTCATCCTTTTTTTTCAATCCTGTCCTGTCTTTTCGTTTGAGGACGATGAAATGAGGTTTCCTCCCGTCATTCGATCTCGAAATTTATGGTCGTGCGCATCATGATGAGATAGAGGCTGGCCAGGCCGAGGACGACAAGGGCCATCCCACATACCCCTGCATATTCATAAAGGGAGACCAATCGGTTCATATCTCAATCCTTTCAAACCGGCACTGGAGGCCGGGTTATCCCTCCAGACCCAGCCCCAAGCGGCAATCATTTTCTTACTTCCAATACCTGATGGTCTCGTAAAAAGTCCCAGACTCGTCATGCCGGACTTGATCCGGCATCCAAAACATATTGAAAACACTGGATTCCGGCCTCCGCCGGAATGACGCCAAATTGGAATTTTCGACTTTTTACGAGACCATCAATACCTCCCGACCCTGACCTCAAGGCTGACATCGAAAACCGTCTCCCCCATGAGATTGGATATGAACTGGGGCCTGACCACGTCCTTGAAATAGGCCTTTTCCTGGCCTGTTGCATGTGTCTTCGCATATGTCCGGTAATCGAAAAAACTCCATCCTTCGTGATGACCGGGGTGGGTCGGATCCGGGGTGAAACGGTAGTTGTGCGCGTCCATCGTGACGAGAAACGTGCGTCCACCCACGGTAAACCGGTACCATGCATCCTGGAGGGTGAGGTAATCGGGATCGGTGACGGCCTCACCGTAGGAAAAATTGACGCCGTTTATCCAGCCCATCTTCCCCACGTACATCTCCTCTGCCCCGTCCGTGCTCCATCCGGTCTTTATGGCGATTGACCTCGAAAACTCATCCACACCCAGGTATGCAGCCATGGCCTGCATGGCCCGAAAGGCCTGAGTACCGCATCCGCACACCCCCATCACGCCCTGTTCTTCCTCCCACATGAGACCGGTGTAGTTGGGCGGCTGACTTTTCAAGGTATAAACATCCCCATCCACGATCACGGTGGAGTCCGATCCGACGATCACCGGCTCAGCATGCACGGTTGCGACGATAACGGCAAGAAACAGGATCGTATTAAACGCAAGCAGGATCTTTTTCATTTCTTCCCTCTTTTTTTTGATGCCTTTCCCCCTCCTCCGACAGGAGGGGGAAAGGCAGGTTGCACACACCTCAGGGGACCCTCGAAAAATGCGGATCACCTACGCCTCCTTCTTCTTCTGACTCATCTCCGCCTTTACGTCCTGGTATTTTTCCTTGAGTTCCTCGATTCCTGCCTGGGCCGTGGTCCAGAGTTTCGCCACGCCCGACATGAGGGCCTTCTGCACGGTGTCGTTGGTGACGATGAAGACCACTGCGGCCCCGAGGATCGCCCCCTTCCAAAACTGGTCATGCCGGAAGTCCATGCCGAGAAAGGTAGGGTTGGCGTCAGGGGCGGCGTATGGCGCTGGATATCGCGGATCACCCACGTCCCTTATGCCGACGGCGGGTGAAAAATACGCCGGGCCGAACTGGAAGGCCTCGTGGAGATAGTCGTGGGGCATAGGAGCGGAAGGGCCCGCATGGTCTGGCGGGTGGCTGTGTGAGGCCGATTTGCCGCAAGAGTGTCCCTGGGATTCCGCGTGGCCCCCGGCCATGTCCTGGGGCATGGGGCCTGGGGCCCATTGGGGCTGCATGGTAGGTCCTGGCATCATGGGCGAAGGCGGCCAGGGTGACGGGGTCGGCCTGGGAAAGGTCTGCCCCGAATGCCCGGCTGGGCCCATGGATGGGCCTGGCATCATGGGCGACGGGGGAAAGGGCCATGGCGACGGTCCCGGGAAGGCCGGGCCCATGGCGACGGTCTGCACGGGTCCGGCCCCCGAAGCTGTCATCTCTGCATGTGCATTCGGCATTGACTGAGTGGTGTTTTCCATGTGGATTCCTCCCTATTTCTTTTCAGCAGCCGTCCTGGCCGCGGCGGATCTGCCCACGGAGTTGATGACGTATCCGACCCCGGTGGCGGTTGCGATAATGACTGCGATCGAGAGGATCGGCCCTCCCCCCACTGCACGGGCTACGGCGGTCGCTGCCGCAGTCGCCACCCCGACCCCGGCCCCCTTGGCGAGGCTGTCGGTCAGGGCCTGGGTCATGGTCATCTGACCATCCTGGACCCTGTGGATGTCCACGGCCATGGCCGCTGTTCCGCCTATCACAGTGCCGAGAAGCCCGGCCGAGATGACGGCTGTCGGACCGAAAAAGGGATAGGGGTATGACGCCCGCGCCGGGTAGGCTGGATAGGCTGGGCGGGTCTGCAACGGGTTTGGGACGTGCGCTGTCTGGTAATGCGGGTGCATGCTTGCCTCCTTGTTAAGTTATTTTTTCTCTTCCTTCGCGGGCGCCTTTTCCTTCTTTTCTTCCACCGGCGCCTCCTTTACTGACCCGGCGGCCTTTTCGATGCCGCTTTTGGCGGACCCGAAGATGGATCCCAGGGTCCCGGCCAAACCCTTCTGGACGCTCTCGTTGGTGAGGAGCAGGGTGACGGCCGCGCCTACAAGGGCGCCCTTCCAGAACTGGTCGTTCTGAAAGTCAAGACTGAAAAAACCGTTCACCACGTCACCCATGTCGGCCTCACCGTTCAGGAACCGCCCGAGCATGTCCATCATCTGGCCATATCGGTGCTCGTCATGTTTCGGGTGGTGCGCTTCGGCGGCATGCGGCTGGGGAGCGGAACCCGCGGCCTGGGCCGACTGATTCGCGTAAGCCGCGGCCATGCCCTGCTGGTACCAGTACCATGGGTCCTGGGCCTGCACCGCCTGGGGAGGTGTTCCCGGCTGGGCGCCGTAATACCACTGTGCGCCCGGCATGACCGGGCCCGGTTGAGGCGTTCGGGCTGTGCCCATCCCCGCCGTTTCTCCAGGATTCCCCGCGCCGTTGGCCCGGAGATACCCTGCCCGCTCATTCCTGTCTGCTGTCTCTTCCATGTCTTCCGGCCTCCTTATGTTGAATTTGTTCATTTCTCACGCCTTCCCCGAGTATGTACGCCGCACTTCTCTCCCCGAGCCACAGCTCCATCCCGAGCCGGTTTCTTATACGCACCACCTTGGCCCGACCGAGACGTACGCCCTGACGCGGCTCCACACCGAACACCTCCACCTCGGCCCCCGATCTTACGCCCAGCCCCTCGAGACGCCCCATGGCCCTGCGCCCTGCCGCGATCCTTTCCACCGCAAGGATCTGGCCCGCGCCGAGGGAGGTGAGCTGAACGAGGTCTTCATCCTGCACCGTTCCGTCGCCCAGGCGTCTTCGTCCCCAGACCTTCGCAGCCTCACCCTCGCCGAGCCTCACCCGCCTTCCTGAGATCCCGACCACATAGTCCATGGGCGGAATCCTGTGCTCCACCCGGATCTCCTCCCCCTGGCGGATGCCAAGGATCCGCGCCGTCTCCCGCAACCCCTCCCCCCCGGAAAGGGCCGTGACCAGGCCGCTCGCACCCCTGGGAAGGCCTGCGAGCGTCACGACCCCGCCCCCGTATTCGACCCATATCTCAAGGCCCATTCCGGCCCCGATGACCCCGGAACGCTCCCTGGTCCTGATCCTGAGGGGAGGGGCCGCATCCTCCTCCGACACGAGCTTTTCGACCACATCCCCTGGCCCGACACCCAGATCCACAAGCCTGCGCGCACTCTCGAAATCCGTGATTCGTACGACCCTGAAAGGACCTGGATCCGCATCGAGAAGCGTCTTCATGACTGGGAAACCTCCCCCAAAGCGGCTGGAAACAGACCGGAGGACACACCCGAGAGGGAATGAAGGATGATCCCGACGGTCGTCGCGTTATGGAGAACTGCACTCGCAAGGGGAGAGAGGAACCCGAGGCTTGCGGCCAGGAGGATGGCGGAATTGACGCCAATGGCGGCCGAAAAGTTGCCGCGGATGACGGAAGCCGCCTCGTTCGAGACACGGCGAGCGACAGTCAGGCCCCGGAGCCCTTCCTCGAGGAGGACGATCTCGGCCGTGGCACGGGCGAGCTCGCTTCCCCTTGCCATGGACACCCCCACGTCAGCGGCCACAAGGGCAGGGGCGTCGTTCACGCCGTCTCCCACAAAGGCGACCTTGCCCCCTTCTGCCTGAAGCCGGGCGATCACCTCCGCCTTCTGCCCGGGAAGGAGGTCCCCCATTGCCTCGTCCACGCCGATGGAGCGGGCGACGGCAACCGCCCTCTCCCGGCTGTCGCCTGAAAGCATCACGATCCTCTTCACCCCCAGGTCCCTGAGCTCCCTCATGACCTTTCCGGCCTCCGGGCGCACCGCGTCCCTGAGCCCGATGAATCCCGCCAGCCTTTCGTCATAGGCCACATACACGAAGGTCTTTGAAGGGTCCTGGGCCAAGGCGCCGAGGGGGCTGAATGCGATACCCTCGTCCTCTCTCAGAAAATGTTCGCTTCCCACGAGGAGCCTCTTTCCCTCCACGTAGGTCGCGACCCCGTGGGCCACCACGTAGTCCACCTCTGTGTGCTCGAAAAAGGCGGCGGTTCTTCGACGGGCCTCCGAGACGATGGCGTCAGAGATGGGGTGCCGATAGCGCTCCTCGGCCGAGGCGGCAAGGGCGAGAAGGACATCGGAAGGCATAGAGGGATCGAGGGAGACCACGTCCGTCACCTCAAAGGCCCCGGAGGTGATGGTTCCTGTCTTGTCAAAGACCACAGTGTCCACCTCGGAGAAGGACTCGATGGCCTGCCCGCCCTTGATGAGGACCCCGCGGGTCCCTGCCTCGTACATGGCGGTCTTGACGGCCACGGGGGTGGAGATCCTGATGGCGCAGGAGTAGTCCACGGACAGGACCGAGGCCGCCTTTCTGAGGTCCCGGGACAGGACGGCGATGGCGGCGCCGAGACCGAAGGTCACAGGCACGAGGGAATCGGCCAGCTCTTCCGAGCGCCGCTGGGCCGGAGACATGGCCTGGAGGGCGGATCTGATGTGGCGCGATATGCGCGCGGCCGCGGTTTCCGCCCCTACGGTCTCGGCCCGGATGACGAGTCTGCCTTCCTCCACGACCGTGCCGGAAAGGACCATCGAGCCCTTCTCCTTCCTGACGGGCACGGCCTCGCCGGTCATGGAGGACTGGTTCACGAGCGCGACCCCTTCCTCCACCTGGCCGTCCACCGGTATCCTGTTCCCCGCCCCGCAAACGACCAGGTCGCCTGGCGCAAGGCTCGATGCAGGCACCATGGCCTCGACCCCGCCCTTCAGGACCCAGACATTCTCAGCCCGTGGGATGAGGAGTCTTCGAATCAGGCGGTCCGACTGGTTCGTGGTGGTGGACTCGATGATCTCCCCGACCTTTAAAAGGAGCTGGATTGCAGCGGCCGTGAAATAGTCCCGCCTGAGAAGGGCGAAGGTCACGGCTGTGGCGTCCAGGACCTCGACCTTCGGCCCTTTGGTGACGAGCGTTTCCACACCCTTTGCAATGAGGGGCGAGGCAAAGAGCCACGAGACGAGCGCCTTGATCCGCATGGGAAGGAAGAAAAGGGAGACGAGGAGAAAGACGGGCGGAAGGATCCCTTCGGGCTCAACCGGAAGCCCGGCATCGGAAATCCGCTCCTCCCCGTAGATCTCCGGCGGGAGCATGACTATGGCAGCGAGGATCCTCTCCCGCACATCCCTCGTGGCCTCGTATTCCACCACGATGGACCCTGCACGAGGATTGGCCCTCACGTCTGTGACACCATCGACAGCCAGGAGATAGCCCTCGAGGGAGGCAGGATCATAAGGGCCGCCTGCGAGGATGCCGCCCTTCACGCGCATCCTTCCCGGAATGTCGTGGGCCATGCAAAAGCCAGCCCTGGCAAGGGTCTCTTCCATGCCCCATCCATCTGACGTGCGGGTAATCACTCCCACCGATCCTATCCCGGCTCGCGGTCAGGCCGACATATCGACAAGGGAGTTATAGACCGAGGAGACTCCCGGATTCTGGACCACGCAAAAACGTTTTCCTGTCTTCTTGCAGACCCCCTTTACGGCCTTCAGCGCACCGTGGCTGTTTATGGACGTGATGTAGAGGACGATGTCCGCCTTGCAGACGAGATTTTTGAGCACATGGGTCCCGTTTTCGCACCTTCCGGTGTGGAAGAGGAACTCGGCGCCGAGCTCGCTGACCGCCTTCCGGTATTCGGGCTCAAGCCGGTCGAGCCCTCCCACCACTGCCACCTTCATGCCCTCAAGAGGGCATGTGCAGTCCTTGCGGCCCGTGCAATGGGCGCAATCACCAGACCTTTCCTCAGGGCGATGGAGAGAGACGACGGAAGCGGACTCACGCGACGCGTCGCCTTCTCCCCGGTCCTCCACCAATGATGGAACACCTTCTCCTGCCCGGGGGAGACCGACCTCGAGGGAGGCGACCCGCGCCCGGAGCCTTTCGAGTTCATAGAGGAGCTTCTTGTTCTCCCTCCTCAAGGCCCCTTCCCTCGACTGCCCTCGTCTGAGTTCCGAGCACTCCCGCTCCTTCTCGGCGAGCTTAAGTGAAAGCCTCTTGATCTCCTCGTCCCTTTCCCCAAGTCTTTTCTCGAGATCTTCAGGACGCGGACCGAATACGCCCTTACTATCCTCTCGATCCCGCACCCCGACAGCAGGAATACCCCCATCCGTTCGTTTCATGGGCCCCTTGGCAGGATCCGGCGGCGGGAGGCCTTTTCTCATCTGCCCCGCCTGGGCGAGGAGACGCCAGACGATCCGGTGGACACAGATCTGGGCCTCTTTCCTCATCTCCCGCCGGGGGTCGGTGCATCCGGCCCAGAGCATGGGCGCGGGCCATGCCCCTTCTGCCAGCGATGCGGCGAATTCCTCGGGCGCACACGCGCGGACCCGGGAAACGGCCCTGGGGAAACGCTCCCGGAAGTGTCTCTGGACCTCCCGGGCCACGCCCAGCTCTCGAATGTGGCCTGCCATGTGGAGGAGAAAAAGACCGGTTCCCGGGTCAAGGCCTTCCTCTCTCTCGCAAAGCCCGTTTTTCACGCACAGCCTCCGGACCTCCCCTGCATCCATGGCCATGGCCATGAGAAGGACGAGGCTCACGCAGTCTGGAAGTTGCGTGTCCTCCCAGACCTGGCGGCGATTCTCCTGTGAAACCATGCCAGGATTTCCCTGAACGCCGCGAACACCGCCCCAAATCCCCTCTGTAAAGACAGAAGTCCCCATGCCTGAAAAGCGGCCCCTGACAGACTCAATGGCATCCTCGATGTGCTGCCCATGCATCCTGGAACTATCAGACATCCCTTCCTCCTTTGATGGTCTCGTAAAAAGTCCCAGGCTCGTCATGCCGGACTTGATCCGGCATCCAGAACATATTGAAAACACTGGATTCCGGCCTCCGCCGGAATGACGCCAAATTGGAATTTTCGACTTTTTACGAGACCATCTCCTTTGGTCCCCTTTTGCCGCCAGCCCGAAGATCCGGCCCGCCTGATAGCGCCTCGGATGTGGAGTTCAAGGCCTTATGCAAACGGACGAAAAGGGCTCGAAATTCGAACGAACTGGATTGTTTTTATTTTTAATAAAGCTATATCATTTTAAAAATCTATAAAAATTCTTATTAGGGCAAGAATTTACGTTATAACTAAAATTTGTCAAGCCTCTTTGATGGTCTCGTAAAAAGTCCCAGACTCGTCATGCCGGACTTGATCCGGCATCCAGAACATATTGAAAACACTGGATTCCGGCCTCCGCCGGAATGACGCCAAATTGGAATTTTCGACTTTTTACGAGACCATCATCTTTTAATCACACCAAAAACCACTTTAAAAAGCCTTCTTTGATATGATATACGGCCGGAATGCCGAGAATAACCATGGATCGCGATTCATTCATTCGCCATGACCATCCGGTTCCAGAAGGCGGGCCTTTTTGCTATATTTGCATTCGTCTGCCTGTGACCGCCAGGATGCCCCATGATCCCAGGATTTCCTTGATGCCGCCCCCCATCCCCTATCGCATCGGTTTCGGCCACGACGTCCATCGGCTCATCATAGGCCGCCCCCTCATTCTGGCAGGGGTCCATGTCCCTCATGAATACGGACTCCTCGGTCACTCGGACGCGGACGTCCTCACCCATGCCCTTTGCGACGCCATCCTCGGGGCCTGCGGCCTCGGGGACATAGGTCGCCACTTCCCCGATTCTGACCCACGCTACAAGGGGATCTCGAGTCTCGTCCTTTTGGGGAAGGTCATGGTCATGACCCACGAGGCGGGCTATGAACTGGAAAATGCCGATCTCACCCTGGTTGCCGACCGGCCCAGGATCTCCCCTTTCGTGGAAAGGATGCGGGAGACCATCGCCCGGGTCTGCGGCGTTTCAGCATCGCAGGTGAACATCAAGGGGACCACGACCGAAGGGCTCGGCTTTACGGGGACCGGCGAGGGAATGGCCGGCCACGCGGTGGTCCTCCTCGTGGCCGGGGGATGAAGAACGCACGTTTCATTCGGGAGAGGGCCGAGGCCCTGCGATCCCTCGCCTCTCCGTGCAGGCTCTGTCCCAGGCGCTGCGGAGTGGACCGTCTCGCAGGAGAAATGGGCTTCTGCCGCACGGGTTCCGATGCAAGGATCGCGCGGGCCGTGCCCCACATGGGGGAAGAACCCCCGCTCTCAGGCACGCGCGGGGCAGGGACGATCTTTTTCTCTGGCTGCCATCTTGGCTGCGTCTTCTGCCAAAACCACCAGATAAGCCGCGACGGCCTTGGGCAGGCGGTCTCTGTCAAGGATCTCGCAGACACCATGCTTTTCATTGCGGCAAAGGGATGTCACAATATCGAGCTCGTTTCGGCCACCCATTTGCTCCCTTGGGTGGTCTCGGCCCTTGCCTTCGCCGTGGAAAAAGGGCTCGATCTTCCCGTTGTCTGGAACTCGGGCGGCTACGAGGCCCCGGAGACCCTCGCCCTTCTTGAAGGGGTCGTGGACGTGTATCTGCCTGACGCCAAGTACGGCGCGAATGAGCGGGGAAGACGCTACTCCGGTGTGGGGGACTACGTTGACCGGAATCTGGCAGCCCTGGACGAGATGGTACGCCAGACCGGGACTGGTCTTGAGATCGACGGAGAGGGCGTGGCCCGCCGGGGCATCATAGTAAGGCACCTGGTCCTTCCGGGCGGGGCCGAAGACTCGATAAAGGTCCTCGAAAGTCTGCGGAACCGGTACGGCACAGAACTTCACGTGGCCGTCATGTCCCAGTTTTTCCCGGCCTACAGGGCATCACGCTTTGAGGAACTCGCAAAAGGCCTCTCCATGCACGAATACCGGACCGTGATCGAGGCGGTTGAAAGGCTTGGGTTTGAAAACGGCTGGATCCAGAAGGCCGAGCCCCCGGAACCGACCCTCCTTCCTGACTTTTCCGTGGGCTGTGACATGATGCTCTGAATGGGGCAGATCAATTGCGGCAGGCAGGGCCGCCCTGTCCGATCCGGGCCTCGATCTCGGAAGTAAGATCCATGGGGCCTGGCATCACGCACCCGCCCCCGTCGAGCACGCGTCCTTCAGAGAGAGTGATCCTGCCCGTGGCCAGGGACCGCATGGTCTCTACGATGAGGGGCAGCTCGCGGCGCACCCCTTCCCGGCGTATGCGCGCAAAAAGCGGCTGGGCCTCGCCCATGTCCTTCATGATCGCATCAAGCCCCGCCCCTGCACGCTCCCTTTCGAACTCCTCCCAGAGCTCGTCCCAGCCCGGTCCCCTTATCGGAAATGTGCAGAACGTGACCGGCGGGCCCTTGTCGAGCTCCTGGGTCACAAGGTGCATCATAACGCCCGTTCGGGCCGCGCCCTGTTCAAGAAGATGCCAGATGACCTCCTGCCAGGTCCCTGCAGGACCATCAGGGGCAGCAGGGTGCAGGTTCAAAAGGGCTGCACGGGAACAGGCCTCCGGGCTCACGACCCACATATAGCCGGCAAGAATGACCACATCAGAGCGGAACCCCTCTATGCGTCCAAGGACTTTCCGGTGGTAGGCCCTGCGCCATGCCTCCCGGTCCCCTTTTCTCAGGCCGGGCTCAAAACGAGCCGCTGAAAGCGTGACCGTGGGGATCCCGAGGGTCATGGCCCTCTCGAGGATCCGATCGCTCCACTCCCCCTCCTCCGGATCCTTGGATACGAAGACGTAGGCAAGATCGCCCGGGATGACCCCGTCCCGCATGGCGTTCGTAACCGTGTCAAAAAGTGAGAGGGCGGCCTCGTCCCTGCCGGTCGTCCACCAGCCGAAACGGATCCTGCCCGTGTCATTGCACGGACGGTTCATGACCGGCCTCTGCCTTCCCGCTCCATCTTCTTCTGACAGTCCAGGCAACGAGAGGCCCAGGGTTCCACAGCAAGACGTCTCGCACAGATCCATCGGCCACAGTCGAGGCATTTTCCGTACTCACCCCTCTCCATGCGCCAAAGGGCCTGGGAGATCTCCTCGAGCATGGTCTTTCTGGCCTTCACGGCCTCGATGACTATATCCTCCTGGAGGTCAGCCTGGGCTAACTCCTCGAGATCTCGGATGGTCGCAATCTGATCCTGGTATTCAGGACCAAGACGTTCCCGAAGGTCGTGCCGGATCTCGCTCCATAGCCTCTCCTGTTCCTCGACGAGACGTTTACGGTAAGAATCCATTTCCTGGGCAGTGGGGGGACGGCGTTCCTTTTCCATGGGATACCTCTTTGGGCGTCAGGACAATTTTTCAATAGGAAACGCCTCCTTTACGCATCCGTCAAGTCGAGAAGATAATTCCCTGTGCCTGTGCTTGACACACGACCGGCTCATGGGAGAGAATACGTGAAATATAATTCCAGGAGGAAAATCAACCATGGAGCACACTTCCCGTATCGCCCTTGCCGCAATCCTTTCCCTGGCGATTTCAGGCGGTCTTGTCGCCTGCCAGAAGACAGAGGAAAAGAAGGCGGAGACACCTGCCGAACACGCGGCTCCCCCGGCGGAGACCGCCAAGCCTGCGCCTCCGGCTCCGGCAGGCCCTGCCAATCATGAGATCGCCCCCCCGGCGCCGGCTCCTGCTCCTGAACCTGCGCCCGCAGAGAAATCCATGCTCGATACCGTGGAGGAAAAGGCTGTAGCAACAGGAGAGGCCGTTATGGAAGGAGCGGAGAAGGCCGGCGAGGCCGTGGAGCAAAAGACCGAATCTGCCATCGACGCCGCCAAGGAAATGCTCCCCGGCCAGGAAAATGCAGCCCCTCAGGCGCCTGAGGTTGCGCCTGCCCCTGTACCCGAGGAACATCCCGCAGGGGACGCGGTGAAGGACGCAGCTCAGCCTGTCAAGAAGCTGGAAGGTTGCTGATAAATACAACATTCCGCACGAACACCCCTCGACCCGGCCGTCAGTCCGGGTCTTTTTTTTCTTGGGTAAAAGTAGTTTCTCCGTCCCTTTCTCTTTGATACAATCCCGTCATGATGGACGACACTCCACCCAACACGCCTACCACCGGCGATCTCACCCATCTGATCGAGGTCCTTCCGGATCCCATCCGTCAATCCCTCGCGCGTCTCTTTCTCGACGACCTCCTCGAGGTAGTCATGGATCTCGGCCGGCCACCCGAGGCCCGTTTCCCCGGACGCGTCCTGGATCTCTCCCCGAAACCCGTCTCCACAGCGGACATCGACCAGGTGGTCGGACAGGTGGGTGAATTCGGTGCGGACAACCGGGCCGGGATCGAACGCACGCTCCACCGGATCTCCGCCATTCGAAACCGCAAGGGGCGGATCATCGGGCTCACGCTCCGCGTCGGTAGGGCCGTTCCCGGAACGGTCGATCCCATCCGCGATCTCGTGGAAACGGAAAAGAACATCCTCCTCCTCGGACGACCAGGCGTAGGAAAGACAACCATGCTCCGGGAAATGGCCCGGGTACTGGCGGACGAACTGGGCAAACGCGTGGTCGTCGTGGACACCTCGAACGAGATCGGCGGAGACGGCGACATCCCCCACCCCGCCATCGGACGCGCACGGCGCATGCAAGTCCCGCATCCGGACCAGCAGCACGCGGTCATGATCGAGGCAGTGGAAAACCACATGCCCGAAGTCATCGTCATCGACGAAATCGGGACCGAAAAGGAGACGGTAGCGGCCAGAACCATTGCGGAACGCGGGGTCCAGCTCATCGGGACCGCCCACGGAAACACCCTCGAGAACCTCGTCATGAACCCGACCCTCTCGGATCTCGTGGGCGGGATCCAGACCGTGACCCTCGGAGACGAGGAGGCGCGCTTTCGGGGGACCCAGAAGACCATAACGGAACGGAAGGGACCTCCCACCTTCGACGTGGTGGTGGAGATCGTGGCCCTCGGAAATCTCGTAGTCCACTCCAACACGGCCTCTGCAGTGGATGACCTACTTCGTGGCTACATCCCCGAGGGGGAGAGCAGGCGCACCGAGTCAGAAACCACCGGAAAGTCCATCCCCCTTCAGGAGGCAGCGGCGCGCTTCTCCCCCGAGGCAGAGACCGCCAGGATCTATCCCTATGCCCTGAGCCCGGATTCCGTCTCGCGCGTCATTCGGGATCTCCGCCTTAACGCACGGGTCGTCGCCTATCCGGAGGACGCCAACATACTTCTCGCCCTGAGGTCACGCGGGTTCGACCAGCGCCTCCAGCGCATGGAGAAAGAGACCGGGGCATCCGTCCACCTGGTGAAACGGAACAGCACGGCCCAGATACGTCACGTCCTCCAAGACATCTTTTCCCTCGTGGATGGCCACGACCCGGACGAGATCCGGGTGGCCGTCCGTGAGGCCGAAGATGCCGTGGAACGGGTCATGGAAACAGGGGCTTCCATAGAGCTTTCGCCCCAACCTTCTCCCATCCGAAGGCTCCAGCACCGAATCATCGCCCGTTGCCACCTTGTTGCGGAAAGCGTTGGAAGCGAACCCCTCCGCCATTTGATCATCCAGCCCCGTGAGTGAAAGGTGCTGAACGCCATCTGGATGGGGCTGCTCGCCCTCTCCCTACTCTTCGGCATCTGGAACGGCCGCATGGCCGATATCTCCAAGGCCGCAGTGGATGGGGCCACGGCCGGGGTAGAGATCGCCATCGGCCTCGTGGGGATCATGGCCCTCTGGCTCGGGGTCATGCGCATCGGGGAACGGGCCGGTCTTGTGACTGCACTCTCGTGCCTGCTCCATCCTGCGCTTCAAAGGCTCTTCCCGGAGGTCCCCAAAGACCATCCGGCCCTTGGGGCCATGGTCATGAATCTCGCCGCCAATATGCTCGGACTCGGAAACGCGGCAACTCCCCTGGGACTTGCGGCCATGAGGGATCTCCAGGGACTCAATTGCGTCAAGGACAGGGCTAGTGACGCCATGTGCATGTTTCTCGCCCTCAACACGAGCTCGGTCCAGCTGGTGCCGGCGACCGCCATCGCCGTACTTGCGGCCGCAGGAAGCCTGAATCCATCGGCCGTCATTCCGACGGCCCTCGTGGCAACGACCTTTTCCACGGGTGTGGGGATCCTTGCGGCCCTCCTTTTCCGGCATTTTTACCGAAAACAGGAAAAAATCCGAGGATGAATGGTCTTATCGATGCGATCTCAGCCTCAGCCATTCCGGTCCTCGTGGCCGGAATCCCCCTGTATGCCTTTTTCCGAAAGCAGGTCCCTGTCTATGAGGTCTTCGTGGAGGGGGCAAAGGAGGGTTTTGGCATCGCTGTTGGGATCATTCCCGCCCTTGTGGGGATGCTTGTGGCCATCAACATGTTCCGTGCATCAGGTGCCCTTGATCTCCTCGCATCATCCCTCGATCCCCTCCTCGGGGACATGGGTATCACCCCTGAACTCCTCGCACTCGCCATAGTCCGGCCGCTTTCGGGAAGCGGCTCCCTTGCGCTCCTCGCAGACATCGCCCGGTCTTCGGGCCCCGATTCCCTGCCCGCCCGCATAGGGGCCACCCTTCTCGGTTCCACGGAAACGACCTTCTACGTGATCGCCGTCTATTTTGGAAGCGTCGGCATCACACGCTTCCGCTATGCCGTATCTGCCGGACTCATCGCCGATCTCGCAGGACTCGTGGCGAGCGTCCTTGTCTGCCGGTGGTTCTTCGGATAGGAACGTCTCCCTGCATCACCATCTTCCATGACCGTCACCCCGGTCATGATCCTTATACTTGCCGTGACCCTTGTCCTTGTCACGACCATTGCCATGCCCCCGGTCACGGTCCTTGCCGTTTTCACCTTGCCTATCCCGGCGGTCCCAGTCCCGGACATGACGCTTTTCCCGAAAATCCCTGTCGATGACGATGAAGTCCCTGTGCCTGGAACGCAGGTCGATGATCCGCTCCGGAGGAACACGGTGATAATCGGACAAGAACCGGAGGTTGACCATGTTGACGATGTCGTCGTCATCGAGGATCACGACCCTGCCTCTCTTCTTCTTGTAATGACCGTATGCCTTTCCATACGGTGGATAGGGCATGTAACCGCGGGGAAGCGGGACGTAATAGATATCAGGAGAAAGACCGAAATGAAGGGTGATATCATACCAGCTCCGGCCCCGATGGCGCAGGTCAATGATGGTCATCGGCGAGCACCGCGCCGCCCTGGCGATGTGATAAACAACCGGGACTTCCCAGGGCGCAAGTCCACAGCCCCTGATAAGATAGAAATCCCTTTCCGGCACACGGTAATAGTCCCCGAGGGAGAGGTAGAAAGAGCTGAGGTCGCCATTGAAGAAACTCGCTCCGATGTCCCCCGAAAATTCCGCGCGCGCGCTTGGGGAGCCAATGAGCAAAAAAGACACAAGGGCAAACAGAATATGTCTTCTTGTCATGACAGTAAGGACCTCCTTTATCTGGAAGATTGACCCGGAAACATCACGGATAACCATCACAGATATCATTTATTTTAACATAGTCCTGAATCCGTATGTCGGCAGCCTGGAGCCCTGTGAATCAACTATAGACATGCACGCGGTGTGCCAGCCTGTGCAGACCGGACCGCCTCGAGGCTGTCTTACAAGGGAACCTCGGAAAACCCTTGATCAAGCAGACACAGGCGATGAAAAAAACAACTATTCGTTCCGCTTGCCCATCTTTTCCTTTTTTCCGCCCTGGATTAAAATTCCTTTTTTTGAGGAAAACATCCAGCCATGAAACACAACAAGTGGAAAGAGCTCGATGAGGCCCGCCGTCTCCTCTCCCTTCCCGTCGAGGTCACGAGACGGGAGATTCAGGAGGCGTACCGCAAAAAGAGCCGAGAACTCCATCCTGACCGCCATGGTACGAACGGACCCTCTCCTGACATGACGTCAATCAACAATGCATACAGGATCCTCATGGAGTACGCAGACACCTACACCATAAAACTTGCAAAAAACACAGACGGCATGACGGACGAGGAGTGGTGGATGGACCATTTCGGCAAGGATCCCGTCTGGACGCCGGGTTGAGGGAGAGGGAGCCATGGCGCTCATCGTTCAGAAATATGGGGGCACGTCCGTAGCCAACCCCGAGCGGATCAAGAATGTCGCTGAACGGGTCACAAAAAGGATACGCGAGGGCAACCAGGTCATAGCGGTCCTCTCTGCCATGGCAGGTGAGACGAACCGGCTCATCGCCCTTGCCCAGGAGATACAGGATCGCCCTGACCCGCGGGAACTCGACGTCCTCATGGCGACCGGCGAACAGGCCACCATCGCCCTCTTTGCCATGGCGGCTGGCGGGCTCGGATTCCATGCCGAATCCTTCCTCGGCTTCCAGGTCCCCATTAGGACCGACTCCTCCCACACAAAGGCGCGCATCACAGAGATCCCGTGCGACCGGCTCCGCTCAGCCCTCTCCTCGGGCAGGATCCCGGTCGTGGCCGGATTCCAGGGGGTGACGGAGACAGGGGCGATCACGACGCTCGGACGGGGGGGTTCGGACACCACAGCCGTAGCTGTAGCCGCGGCCGTAGGCGCTGATCTCTGTGAGATCTACACGGACGTGGACGGGGTCTACACAACGGATCCGAACGTCTGTTCGGATGCGCGGAAACTCGACCGCATCACCTATGAAGAAATGATGGAGATGGCAAGCCTCGGGGCAAAGGTCCTGGAGATACGCTCTGTCGAGATCGCCATGCTTTACAGCGTTCCCCTCCATGTGAGAAGCAGTTTCTCTGATTCCGAAGGCACCTATGTGGTAAGAGAGGACGAAACCATGGAAAAGATCCTTGTCTCAGGGGTGACATACAGCAGGAACGAGGCCCGCATCACCATCACCAAGGTCCCGGACAGACCCGGGATCGCAGCCGCCATCTTCAAACCCATCTCGGACGCCAACATCAGCGTGGACATGATCATCCAGAACGTCCGGGAAGGCGGGATCACGGACATGACCTTCACTGTTCCCCGAAACGACTATGAACAGGCCCTGGAGATCGTCCAGGGGGTTGCAACGTCTATCGGCGCGGAAAAGGTCTTCGGGCAGAAGGACATCGCCAAGGTCTCCATTGTGGGGGCTGGCATGCGCACCCATGCAGGCGTTGCCTCAAGGATGTTCGACATCCTCTCCCGCCACGGCATCAACATCCTCATGATCAGCACCTCCGAGATCAAGGTCTCCTGCGTCATCGACGAGAAATATACAGAACTTGCCGTGAGGGCCCTTCACGAGGGATTCGGGCTGGACAAGGCGGCTGCCTAAATGACCATCCGTCGCATTGAGATCTACGACACCACCCTCAGGGACGGCACTCAGGCGGAGGATTTCACCCTTTCTGTCGAGGACAAGCTCCGAATCGCCGTGCGACTCGACGGGCTCGGGGTGGATTACATCGAGGGGGGATGGCCCGGATCCAATCCCAAGGACGTCCAGTTCTTTAAGGAGATCCAAAACTATTCCCTGAGACATGCCAGGATCAGCGCCTTTGGAAGCACGCACCAGGCGAAGAACGAGCCGGAAGACGATGCGAACCTCCAGGCCCTGGCCGCGGCCCGCACTCCCGTGGTCACCATCTTCGGAAAGACATGGGACATCCATGTCCGCGACGCCCTTCGCATCTCCCTCGAGCGCAACCTCGAACTCATCGCAAATTCCCTCTCCTGGCTCAAGGCACGGGTCGAGACCCTCTTCTACGACGCGGAACACTTCTTTGACGGCTACAAGGCAAACCCTGATTACGCCATCGAGACCGTCCGACGCGCCAGGGCTGCAGGGGCCGAGTGCATCGTCCTCTGCGACACGAACGGAGGGACCTTGCCGGGAGAACTCGTTGAGATCGTACGCACCGTCCGGGAACGGCTTGGGCCCGAGACCAGGCTCGGCATCCACTGCCACAACGACGCCGATGTCGCCGTCGCGAACTCCCTCCTTTCGGTCACGGCCGGAGTCACCCACATCCAAGGGACCATGAACGGCATCGGGGAGCGCTGCGGCAACGCCAACCTCTGTTCCATCATCCCTGGCCTCGTCCTCAAGATGGGCCACACATGCCAGGCGGGAGAGAATCTCGCCAAGCTCACCGAAGTCTCCCGCTATATCACCGAGATCGCCAATCTCCCCCACAATAAGTATCAGCCCTACGTGGGGCTGAGCGCCTTCGCCCACAAGGGCGGAGTGCACGTGAGTGCGGTCCAGAGAAACCCCGAGACCTACGAACACATCCGCCCGGAGCTCGTGGGAAACGTCCAGAGGATCCTGATCTCCGACCTTTCGGGAAAGAGCACCATCCTTGCCAAGGCCCGCGAATTCGGCCTCGACCTCGACAGCCACGATCCCGTCCTTCTCGACCTCGTCTCCCAGCTCAAGGAACTTGAGGCCCAAGGCTTCCAGTTCGAAGGGGCCGAGGCCTCCTTCGAACTCCTCATGCGACGCGCCATGGGCACGAGCAAGAAATACTTCGATCTCGTCGGGTTTCGGGTCATCGACCAGAAGACCCGTGAGGACGAGCCTCCCCAGGCGGAGGCCACGGTCATGATCCGGGTAGGAGGAGAGGTAGCGCACACAGCGGCAATCGGAAATGGCCCTGTCAACGCCCTCGACAACGCCATTCGAAAGGCCCTCGAAGACTTTTACCCCCAACTCCAGGAGACAAGCCTTATAGACTACAAGGTCCGGGTTCTGCCAGGCACCCCAGGAACCGGTGCCCGCGTAAGGGTCCTCATCGAATCCCGGGACGAAAAAGACAAGTGGGGAACAGTCGGGCTCTCCCATGACATCATAGAGGCGAGCTGGCAGGCCCTAGTGGACGGTATCCGTTATAAGCTCCTCAAAAGTGAAAGGGACGGGCACTGAGGCGCCCTTTCCTCCCGGGCGCGTCCTTGCTGCGGTCCTCCTGACCGTATGCCTCGTGCTGGTCCGGCACAGCGCTTCCCGGATGGGTGGTCGGCCTGCGCCGCTCCCTGAGAAATACCGCGTCCACACGGACTTCGTCTTTCGCCCGATCGACCTCAACGCCGCATCCCTTGAGGAACTGACGGATCTTCCGGGGATTGGAGAAAAACGCGCGGAGGCCATCCTTAAGCTCCATCACGACCTCGGATTCTTTCTCGTTACCGAGGATCTCCTCCTTTCCCCGTCCATCGGGGTCAAAAACCTCGCTTTTTTGAGGCCTTATGTCACTACAAAGTCCGCAAGGTGAGGTGGGCAACGAACCGCATTAGAATCACGAACGATGCGGTTTCCTTCCTTCACCGCATCCTCCTTGTCCTCCATCCATGTCAACCCCAAGGGCCCTGTAGGGCTGGATCACATGTCGGGACCCGCGGGGCAGGGCCTTTCTGATGACCTCGATGTCGTCGCCTTTGATGAGCCCGGGGACCAAGGTGGTCCGAAAATGGTGGCGGATCCCGGACGTCGCGATGAGATCGACGGACTCCAGAAACGCCTCCACGCCCCAATCCCTGCCGATCGCAAGCCTATATTTCGTCCACGGGGCCTTCACGTCCATGGCAACATAGTCGGGAATGTCTTCGTCCAAAAGCGCCCTCAGGATTCCTGGCATGCTTCCGTTGGTGTCGAGTTTCACCCTGTAATCGAGCCTTTTTATGGACAAGAGGAACCCGCCCAGGTCTTTCTGAATGGTGGGCTCGCCCCCGGTCACAACCACGCCCGTGAGAATCCCCTTCCTCTTCTCGAGAAAATCCAGGATGCCCTCGGATCCTTCTTCCTTGTCCGATCCGGCATCAACGGAGAGGATGCCCTTGTTGTGGCAAAACGGGCAGCGGAGGTTGCATCCCCGTGTGAAGACCACGGCCGCAACCTCTCCCGGATAGTCGGTGAGCGTGAAGGGCTGAAATCCGCCTATTTTCATAAAACCAGTGGACAATTGTCAGTGGGCAGTAGGTGTGGAAGTATGAAAGCCGCCTGTGCCTCTGGCTATATTATTCCGAAAGCCGAAACCGGGTCCTTAGGGAAAACTCCGCCTGTTTACCGTCGTTCCACTGGTTCACCGGCCTCAGATACCCCACGACCCTGGAATAGACCTCCGTCTCCTTGCCGCAGTGCGGGCATGAGGGGTGTTCACCGCTGATATAGCCGTGATCGTGACAGATGGAAAAAGACGGGGTGATGGTAAAATACGGAAGGGAATAGTTTCGGCAAACCATCTTCACAAACTCCCTGACGCTTGCCGGATCCGGCACCGCCTCCCCGAGAAATACATGGAGCACCGTACCTCCTGTGTACCGGGACTGGAGGGGCTCCTGGAGATCGAGGACGCGAACCACGTCGTCGGTGAAATTCACCGGTGCATGGGTGGAATTCGTATAGAACGGGGTACCGGTCCGCTCCGTATTTTCCACCCTGATATAGGGAAAACGGCGATGGTCAATGCGGGCGAGCCTGTAGGCCGTCCCCTCTCCAGGCGTGGCCTCCAGGTTGTAGAGATTGCCCGTCTCCTCCTGAAAGATCGTGAGCCGGTCCCGCATGAAATCGAGCACCCGGGCTGTAAAGGCTACGGAATCCGGATGCGTCAGGTCCTTTCCGAGGAAATTCAGGCAGGCCTCGTTCATTCCTATGAGCCCGATGGTAGAGAAGTGATTTCCCCAGTACCGCCCGAACCTCGCCTTCACGTCCCGGAGATAATAACCAGTGTATGGATAGAGCCCCTGCCCGGCAAAACCCTCGAGGACCTTCCGCTTGCTCTCAAGGCTCGTTCGAGCGATCTCCATCATGCGTTCGAGCCTTGCAAGGAATTCCGCCTCGGTCTTTGCCTGGCAGCCTATGGCAGGCATGTTTATGGTCACGACCCCGATGGAACCCGTGAGGGGTTTTGCGCCGAAAAGCCCTCCTCCCCTTTTTTCGAGCTTTCGGACGTCGAGCCTCAGGCGGCAGCACATGGAACGGGCGTCATCCGGTGACATGTCCGAGTTTACGAAATTTGCAAAATAGGGGATGCCGTATCTGGCAGTGGCCTTCCATAGCATCGAAAGGCCGGGGTTTTCCCAGTCGAAATCCTTCGTGATGTTGTATGTGGGGATAGGGAACGTGAAGACACGGCCCCTGGCATCCCCCTCGGCCATCACCTCGAGAAATGCCTCGTTCAGTGTATCCATCTCCTTCCTGAACTCTCTGTAGGTCTCCTTTTGATACTCGCCTCCCACGATGACCGGCCTGTCCCTGAGGTGGGGAGGGGGCTCCAGATCCATGGTAAGATTGGTGAAGGGGGTCTGAAAGCCCACCCGGGTCGGGACGTTCAGGTTGAAGACAAATTCCTGGAGCGCCTGTTTGACCTCGCGGCGGGAAAGGCCGTCATATCGGATGAATGGGGCAAGGAGGGTGTCGAAATTGGCAAACGCCTGGGCCCCGGCCGCCTCTCCCTGGAGGGTATAGAAGAAGTTCACAACCTGGCCAAGGGCGCTTCGGAAATGACGGGCCGGTGAGCTTTCCGCCTTGCCGGGCGCCCCTCGGAAACCAGAGAGGAGCAGGTCTTCCAGGTCCCATCCCACGCAGTAGACGGAGAGAAGGCCAAGGTCGTGGATGTGTATGTCACCCGCGATATGCGCAGCCCTGACCTCGGGCGTGTAGATCTTGTTCAGCCAGTAGATCTTCGTGATCTCGCTTGAGATGTAGTTGTTAAGCCCCTGGAGGGAATAGGACATGTTGCTGTTTTCCTTTACCTTCCAATCGAGACGGCCGAGATACTGCTCGATGAGATCCATGTCCGCCTTCTCGACCATCTCCCGGATCCGGGCGTGGCTCTCCCGGTACAGTATGTAGGCCTTGGCCGTCTTCTTGAACGGAGAGGCGAGGAGGACCTCCTCCACAAGGTCCTGGATGGCCTCCACACTGGGGACATCTTCCCCGAAGACCGCCTGGGCAATGGTCAGGACCCGGATGGAAAGCCGCCGCGCCTCCGCCTCCTCGAATTCGCCAGTGGCCCTGCCGGCCTTTAGAATGGCCGTCGTGATCTTGGAGTGCTCGAAAGGAACGACCCTGCCGTCCCTTTTTGCTATCCTGTCGAATACGCCGGAAAGGATGCCGGCAGGAGCGGTCTCTGGTGTCGTCACTGGTGTCCTCCGTTCGATGAAATACAATATTTAGAATTAGCTTTCACTAAGAACACCATATATCGTATATTCATAACATCGTCAATCTTTCGGAAAAGGACGCCGGAAAAACCCGCAATCCCCCTCAGTTCCGGCTTGCCTCGGCGAGCCGTTTCATCTCCTCGACGGATGCATTGTAATAGCGGATCACCTCCCGCCTGCTGACCATGCCGAGAAAGGCGGCAGGATCGTCGTCCCGCACGACCGGTATCCGGTCGATGTTCCGGACGGTGAACTTCTTGAGAAGGCTGTTGATGTCCTCGGAAGGCATGGTCACGATCACGTCCCGGCGAGCGATGTCCCCTACGACAACGACATCCGCGAGTTCCGCGTCGAAGAGGACGTTTCTCACGTCGTTTATAGAAAAGATCCCCGTGAGCCTTCCTTTTTTGTCCACGACCGGGAAGTAATGCTGCTCAGTCCTTCGGAAGAATCGGCAGAACTCCTCAAAGGGCATATCTTCCTGAATGACCTCGTATGTCGCCTTGCTGTCGAATATGTCGGCAACCTTGAGGTTTTCCAGGAGGTCTGTGAAAAATTCGCCCCGGTGCGCAGGGGAGTCGAGACGCGAGACGACCTGCTTTTCGAAGATGCTCCATCTACCGGAGAGGAGGAAGGCAAGGGAGCAGACCATAAGCCCCGGCAGGAGAAGATGATAGGACCCGGTCATCTCGCTCACCATGATGATGGTCGAGATGGGGGCCTTGGATGCAGCCGCAAAGAACCCGGCCATGCCCACGATCACGAAACTCGCCGGCTGGTCCACGATGGATGGAATAACCCGGTGGAAGATCTGTCCGACTGCCCCGCCGAGGGCCCCACCGATCACCATGGAGGGGCCGAAAACACCTCCGCTACCGCCGGATCCGATGGAAAATGAGGTCGTAAGTATCTTTCCGATGCCTACAGCCAAAAGGAGAGGAACGGCCACCTCTCCATCGAGGGTCTTCTGGAGAAACCCGTAACCAAAGGCAAGGGTGTCGGGCAGAAAGAAACCTATGCATCCGGTGAGAAACCCGCCGGCAGCGGGACGAAGCCACCGGGGAATGGGGGCCCTGGCAAACAGTCTGTGACAGCCATAGAACATCTTCACATAGAAAACGGCCCCGGCTGTCACAACGAATGCGAGGACCAGATATGGGCCCAGGGCGAGGACATTCCGAAAAACGAGCGGGCCGGTGGCGAAAAGGGGATCCCATCCAAAGACAAGGCAGAAAACGCAGTAGCTCACCACTGAGGAGATGGCGGCCGGTATGATGACGTCGGACTCGAACTCCGGGCTTCGGTATAGGACCTCGGCGGCAAAAAGGGCCCCGGCAAGAGGCGCCTTGAAGATGCTCCCTACACCGGCGGCGATCCCAGCGGCCAGCATGATACGGCGTTCCCGGGTCGAGAGCCCGAGACGGGTGGCGAGAAAGGAGCCGAAACCGGCTCCGATCTGGGCGATGGGGCCTTCGCGCCCCCCGGATCCCCCGCTTCCGATGGTGATGGCAGAGGCAAACATCTTGACGTAGGGGATGCGGGTCCGAATGAAGCCGTCCTTGCGATGATAGGCGTCGATGGCGGCGTCCGTTCCGTGCCCCTCAGCCTCAGGTGCGAGGGCCTGGACGAGAAGCCCGCTCAAAAGGCCTCCCAGGGCCGGAACGATGACCAGGGCCCAGCGGACAAAGGGCGTGTCAGAAGGGCCGAAAAGGGGCGTTTCCGCAGAAATGGTCGGCGGACGGTACCCTGCAAGGAGATCCAGAAAGACGAAGAGTGCCCCATGACACAAGGCGTAGAAGGCCACGGCCCCGAGACCCGCGATAATTCCGATAAGCACGTAGTGCAGGACCCATCTGCGGGCGATACGAACGATCTGAAGAACCCGATCCGTAATCTCGGCTCGAAAAACCTCCGTGCCTTTCTCCTTCAATGTCTGACCTCATGGACATGAAGATGCATGGGATGGGACATAGGCGCGGTCGAACGTGATTCCCTGGCACTCCAGGATGGTTCCAAATACCAGGTCCAGCCTGGAAAGGCCTTTATGGTGTATGATCTTCATGCGAATCTCGACACACATTTGAGGCATAAGAGGCGAAAAAAACGGTTCTTCGTCATTTTGTGTGGAATTTGGGCTCCTCGACGTTTTGTGTGGATT
>DIFG01000063.1:34778-56267 GCA_002419025.1 Deltaproteobacteria bacterium UBA5754 | reverse complement strand
GATCCCCCAAAAGGCGCTCGGTCATGTCACCCCGGTACAGGCACTCAAAAAGTGGCAAGAAATGAAACCGGAACTCTTCACAAATACGGCTTATGATCTCTCAAAACACGACAGTTAGCTGCTATTGGGCTAGGCCTTCTTAACCAAACCAATTATAAATAGCAAAATAACAGCGCCAATAGTTGCCATAACTATTGAGCCTAAAAGCCCGCCTGTTGTTATACCGAGCAAGCCGAATACAAAACCACCCAGTACAGCGCCAACAACTCCCACAATAATATTTCCTACAACACCAAATCCTCTACCCTTCACTATGACGCCAGCAAGCCACCCAACCAGCGCGCCAATTGCTAAAAAGACTATTAAGCTAATGATATCCATGTTGCCTCCTGTTCATTTTTCAAGGGAAAGGTATACGCCAACAACAAAACTGACAGCGCCAGCAATGTAGAAAGTCATTACCTTATCTGTATCTGAGCCTGTGACAGCCTGTGTTATTTGTGAACCGAGAGAACCTGATAATTGATAGCCCCATATTGCAAGGCCAATTCCTAAAACCACCAGAGCAATACCAATAATTTTCATTGTAGTTCCTGAGCCCATAGCCATGTTGAAATCCTGTAGTTGAAAGAGATGTAATGTTTTTAGTATTAAGCTAACGCTCGGCATCGGCGGCGGCGATTAGCCGTCCGCTGCATGCCGTTGTTATGTGCTGATTTATAATTCGATTTCCTCAATTCCAGCGACCTTCATCAAGTGCCTTTGTAGACCGAGTTTCAATGGCGCATTGCCATGCACTGGGACGGAAATGCGCGAGTTCTCACCAGCTTTGCCGTAGATATGATGACTGCCATTGATACGTCTCAATTCCCAGCCCTTCGCTTCGAGGCGTTTGCAGAAGCTCTTACCGCTGACAGGTTTCAAACGGCAATCTCCATTACCTTATCCTTTTCTGAAACCGGGATATCTTGAATATCTATGGACAAACACCCCTCTACTGCTTCATAAATGTTGCTCAGCAGTTCGTCGAAGGTCTCTCCCTGAGTTGCACAACCAGGAATAGAAGGGACTTCTGCCCAGTAGCCGCCTTCTTCTGCCTCGTGTACTACAACTTTCAGCTTCATGACATTTCCTCTCTATTGAGCACATAACGACCAAGCTCACCGGCTGTAATGGANNCGGAATTGCCGTCCGGTGCAGCGCCGTGTTATGCGAATCTGCTTCTGAACATAAAGTATACTGCTCCAATAAGGCAAAGGCCAGCCCACAAGTAATCCAATTTCACAGGTTCTTTGAGATACAGCAAGGAAAATGGCACAAAAACACTCAGAGTGATTACCTCTTGAAGCACCTTCAGCTCACCCACGGACAAGACTGTATAGCCGATACGATTTGCTGGAACTTGGAGTAGGTATTCAAATAGAGCAATTCCCCAACTCACAAGAGCAGCAAGAACCCACACTCTATTGCTCATTTCCTTGAGATGTGCATACCAAGCAAATGTCATAAAGACATTACTACATGTCAATAAGAGTATTGTTGCAAGAATCGGGTGCATATACGAATTCCCTTGATTGCATAACGCCCAGCTTGAGAGGTGCGAGTGGAGCACAGCGGAACGAGCATCCTTCTCAAAGCTGATGTTGGGCACCCTTTTATCCGATAATTGCCCTCATAGACCGAATTTTCTGTTTCATCCTTGAATCATTTCTCATTTTGTCGAAAGGACCTCCGAAGTTTTCAACAGCCTCTAAAACTTCTAATGCTGCTGGTGAGGAAATTTTGCCTTTTATCAATGCAATTAGCTGTCGATATTTTTCCTGGCACAAGGAAAATTGCAGGCGGCTTGAAATACGTTCAACATTAAATGAAAGCAGAGAAATTATTGCTTCTTCTTGAGAGAATTTATTAATAAGCTCTATATAATAAGGTTCGGCGTTCCATGCAACGCCATTGCCATTTGTCAAAAACACTTCCACCAAACCAATGACATATGAATTTCTGACTTGTACTGGTAAATTCCCTGCATGGTCAATCAAACTTGATAATTGACGGGCAAAAGCAGGTTCACTATAAAAATTCGAAAAATTACGGTGAGCAGAAAGAAGATTTTGGATTGCACTTTCAATTTCCGCTGCTTTTAAATCATCCGGTATATAAGCAACTCCATTCACAATTTCCAAAAATTGTCTAGCTAAATTGGCTTTTTCCCGATCATTATTGGCAACATATTTACCATATTTTACCCCAAACCCTTGGCGTGTACTTTCATCCACTCTTTCCCATAAATATGGAAGCAAATAATGTATGTTTTGTCTTGTCTGAGGGGTTGTGTTTAGATCAATATATATGCCCGAAAAACCAGAGGCGAGGTTGCTTGTCTGTTGTTGAGTGAGATTTATAAAAAACGGAGCTATTTGTTTAGCATCATCCTCAGTAAGTTGGTTTTCCTTAATATTTCCAAGTAACTGTCTTATTTCAATAACAATATTTGATAAGGGAGGGATATAACCTCTTTAATACATGTCTCTAACCATGAAATAAGCTGTAAACCTGTTAATTGATTTTGATTAGGGTGTGCAGCACTTGCCCAATTTCTCATATACCTTATATAATCTAAATGTTTGAAACCAAGCTCAGAGATTAATCCAATATTTCTTGCCCCTTGAATCAGTTCACTATCATCCAGCTTAACAATATCTTCAGGCCCATGAAGTCTTTTTCTTTTTTCTTCATGAGTTGCATTATCAAAGAAATACCCGACATCATACTGAATTACTCTTTTTCTGATCTCTTGTATTGTCTCGTCCCACAAATAATTCAATGCGGCATCAAACAGCCCACTAGCAGTAGCTGCAAGGAATTTTGATAAATAAACCGAACCTCCTTTTTGTTCTTCAGCTAAATTTGACAAGACACCATCAACATTTTTGAAAACTGTAGCTCTTTCTGGAACACCAACAAATATATTCTTTGAAGGCAGGCCATAGCTTTTAACCACTGAAAGGAACCCTGATTCAAAAGATTGTAATTGCGTTGCATAATCTTCTTTAATTACAAGGCTTTTACTTTTATCAATATCATTCATGGTTTGTCCCTTTTTAGATGCCCAACGCTCCGCATAACCGGCNNTCCGAGTTGATGCGGTTGTTAGGCGACTTTTCCCTTAAGGTTCGGTTTCCGAGGGGGGAACGCAACCCGCTTTCGCTTTGATTTTTCTTGACGCTTAAGAATATCATCAAAGATTGAATCAGCCTCCTTTTTAAATTTGGATGCATATTGTTCTCTTAATTCTCGGGTTTCCTTGACTATTGGATCTTGCCACATGGTATCAACCCTCCATCAATTCTTGTGGTGTACATATAATTGGTGGCTCAAAACCGTTATTACGACAGACTGCTTCAATCTGAGATCGCGTAACCGCATTTGCGATATGCGTACAATTCCAGGTAATGAGATAGTCCATTCCATTTACTGCTGCCACGGCTATATGGTACGCATCGATTATCGACTGCTCCGGGATAGGGCCTTCTGCAATTATAGCGTTACCTAAATGCCTTACTTTTTCTGTGACATCCAGTTCTGGAATGTCTTCAATAGCGGCAAGTCGGCGTGCCGCTGCTTCAGGGTCACCCTGTGATAATTCGGCCACTACGAATTCCGATATGTAAATTTCAAATTCTGATCTACGATTTTCCCACCACTCAATAGTAGTGTTTTGATTTGCCATAGCTCGTAGATCGTTACTCGGCCTTGCAGTCAAATAGCTTAAAATTGTAGTTTCAATGTACACTTTTGGTTTCATGATCTTGTTTTCGTACATCCTTCTTACCGCCTAACGCATAGGGTAACCTGCCGCCGCCACTGAACCAGACGACGCGCAACGCTGCTCCCGGCAGTCAGGTTGACCCGCTTGTTGGGCCATATTTTTCATTGAAATTAAAATAAGACTGGCCTCTTTTTCATTTTGTAAAGTATCATGATACTCTTGAATTAATGGTTGATGTGACCTGTGAAGTCTCTTAACTCATTAATGGTTAAACCTTTGATTGGCCAATTGAAAAAATAACAACCGCTGCATGAGCCATAGCAATGGCAATCTTGTGATAAGCATTGACCGGCTCTTTCAACCAAAAAATACCAACAATTATTGTTGTTGTAATGATGGATAGCACTGCATACAAAACATACTGTGAAGTGCCATACCTTGAATACAGCAGATTGAACCCAAGATAGGTACAGAATAGTCCAAATCCACTCAATATTAAGGCGTTTAAATTTCCTTTGATCGTACTTCCTATATCGATTTTGCTAACAAGCGGTGCGAGAAAAAGGGAGAAAAAAACCGTAATTATGGCAGAAAGAGCGATAAATAATAATCCATTTTCCACACCCACGGACTTTTTTTGTCCGAGAGCAAACATGGCGTTGCCGACAGCAGCTATGGTCGCAAAAACTATTGGGAGAAGGTTCTTCATATTGTTTTATTGTTCCGTTCAGGTGATTCTTTGGCTGCACGATTGACGTTTAGGGTTACCCCCTCTGTGAGAAAGCCCAACGCTTTTGCTCACTTGCGGCGGGGATTTCGAGCACAGAACTTTGAGACACCACAGAACTTGATATGAGCAATCAACCCTGAATTTTGCACAGCGTCCCCGCCGTCAAGTGCAGCTAATTGTTGGGCGATTACCTATTTTTTAACCGTGCAATTTCCTGTTGTATCTCTCCAATAACTTCTCTGTTCACTATTACCTTTTTATCTCCAGATTTTGAAGAATAGATATAAAATACCTTCCCACCATATTCTTTAGTAAATTTTTCATAGGTTTGTTGTTGCAACCCTTTTTCTTTAAATATCTGAGAAAGCTGAATACCCTGATTAACTGGTTTTATCTGTACTCCAATGAATTTGTCATTAATTCTTATAAAGAAATCAACATTGTAAAGCCTGTCCCATTCGTCTGGTGCAGGCTCTATTTTTAATCCAAGATCTTTTTCAAGCTGTCCGTAAATTGTCTTTATTTCAGTCATGTAACCATCAAAAGTTCGGTCAATGACGAGCTGAAGCAAGTAATCAATGCAATCCTGTTCTGTTATTTCTTCCACTTCAGCCTGAATGACTTCTGTTATTTTTATATAGAGCTTTTTACCAAGGCTTTCAATATGTTCTTTTGGTCTTACATTTTTAAAATAATATTCACGCCATTCTTCAATTGTTTTTGGAGCACATTGCCGAATACTCTCAGAAGTCGGACCGACATTCTTTTTGAAATTCAATTGAAACCGGTTCATTGCGCTATTTAATATCCACTCTTTAGCCATATCATTATTTCCCAATGCTTAAAAATTTATTTTTGTATTTGAAATCCATAGTTGTATCAACTTCTGTCAGTCCTTCTTTTAGTAAATGGGCGTTTATAAATGTTTTGTTTTTTAAATACAAATAACAGAGCAATCTGTTTTGTTCATCATATTTTTTATTGTCAAATTTTATAAAGACTTTCTGTCCCTTTATTCTTTCTCTAAGAAATTTTATCGCTTCACCATTGACGATTTTCTTTTCTTTTATGCCAATTAATCTTACAACTAAATCGTTATTAAGTCTTAACAGAAAGGGGCTAATAACTTCTTTTACAGTGTAATATTCCTGACTTTTTGCACCACTATTTTGGTCAATTCGAGAGCCAAACTGCAATTTTTTGGGGTCTATCTTTTTATCAAGTTTATGCGGGTCTTTAAAAATATAAGGTAGTTTTGCTATTTCTCTATTTAAATTGGTCTTTATGTTATCTGATGTAAATATATATTCAGTTCCTTCAAGGTCGGATTGATTTACATTCAATTTTTCTTTTATTTTGGAAATAAATTCTTTGTTAATTTCATAACCTACCGAGCTTCTGCCTAAATTTCGTGCCGCAAGAGAAGTCGTTCCACTACCAAGAAACGGATCTAATACAGTGTCGCCTACGAAAGAAAACATTTTAATTAGTCTTGCAGGCAATTCTTCAGGGAACATGGCAAGATGTCCGTTTTGTTTAACACCTGCAAAATTCCAGTGACCAGAAAAATATTCATTCCATTCATCTTTGGTCATCGCAGATAATTTCTTCTGTTCAGGAGTTGGTTTAGGCGGGTTGCCTAACTTTTTAAAGATTAAAATAAATTCGTAATCAAGCTTTAAAATGCCATTCCGTGGATAGGGGAAACTTCCCATAATTGTAGCACCACCTGTTGTGTTTGTTGTCGTGACTTTCTGCCAGATGATTGCCCCCATATAGTCGAATCCGATGGTCTCGCAAAATTTAATTATTTCTGTCCTGATGGGAATGACTTTATATCGCCCATAATAAACAGAACGGGCAAATTGATCTCCAATATTTATGCAAAGTCGGCACCCAGGATGTAATACCCTATGACATTCTTTCCACACGAGATTAAGATTGTTAATATAGTTTTCGTAACTCTCATTAAAGCCAATCTGTTCATCTGATCCATAATCTTTGAGCTGCCAATACGGAGGAGAAGTAATAACGAGGTGCACAGAATTGTCAGGTAAAAGATTCATCTGCCTGCTATCGCCATTTATAATTTTATGAAAAGTTTTCAATACTATTACTCCATAATTTTTTTAGATCCATCATTATATCCACCCAACGATGAAGCTCACTGGCGGGGATGAAGCAACAGCGAAATCCCCGTCCAGTGGAGCGTCTGGTTAGGCGGTGTTTTGCATTTGTTCATCTGTTGAGCAGGGACTTGACAGCACGCAAGAAACTCTCCGCAGCCTGAACCGCCCGCTCCGCTTGTGGCTGAGACACATGTGCTGTGCCCCCATAATCCCCAACATTGCGTATTTCAAAAAGCCAGTTCAAATCCTTGCCGTGTTCCTTACTCAATTTCGCCGTCTTAACAAATCGCTGATGAATCAAAGCAATGACCCCGCTATGCTTGCTGAAATCCAAACCCTCGTTCAGCAAAACCGCAGTGGCTCCGTAAAAGGCTGCATAATATGCTCGCGATGCCGCAAAATCGTAGTAGCCTTTGACGGCTAGGTCTTTAGCCGCTTGGATAGATTGCTCTGCTCGTTCAACATTGGCAGCGATTTCCTGCTCGTATTCTGACCTCATACCAGTATCCCTTCCCGTTTTGCGTTTCGATAGAGTTGAATACTTCCACGCTCAAATTCATCCGGAGGAACGGGTTTGGCAGAAATAAGTTGCTCTGATTCTAATTGGATGGGATACAGCACATCTATAACTTGGCGCAGTTCTGAAAAATAGTCAAAGGGTTTGGTTAACAAAACAAGCAAATCAATGTCACTCATTGAATCAGCTTGGTTGCGTGCTACAGACCCATACAGAATCAGACCCTTGAGTTGAGAACCATAATGGCTTTCAAGAGCCGCTTTGCATTTTCCCACCACTTCACTTGTTGTTGCCATTTGAATCACCCTCTTTCAATTCACGCCGCGAGCCTAACAAGTTATTAGCTAAACGGTTCTTTCTGACTAATACGCGAAAATGGGTATTAGCTATAAATGCAAAAAACATGCCGGTTTTATAATTATATTTTTCATCATTGTATTTCATTAAAAATCAAGTGGGCTTTTTGCCTCTTTTGCCGTCTTACTTGGTATGCAATGCGTATATATCATCGTTGTTCTCACGTCAGCATGCCCCAGCATTGTCTGAATCGTCCGTATGTCGTAATTCGCCTGTAAAAGATGCGTAGCGAAACTGTGCCGAAAAATATGCGATTTAACGCGTTTTGTGAGTTTTGCCATCCTTGCTGCCTTTTTCAATGCCTCTTGAACCTGGGTTTCGTGCAAGTGATAGCGTCTATGTTCTGATGTGCCCGGTATTGGAGTCAGTTCTTTTTGCGGGAAAAACCACTGCCAGATGAAATCCCTGGCAGCGGCTGGATATTTCTTTTCCAGTGAGTCGACGAGAAATACTCCGGCATAGCCTGCCGCCAAGTCCTTGTCATGGAGTTTGCTCACCGCCGCCAACTGGATTTGTAATTTCGGGATGAGGAGTTCTGGAAGAGGAACGGTTCGGTCTTTGTCACCCTTGCCGTGCACCGTCAATATCCTCTCGTCAAAATTAAAATTTTGGACTCGAAGGCTGAGACACTCAAAAAGACGAAGACCGCAGCTATAGAGCAAACTGACAACGATATCAAATGGATATTCAAGGCGGCTGATGATTGCGTCTATTTCCGACCGGGAGAGAACCACAGGGATGTATTTTGATTTTTTTGCACGGGGGACATCGCGTTGATCGCCAAAGTCTTTCTGAAAGACATGGCGAAAGAGAAACAGCAAGGCATTAAAAGCCTGGTTCTGAGTTGAAGAGGCGACGCGGCATTTAACCGCCAAATAGGTGAGGTATTCTTTCACATCCGCAGGGGAAAGCTTATCCGGCGGTTTGTCGCACAGATAACGTTGAAATTTGCGAGCCCAATCCGCATATGTTTTAAGGGTTTTTCGGGAATAGTGCCTGGTTTTGATCTCAGCGGCAAGTTTTTCAATGGCTCGATCACATGCCGGTGATTTCGATTTCTCCATACATCGCCATTCGTTATAGCGATTTCTTCCCTGAGAACTGAACAAAGCGGTCTGCTCCGCAACTGCCGGCGACGATATATCAACCGGGATCTCAACGTCTGGGGCAAGGGCGCCTTTTGCCGCTTGCACCTTGGGTGGAGAGGGCGTTGGGTGGGAAGCAGGATGAGGTTTTGCCTCAACTGGTATGGGATCAGAATGGTTTTTTGGCTGTTGCGTTTCGAAAAAAAGGGATATCGCGTGTGCGGCTTGGGTGCATTGCCGCGGGGTTTGTTTTTTTGCTCCGCAGTTTTTCGATGAATAAGCGAACCTGTTCCGATTTGGCGTCGGGAGGTGGATATTTTCTGCAAAAATCCAGAAAATAACGAAGCCATTTCCTGTAATGGGGGGGGGAAGGACTCAGGAACTGCACGTTGTTGCAAGACTTCGTTGAATTTGGCTAATATGTTCTGTTGAATCGAGAGCATTACCATGGATAAAAAATTCCTTTAGGAATAGGACCATGAGCTTGCTTTTAACAAGAATATCTGTAGTTCATTTGAAATTGCACGTCAATATAAAAAAGAGAGAGAAAGGGGACAGATTTATTGTGCGGCCGGGCAAGGTCGTGTAATCAAATGGAGGGATATCAATATACTTCCACCACCAAAAAGCAATGTCTTAGCAATCAATTATCTCATCTCTATAATGTGGCTTTTTATAGCTGTGGCAATCCACATTTTAGACTATGTCAAATCTATTCTTTCGGCTAATAGTATTAATAGGCCAACCTTTATTTTTGCATCATAGATAAATCCGTCAAATCCTGTCAAGATTCGTTTTTTTGAATTCGCCTTCCCACGATCCCAACGGTCAGGATGCTCACCTCGTAGAGGAGATAGACGGGAAGGGCGAGGAGGGTCTGGTTCAGGATGTCGGGCGTCGGCGTCAGGATGGCCCCGATGAAAAAGGCGGCAAGCAGGGCGTACTTGCGATTGCGTCGCATGGCGCGCGAGTCTACAAGCCCCATCCAGCCGAGGAGGGTGAGGGCCACAGGAAGTTCAAAGGCGAATCCGAAACCCAGAAGGAGTCGAATGATCAGGGTGACGTAATCGCTCACGCTCGGCAGAAGTCTCAGGTTTTCGCCCGTGTATCCGGCAAGGAATCGAAAGGCGGCGGGAAAGACGACAAAATACCCGAAGAGCCCGCCGGCAATGAAAAAGACAGACGAAGAAAAGACGAGGAGCAGGAGGACCCTTTGTTCGTGGGCATAGAGGCCTGGCGCGACAAAGGCCCAGATGTGATAGAGGATGACAGGGCTTGCGAGAAATATCCCACACGCGACGGAGAGCTTCATGTAGGTGAAAAAGGCCTCGGGGTAGGACATGAAGATGAAAGTCGTCCCAGGGGGAAGCACGTCAAGAAGGGGGCGGGCAAAGGCTGCAAAGACTGGTTCGATGACCGCATAGGCAAGGACGGATGCAATAGCAGTTGCGGAGAGGGAAAAGATGAGACGGGAACGGAGCTCCCTAAGGTGGTCCGTCAGGGTGAGGGCTTCTTCACCAGTCATAGTACCAGTCATTCCTGGAAAGCACCCTCGCCCCGCCCTCCTGGATGAGTACCATGTCCTCAAGCCTCACTCCGCCCACACCTGGCAGATAGATCCCCGGCTCCACGGTCACCACCATTCCCGGCCTGAGCACCCGCCTCTCACGGGGAGAAAGCCGGGGTGACTCGTGTACCGCAAGCCCGACACCATGTCCGAGGGCATGGATGAACCGGTCCCCATGGCCCCCTGTGGTGATGATCTCGCGCGCCGTCCTGTCCGCCTCCCGTCCGGTAATGCCCGCCCGCAGGGCATCTTCGGCCGCACGCTGCGCCGTGCGGACCAACCGGTAGATCTCCCTCATGGCGGGATCGGGCGCCCCGAGAAAGACCGTCCGTGTCATGTCGGAACAGTAGCCGTCCACCCTGGCCCCCATGTCGATGATGATGGGCTCCCCCTCCCGGACGGCCCTATCCGTAGGGACCGCGTGGGGAAGGGCCGCGTTGGGCCCGGATGCCACAATGGGAGGGAATGACGGCCCCTCGGAGACGGCAAAGAGCCCGGCGAGGATCCTCCATGCGATCTCCTTCTCGGTCATGCCCGGACGAATCTCGGAATGGACCTGGCCAAAGACGTCCTCGGCCGCCCGAATCGCCCGGTTGATGGCCTCGAGCTCTGCTGCATCCTTTACGGAACGCATCCCCGCGACCACCTCCCCAGTCGGGATGAACTCCCCGTTCGGCAGACGTTTTTTGATGCAGTCGAGGGCGTGGCAGGTGAGATAGCGGGGTTCGTATCCGAGACGCCGCACCCCGCATTCCGAGGCAAGGGCGGCGACCTCGTGGGGGATCCCTTTCTTGTGGATGCGGACCGCCCACCCCCGCGCCTCTTCTCGGGCCTGGGTCCCGTACCTCCCGTCCGTGACGAGGACGGCCTCGCGGCGCGTGATGAAAAGGGCCCCGGAGGACTCGGCGATTCCTGCGTCCTCGGCGGTGAAACCGCTTAAGAAGCGCCTGTTCTCAGGGCACGTGACAAGCAGGGCATGGAGCCTTCGGGCCCGAATGACAGCGCGAACACGCCCAAGACGAAT
Source organism: Deltaproteobacteria bacterium UBA5754 (assembly GCA_002419025.1). Classification (GTDB taxonomy): domain Bacteria; phylum Desulfobacterota; class Dissulfuribacteria; order Dissulfuribacterales; family UBA5754; genus UBA5754. Next base: position 45,089 of record DIFG01000063.1, on the reverse strand, counting down.
GGAATATGCAGGGAATTCAGCCGTCATCAGGACCTCGCGTGCGATGAAGATCTCTCAGGATCCATCGGAGAGAACGGATCGTAAACCATACGATCAGGCCCGAAAAGACCACGTCGCTCGGAAAATGTCCGCCCTGGACGACCCGAACGAATCCGATGACCGATCCCATGACGATCCCCGCCCCCATCCAGAAGGGACGAAAGCCGGGAAAGACCTCGGCAAAGGCCATCAGGGCAAACCCGACCGAGGCATGCCCGCTTGCAAAGGAACAGTTCCTTTCGCATTGATCTGAGGGCAGGAGGGCCGGAGTAAAGGAGGCAGTGCCACCGAACTCAGCCACCTGCCTCGGACGGGCCCGGTCCCAGTGGTCCTTGAGCACCCCGTTGATCAGGAGCCCCGGCCCGAGGAGATAGACGAATAAGATGAAGATGAACGGGCGGAAGGCACGGGCAAGACCATCCCGCTCATATCTCCTGACCAGGGAAACAATGGCGAGGATCACAGAAAAGGCGAGTAAAAAGGGCGTCCCCCGGTACACAACAATGACAATGGGCGAATCCTTCAGGAAGAACCCCATTTCGGGATCGTAAAAAAGGCCCGAGATCGCCAGGTCCAGACCTGGAAAGAGGGTAAAGAGCAAGGCGGCCGCCAAGACCAAAAAGCTATCCGGACGCAAAAGATGGGTACAAAAGAATGATCGCACTGCAAAAAACCTTAAAATCTGATCCCGCTCAAAAAGCCCGAGATGCAAGGCGCGAAATTTTCCAGGAATGAGACGTACTTAGCGTACGCCGCATGGACTGGAAAATTGAAGCAACGCCGCAGATCGGGCTTTTTCAGCGGGATCAGAATAGAGTTTTGGCAGCCCGATCCACACCCCATGTGCCGAGGCGTCCGTATTGTTTCGGGATCCCATCCTCCCCTGGGGCCGTGAGCCCAAACAATAAATGGAGTATTGTAAAAAAAAATCACAATAGACAGAATACCACCTATCATGGCATCTTTACAGGACAGTTTCAAGGAATCAGGGGCCTCTTACGACAAGGCCGTCCCGCCTGAACTCACCCTGGCACGGGTTCGAAACCTCTTGGAGCGGTTCGACACACCCCTCGTCGAGGAAGTCAGGAGGATCGACTCCGGGCGCCTCGGAATACCCGTCTATGCGAGTCGCTACTCCCCGTTCGCCCGGGGCATCACAGGGGCCCACAAACAGATGGGAAAGGGGGCGACCCCGGAACAGGCCGAGGCGAGCGCCGTCATGGAGCTCGTCGAGCGGTTCAGCGTCTTCAGTTTCGCGGCCCGTCCCCATAACATCCAAACACTCGATGAATTGGGAGAAGCCGCCATCCCCTTTGAAGAGATCCTGTCATCGCTTCCTCCCGGTGCATTCGGGCAGGAAGCGGTTTTGCGCCTGATCTCGATCCTTTCCCGGATTCCCCTTTCCTGGGTCCCTGCATACGCTCCCATCCAGAAAAAGACGGTCTTTCTCCCCTGGTCCTGGTTCTGGACCATCAATGAATACAATGGATCCGCCGCGGGGAACACCCTCGAGGAGGCCGCCGTTCAGGCCCTATGTGAGGTCGTGGAAAGACACGTCTCTTCTCTCATCGCAGAAAATGGAATCAGGACACCTACGATCGACCCAGCAAGCATCGAAAATCCTGTCTCCCGCTCCCTTCTCGAAAGGTACCGTTCAGCAGGGGTCCATGTGGTACTCAAGGATTTCAGCCTCGGCATGGGGATCCCAACAGTAGGTGCGATTGCATGGGACCCCGCGACCTTTCCTGCAATGAGCGAGATCGTCTCCACCGCCGGGACGGCGCCGCACCCTGAACGGGCAGCGATTCGGGCCCTCACCGAGGTAGCCCAGCTCGCCGGCGACTTCGACACGGACGGGAGTTACATGGAGTGCGGCCTTCCTAAATACCGGACCCTTGAGGAGGCCGCGCTCCTTACGGAAACCGCTGTGACCGTACCCATTCAGGAATTGCCCTCCATAGACTCCATGAATTTCTTGATAGAGATCGAGAGAGCCGCCTCGGCCCTTGCATTTCAGGGCCTATCCACCTATGTGGTGGACATAACCCACCCCGGTCTCGGGATCCCATGCGCATATGTGGTCATCCCGGGAAACCGGTTCCGCGAGCGCACACGGGACGTGGATTGCATCTCCCACGCAGCACGCCTCGCCTGCTCATGTCCGAACCCGGTTGCAGCGTCCTTCCTACTCGAGGAATTCGACGCCGCGTTCCCTGGCCGCCCGGACATCCCTTACTACAGGGGACTCCTCCACGAAAACTCCGGGGATCCCCTGTCCGCCCTTCAGTGGCACCGTCTGGCCGCCTCCCTCACCGAACTGCCAAGGGAAAAGGCCCGCATTTTCTGCAACATCGGAAACTGCCTCCGGATCTCCGGGGATTTCACCGAAGCGGAACGTGCGCTTTTGACGTCCATAGAACTCGATCCCGGACTCAAGGAGGCATACAACCTCCTCGGATACTGTCGTTACCGGACAGGGCGACACTATGAGGCTATTGCGGCCTTCGAAAAGGCCGTTTCCCTTGACCCGGGCTCGGGCATCGACTATGCAAACATCGCAAGCAATCTTCGAGCCCTCGGGCTGAACGGACCGGCTATCCACTGGTACGAGATGGCCCTCGAACTGGATCCTGACATCCCATGGGCGCGGGAACACCTGGCAGAACTTCTCGAAAAAAATGAATCATGATTCATTTTTTTCTATCCTTCTCATCTTTTATGATGACTCCATAAGGATAAAGGAACATGGAGATAGCCGGATGTGAAAATCTACTCAATGAATGCTTGACAAAGATAGGGGGCTATAGTAATGAACGAAAAATCAAAATTTTCTTCCTTTTTTCTTTTTTTGAAAAATCCTTCAGGAGGGAACCATGGCGACAATTGAATTCAAGGGAAAAACATTCGAGGTTGATGAAGATGGATTCCTCACACGGGGCATGGAAGAATGGTGTCCTGAGTGGGTTGATTATGTGAAGGAGCAGGAGGGTATCTCCGAACTGACTGACGATCACTGGAAGATCATCAACGTCCTTCAGGACTACTTCAAGAAAAACGGAATCGCTCCGATGGTCAGGATCCTTTCCAAAACCACCGGCTATCCTCTCAAGAAGATCTACGAGCTCTTCCCGTCCGGACCTGGAAAGGGGGCCTGTAAAATGGCTGGCCTTCCCAAACCCACCGGCTGCGTATAATCCATCAATAGTTGATTCTGTTACAAACTGATCTTCAAAGCCCTTGCTCCTTTCGAGTAAGGGCTTTTTTGATGTAAAAACCCTTGATATGATCCCGCTCAAAAAAACCCGATCTGCGGCGTTGCTTCAATTTTCCAGTCACTGCGGCGTACGCCAAGTACGCCTCATTCCTGAAAAATTTCGCGCCTTGCATCTCGGGCTTTTTGAGCGGGATCAGATTTTGAGGTTTTTGCAGTGCGATCTTGATATATGATGTCGCTCCAAAAGCCCGAGATACCAAGCACGCAAATCCTTTTTCCCGTAGTCGTTTGTGCGGTGATCATCCTGTCGTGCTGCATGCATCTCAAAAATGTCTATGCCGATCTCCGGGTCTCGGGAAGGCTCCCGGATCCCGCCCTTCAGGTGGACGTCCTGGATCTGGATGGGGATGGGCATGAGGAAATCGTGACTCTCGTCCCCTCAGGGCTGTCCATATTGCCCTATAGGAGTCCTGGTACAAGGAACTTTTTCCCTATTTACCCCCCTGGGCGTCCCATGTCCTTTTCGGCCTCGGCCCGGAACGGATGGATCGTTCTCAACTCCATAATCGATGGAGTGGGCCTGAATTCCGCCCTCTTGCGATACGAAGGGGGAAAAATCACCGTGATTCAGGAGGGAATCAATCTCTGGCTCGCTTTCAGGGAAACAGGGTTTGGAGATGGCCCTCATCTTTTCGGCCAAAATTTTGCACCCGAAATCCTTTATGGGGACCGTCTCTATCAGCTGAAGGCGGGGACAGATGGCATCAGCTACCATGGGGCCCCGGCTATAAGACTCCCATCCGGCGCTTCGATCCTGAAAACGGCATGGATTGACCTGGATGGGGACGGCGTGCGTGAACTTTTCACGCTGACTTCCGGGCACACCGTCCATATCGTGGCGGAAGGATCTCCCCCATGGACACATCAACTCCCATCTGAGGGAAGCACCTCGGAGGATCAGGCCTTTTTGCCGATTGCGCCTTGGAAGGATGGGGTTATATTCGCTGATCCAGAAGCGCCCGATGCACTGTGGACATGCCTACTTGCTAACGGGACCTACCAGATCGAACGCCTCGAAAACCGTTTCGACGGCAGGGTCAGCGGGCTCTTCCCTCTGAATGGCACGGTTTTCGTCTCGATCACCCGCATGAACCAAAAGGATGAGTCAGGGGAGACCCTGCTCTATTCCTTAGGCAATCTTCGATAAAACCCTCATTTATTCGGGCTATCAATTCCTGATAGCGTGCAGTGGAGATCCGCGCCCCTTTCAGGCCCCCGCGAAGATTCACCTCGGAGAGGTATGTGGTCCCGTCCGGAAGCACCATGAGATCGATGTGGGCATAAGGCATTTTGCCCCTCGCAAGAACGGCGCGACAGAGATCCATCTGATCCTCGGCGAGGTGGTATTCTCCGCTCTCTCCACCGCAATAGAGATTGTTTCGAAAAGAGTGGGGGTTTTTCCTCCAATAGGCCTCGATATAGTCTCCAAGCATGACGACACGGACGTCAAGAACGGATTCGACAAGGGGCTGGACCACAAAGGGATAGGCAAGGGAACCGAAACAGGCCTGGTTGTGTACCTCCTCGATCCCCTCCCACACATGTACGCCAAGACCGCAGTTGAAGCGATTCTGCTTGGTGACCACACGGGTGACACCTGCCTTGCCGTAGGCCGTGATCCATGTCATAAGGTCGTGACGGTCCCGGGCGACGAATGTATGAGGGATCATCCATTCCCCAAGGACCGAGGCCTGGAGACATTTGGAGCGCGCGAGACACTGGGCGAGGGCGGATGGGAAAAGGGTGACTCCGCGTTCGACAAGATCAAGAAAGAGGAGTTCTTCGGTAGGCTTTATGTTGAGAAGACCTATGACCGCATGCTCCGGCCCCAGCGAGGAAAACCTGTCCCGCATGGTCCTGCAATCCCGTATGATGCATGAAGAGGAAGGTAGGCTCATGGCCCCTATCGGCCGAAATAACCTGTGAAGGTGGCAGTGGCGAGGACGTGTCCCCGGATGGCCTCATGAAAATCCTTCGCCGAGGGCCTGGGATCCATATCGATCTGCTCCACCGACAATGCGTACAGGGTGAACACATAGGGATGATCGCCGGTGCCTGCAGGCGGCTGGGGGCCGCCATAACCGCGGTTGCCGAATGAATTGATGAGTTCTCGGGCCCCCGTCGGCATGGACCTGCCCGATGCCCCCTCAGGAAGCTCCAGAATATGGGGCGGTATATCGACCACGAGCCAGTGAACCCAGTTGCGGGCAACAGGATGCGGATCCACGACCGAAAGGGCAAGGGACCTGGTTCCGTCCGGAAGACCTGACCATCTGAGCGCGGGCGAAATATTTTTTCCCCCTACGGCCGGCATCGTGTGGACAAGCGGGATTCTGGCTCCGTCCGCAAAAGACGGGGATAGGAATTTCATTGCGGCCTCCATGGCGAAAACCGTGCTGAACGGCAAACAGAAAACGATAATAAACGAAAAAACCCACCTCGATGCAAAAAACATGTTTTGCACCACATCACCGCACATGGAGCATGCGGAAATTAAATTCGATTATATCCATTTTCCCTTGAAAACTCTATGAGGTCATGGAAATATGGGACGGTTTTTGAACAAAAACAAAAATTTCTTTTTCCTCACCATTCCGAATGAAAAGGAGAAACATTGTGTTCTACCGCCCATCCCGCATATCCCCTGATGAAAAAAAGGGCATCCTCTCGCGTTTCTGGGCACGGGACCCATCCCTGTGGTCCTCCGACCCTGCGGAGCAGGAAGGGATTCGGAATCGTCTCGGTTGGATATCCAACATGGCCGCCATGCGAGAAGCCATCCCCGAAATCGAGGATTTTTCTCGCGAGGTGGTGGATTTCGGATTTCGCCGTGTGATACTTTTGGGCATGGGGGGGTCGAGCCTCTGCGCCCTGGTCCTCGAAAAGACTTTCCCCCGCAAGGACGCCTTTCCTCGGCTCATCGTCCTCGACACCACGGATCCCGATCAGATCGAGACCGTCCAAAAGGACGGAGACCTTGACACCACGCTGTTCATCTTCGCAAGCAAATCAGGCACTACCATAGAACCGAACGCCCAGTTCCGCCATTTCTGGTCCATGATCGAGGGAAAGGTCCCCCAGCCGGGCCGGCACTTCGTCGCCATCACCGACCCGGGGACACCTCTTGAGGCCCTTGCACAGGAAAGGGGATTTCGAAAGGTCTTTCTCAACCAGCCGGACATAGGCGGACGCTATTCCGCCCTTTCCTTTTTCGGACTGGTTCCGGCTGCGATCCTCGGGATCGAACCGGGACGCATACTCGACAGGGCGGAAGAAATGCAAAAAAGATGCTCCGGCGATGTCCCCTGGGAACGCAATCCCGGTTGCATCCTTGCGGAGTTTCTTGCGGAAAATGCCCTCCAGAACCATGACAAGCTCTCCATCCTCGCGGATCCCGCCCTCTCTTCCTTCGGACTCTGGCTGGAACAGCTCCTCGCGGAAAGCTCCGGCAAGGAGACCCGGGGGATCGTCCCGATCGTGGGCGAAACAACGGGGATTCCAGGCTTTTACGGCGGGGAACGTATGTTCGTCTATCTCAAACTGAAAGAAACCCCAGAGGAGGATTCCCTCCAGGGCTTTGTGGACGAGCTCAAAAAGGCCGAATTCCCTGTGTATGTGATCGAACTTGAGGATCTCGCCGATCTCGGCGGACAATTCTTCCTGTGGGAGATGGCAACCGCACTTGCGTGCCATTTTCTTGCAGTCAACGCATTTGACGAACCGGATGTCCGCCACGCAAAGGCAAAAACATCCGAAGTACTCGAACAATACGCCCGCGAAGGCAAGATGCCTGTCGAGTTCTGGGTGGACCCCCAAAGCCACATAAATTTCCGGACCTCCGCCATGGTGGCGTCTTCCATGAAGAGCCTCTCCCGGGCCATTCGGGATGTGGTGCACATCCTGCCCTCATGGGGATATTTTGCCTTTCTTCCCTACCTGCCCGAGGAGCCTGGAGTGGTAGAGGTCATCGGAGAGATGCGGCACCTGCTCCGACAGGAAAAGGGCTGCGCCACCACGCTCGGATTCGGTCCCCGGTACCTCCACTCGACCGGTCAGCTTCACAAGGGCGGCCCCCTGAGCTCCGCCTTTCTCATCTTCACGAGAAAGAGGGCGAGGGATTATCCTCCCATTCCAGGCATGGGGATCTCCTTCTGGCATCTCCAGTTTGCACAGGCAGCAGGAGATTTCGAGGCCCTCTCTCAGGTGCAAAAGAAGGTTATCCACGTCCATTTCGGAGAAGATTATCACCTCGGGCTCCAAAGCTTCGCCAAGGTCTTCGCCCGTGCGATCCGGTCATGATATAACCCCCCATGGATATCGGGAAGCGGTTCTTCAAGATCCTTTTCCTGATCCTGGTCCTCTGGGTCATGGGGGTGATCGGCTACATAGCCATCGAAGGATGGGGGCTGGTGGACGCAATCTTCATGACGGCCATCTCCCTCACCACAACCGGATACGGCGAGATCCACCCCCTGACCCCTGCGGGCAAGCTCTTTACGATCTTTCTCCTCCTTTTCGGGGTAGGCCTTTTCGTGTACGCCATCGGCACACTTTCTGAAGCGGTTGTTGAAGGTCACATCGAAGGGTACTTCAAGAAACGGAAGATGACGAAAACGATCACAGCCCTTCGAAACCATTTCATCGTCTGCGGTTACGGAAGGATCGGACGGGTCATTGCGGAAACCATAACAAGCGGAGGCCCCCCCGTCGTGGTTATCGAAAAGGACCCCATAGCCATCAAGGAACTCGAGAAGACCGGCATCCTTTATGTAGAGGGCGACGCCACCCAGGAAGACATCCTTCGAGAGGCGGGAATCGAACGGTCCCGTGGGATCGTCTGCGTACTCCATTCGGATGCCGATAACGTCTACACGACCCTCACTGCCCGCTCGCTCAACCCAGGGGGTCTCATCGTGGCCCGTGCAAGCGATGAAAAGTCCGAACGCAGGATCATGCAGGCAGGGGCGGACCAGGTGATCTCACCTTATCAGATCGGGGCGCGCCGCATGGCTCTTGCCATCCTCAAGCCGACCGTCACCGAATTTCTCGATCTCGCTGTCCAATCCACCGATCTTGACCTGGCCATCGAACAGATCGACATCTCCCCCGGCTCACCTCTGTCCGGGAAGAGTATCAAGGATGCAGACCTGAGGCGGAAGACGGGCGTGACCATCCTCGCGGTCCAACAGCCTACGAGACAGATGATCGCAAGTCCAAGCCCGGATTACGTCATCGGTGAAGGGGATGTCATCATCGCCCTGGGAAACGCCGAAGGACTTGCGGCTCTCCGAAATCTCTCCTCCGGTTAAACAGAGCCGGAATCTTCCGAAAATCCAGGCCGTCGGCAGCGAATGACCCCGTTCTCCGTAACGACCATATCCATGGCGACGTCATGATGAGCAACAGGCAGACACTCCACTACCTGAATCCCGTAAGCAAGACCGATCCTGAAGGCATGGTCGGCCTCGAGGCCGAGGAAACGGTCATAATATCCCCCCCCGTAACCAAACCGCCCACAGGACCGATCGAACACGCTTCCGGGGACCACGACGAGATCGATCTCCTTGGGGGAAATGGGTGCGCACCTATTGGGATTCGGCTCCAGGATTCCGTAGGCCCCTTTTATGAGATCTCCATTCCAGTCGGACACCAGATAAGGGATTATTCGGCGTGATGGTACATCCGTCACTGGCAAGGCGACGGGCAGGCCATTGGCGAGCCGTTCCCTGACCAGATCGTGTGTACAGACCTCGCTTCTGAACGAAAGATACAAAAGTGGGAGACGGCTCCTGACGTATTCCTCTTGGGCCTTGAGAAGCAGGAAAATCCTCTTGCTCAAAACACGCCTTTCCTCAGAGGAAAGCCCGTCTCTAAGGGCGAGCATTCGAGACCTGATGGAATTGGGTTCGTCTGGGAAAAGAGGTTCACCGGTCAGGATGCGCAACCCTTAGACACGACGACTCTGAACAGCCCGAGACCATCCAGACGGGCTTGCAGGAGTTGTCCCTCAAGACGAAAAGCCTACCACCGGGTTCGAGGATACGAATGCTGCGCGAAACAAGGGTAATACTTCCGTGAACATCATAAAACTTGGACCCTACGACCTCCACACCCGTGCCGCCGCGCAGATGCAATCCCATTCGATCCACGAACCACCTGGGACCTGTCAGGACACTATAGAGGCACGCATCCGTCTGGACAAGGACGGCAAGAAGCCCATGAAATGGCGATTGATGAGTACCGACAACAGTGCCCCTGATGGTTATCTCGGTGTTTTCGTCGTAACCGATCTCCTGGGCATAAAGATGGGATGCCGTAGGGAGTACGACGAGACAAAAGAAGACCATCAGGAAGACTTCGACACCGAGGGGTGGAACTATGTCGATCTTCTTGAACATGCCTGTGACGAATTCCTTTTTCGAGATTCCCATGCATTGCCTATGGCCAGTTCCTGAATCCTCGAACCAGCTTTAGCGGCGTTTGTTCCGTGCGCCTGCCTGTGTCGGCAGACAGGGCAAACAGCCTTCGTCCAGCAGGACGGAATGCGGACCTGCCGAAAGTATAGCAGAGTTCATGCCTAACCGAATGAATCCGGCCTTGTCAAGGGACATGAATCTGCAACCCGGCTTCCGGAACATATGTTCCTGCAGAAAATGGACCCCGTCCATGGGCGCCTCACCTCACACACACCCTAAGCGCCAACTTTATCTCGTTAAATTACAAATGTTGGATGCATATCCCATGGATCCAGCAAGGGAAAAGGAAAACACCGGCACATCGACGGAATGAAATCCGGGGACAAGGGGGGAAAACCATGGCAGATGTCCTTCTGTCAGGATGGACCAAGGCCTTTCCATATCCCGGCAGAGAAAACGCCTTGTGCAAAATGCAATTTTGGCACATAAATGCAAAAATAGCATGCATATATTGCACGCCCATACCGGCTTCATGATCCACGATGCGCTGCATCCCTATTTTTGATGGTCTCGTAAAAAGTC
>DIFG01000063.1:0-34726 GCA_002419025.1 Deltaproteobacteria bacterium UBA5754 | reverse complement strand
TTCGACTTTTTACGAAACCATCATTTTTAGAGGGCACCGGGAAAAAGTTGAAGGCCTTCCTGTTGGGAGACAGGAAGGCCTTCGGGGGAGAGGAGGGTTGGGAGGGTCAGGAGAGAAATTTATGTTTCTTGTCTGTATAATAAGCAAACATCATGCCAAAATGAACCCTTATTTTTCAGGGTCCTCCAAAAACATGGAGCCTCTTACAAAATGGCGTAAAAATCGGCAGGACAGCCGGTTTGCACTGCCGGAGGCAGCTCCGAAGGGGTGGCATCCAGGGATGGATGCCATGCACGCTGCGAAAATCGGGTTTTTGAGAGGAATCATCGCGGAATTCGCGTCGTCCACTCTCAAAAAAATGAAGGCCTTTCTGTTGGGAGACAGGAAGGCCTTCGGGGGAGAGGAGGGTTGGGAGGGTCAGGAATGTCGCATCTTGTGTTATTTAAATGCAAATCTCATGCCAATCATGAACCCATAAAATGACTTCATCCTATCCCATACTGCTTCAGCTTGTTATACAGGGTCCTCAGGGGGATACCGAGGATTTCCGACGCCCTTGCCCTGTGTCCTTGGGTCCTTTTCAAGGCCTTTTCGATGGCGCTCTTTTCAAGACTTGCCAGGTCCAGATCTTCCGTCTGCTCACTCAGGGGAGGTCCGTCCACACCCAGGCCAGGTGCAAGGGAGGGAACGGCCAGGTCTCCTTTGTGATGGAGGATGACGGCACGTTCGAGCACGTTGTGAAGTTCACGGACGTTTCCCGGCCATGAATATGCCTCGATGGCGTGCATGGCCGCATCCCCGATCTTCGGTACAGGCTTTCCGATTCGTGAAGCGATGCGAGCAACAAGATAATTGGACAAAACAGCCACGGCTCCGGGTCGATCGCGAAGGGGTGGTAGATGGATGGGAAAAACCGAGAGCCGATAGTACAGATCTTCCCGAAATCGTTTTTCCCGAATCCCTTTCCTGAGATCCTGGTTGCTGGCGGCGATGACCCTGGCGTTCGTCATGAGTGTCACGACCCCGCCCACTCGCTCAAATGCCTTTTCCTGCAAGACCCGGAGGAGCTTCGGCTGGAGGGCAAGGGGCATCTCGCCGATTTCGTCCAAAAAGATGGAGCCGTCCTCGGCGAGCTCGAATTTTCCGCGTTTACCCTTGACCGCCCCGGTAAAGGCCCCTTTTTCATGTCCGAAGAGCTCGGATTCGATGAGGGTCTCAGGAATGGCCGCGCAATTGATGGAGACGAATGGACCGGTCTTTCCGCTCGAATGGTGTATCACCTTGGCGATCAGACTCTTTCCGGTCCCGCTTTCCCCAAGGAGCAGGACCGTCGCCTCTGTACGCGCAACCTGGGAGATCTCGTCGAAGACTCCTGGCATTCCGGCGAAAATGACGTCGTTGGGAGGAAGGTCCTCGGCAAGACGGGCGGTCCACAAGGTATTTGCCCGAAGAAGGGCCTGACGTTCCAGGACTCGTGCCACGGATATCTTGAGTTCTTCAGGGTCCTTCAGCGGCTTGACGAGATAATCGATCGCCCCTTCCTTCATGGCCTCGACGGCATTTTCCACCGTGGCGAACGCGGTGAAGAGGATGAAGTCGATCTCGGGCCTCTGCCCCCGGACCGTGCGCATGAGATCTATCCCGCTCATGCCGGGCATCTTGAGATCGGTGATAACGAGTCGGGGAGGCACTGCAGCGATCGCCTCAAGGGCAGCCTCTCCACTCGAGGCCGTCTGGACCTGATATCCCACTCCCTCGAGGATTCGCCGTATGAGATGGATTATAGAGGGCTCGTCATCCACGACGAGTATTCTGATGTCATGTGGGTTCACGGAAAGGCACCTTTCGTTTTGTTACGTCTTTTCATAAGATAACAAGGATAGTACTGGAGAAAACCTCAATGCCGATCAAAGAACCCGCCATGCACAGCACACACATCCGTAAAAAAATGGAGGCGATCCATGAATCGCCCCTGCGGGCGTGCGCTTCCGTAGGCTGCCCAGAAGAGATGGCGTCCTGGGACAGGTGCCATGCGCTCCGCATATCGAATTTTCCCAATGGCATAAACAAAGAATTATGAACTGCCTTTTTCTTGTCAATCCATGCTCCGGCAGTGGACATGGAAAGAAGATCGCGCAATTCTTGGAATCTGACGCCTTTTCCCGGCACATTTCGCGTCAGGTCGTCTACACCGACCCTGCCCGCATCATCCAGCAGGTCCAGTCCCTTGCTCCTGACCGTGACCTTGTTGTCATCGCAGGAGGAGATGGAACTATTTCCTGCGTGACCAGGGGGCTTTCCCAGCTACCCCACCCACCTCCTTTCGCCATCATCCCCATTGGGACGGGAAATGATCTCGCCCGGACCACCGGATGGCACAGGGCCTGGAAACAAGGGGGGGCGGAATCCTTTTTTGCCTTTGTCGGCGCCTCCAGGGTGAAAACCATCGACCTCTGGTCCTGTGGCGATGAAGAGACCTTTATCTGTTATCTGGGGGCCGGTCTTGATGCAGAGATCGTTTCGAGTTTTTCCGCGACGCGGCAAAAGGTCCCGTTCTTTCTGGACACCCGTCTGAACCGGCTCTTCTTTCTCGCGCATGGTCTGAGAACCTTGCTCACGGGCAAGAAACGCGCATCTCTAAGGTTCTTTGCCACATGGGAAGACGCGACAGGAAATTCCCACGAACTGTCTCTCAGCGGGTGCAGTACCGTGATCGCAGCAAACATTCCATTCTATGGTGGCGGGGGGCATCTCGCACCCCAGCCGGCCATCGACGACGGCCTCCTCGACATCCATGTCCTTTCCGACAGTTCCGCATTCATCACCTTTTTCCTCAATGGGAGATTCCCGTGGACGCCTTCGGACCAGAAAGCGGCAAGACGCGCCAAAAGCCTGTCCCTCAGGCACGAAGACGGCGTAAAGATCCATCTCGACGGCAGCGTTCGGGACACCGTTCAGAAAGCCCCTTTTCTTGTGGTGCAGCGCGCCCGGTCACTTCCCGTGCTGATCCCGCCTGAGGACACCAGGATCCACATAGACAACCGCAAACCATCCTGGATCCTTGGGGAAAAACGGGAAAAGGCCTGCGTCGTCGCCCCTGGATCGGCCTCGGTCTCCCGTGATGGAAGACCTCGAGTTACGCATCATAGGAAAATCACCCGATAAGGGAAAAATACAGGGAACCTTGAAAAATGAGGAATTTCGTTCGAGGGCGAGGAGCGTAGGGGCGAAAAATTTTTCGCCCCTACGCCATGTATGTGAGCATTTTTGACCGACGAGCAACACAGCCATCGGGCGAAAGGACCATTTTTCAAGGTTCCCTACAAAACGTCAGGAGATCTCCATGCACGAAAGACGCAAGAGTCCCCGCTACCCCTTTTCACTGCGCGTTTTCTTCCCGGATCACGATCTCTGGGGACGTACGGACAACGTTTCACTCGATGGATGCTTCATCACTGTCTCGTCACCGATCCAGGAGGGGGCCATCATAGACTTCCTTCTCGAGATCCCGGTCGTCGGGACGATCGCCCTCAAAGGCTACGTCCATCACACGCACAAAAGACCCGGCATCGGTATCCAGCTCGTTCAGGTGAGGTTTTCCGAAGAGCAATCGGAATATTTCGGGTTGTATTCCCGGTTCGTGAAAAACCTATCCCTGCTCGAGGAAATCAGGAAAGACTACCTGGACCTCGTGCAGCGGGGAATCGTCAAGCTCCAGACCCTTCCTCCGCCCAGCGACAACTGAGAGCGACCAGGCCCGTGCTCCGACTCCCATGACCGCCATTACCCCCTTGGTCACCGACATTGCGGCACTCGTTTTCGGGGCCTGCGTCGGTAGCTTTCTGAACGTCTGTATCTACCGGATACCCGAAGGCATGTCCGTCGTCTGGCCGGGGTCTGCATGCCCATCGTGCGGTCACCGTCTGAGCTGGTGGGAAAACCTCCCCATTCTCGGTTACCTGACCCTCTTAGGGCGATGCAGGCAATGCCACAAACGGATTTCCCCCCAATATCCCATTGTAGAGGCCGTCACCGCCCTGATGGCCCTTGCCCTCTGGAGGCACTTCGGTCCGGGATGGGAACTTGCCGCCTATGCATTCTTCACATCCTGCCTAATCGTTGCCGCATTCATCGACCTCAAACACCGAATCATTCCCGATCTCGTCACCCTTCCCGGAATCGCCGCAGGCCTCCTTGCATCCTGCCTCCTCACCTCCATCACATGCCTCGAATCCCTCGCAGGGATAATCGCGGGCGGAAGCGTCTTTTTTCTTGTCGCATGGGCATATGAACTCATCACAGGCCGCGAGGGGCTCGGGGGCGGAGACATCAAACTTCTTGCCATGATCGGTGCCTTTCTCGGCTGGAAAGCGATTCCCCTGGTCATCATGGTGAGCGCCGGCCTCGGGAGCATCATCGGCATCGCCGTCATGCTTATGGGAAGGGGCGGCAAGCACACTGCGATCCCGTTCGGACCTTTCCTCTCCGGGGCCGCCCTGCTTACCCTGCTACGGGGAAACGAGATCATGACCTGGTACCTCCGGATCCTCTCCGGAGAATGAAAATGGAGAGCGATCGGATTTCCGATTGCCTGTCCCCCTTTTTTTTTATACAAAAACAATTAATAATCTTTAATGGTCTCGTAAAAAGTCGAAAATTCCAATATGGCGTCATTCCGGCGGAGGCCGGAATCCAGTGTTTTCAATATGTTCTGGATGCCGGATCAAGTCCGGCATGACGAGTCTGGGACTTTTTACGAGACCATCAATCTTTTAATTATCTTTATGCGTCTTTCGTGATTGTGATACCGTAACGGCTTAGGGGTGAATTCGTCTGGGGAGAATTTCATGGGAAAACCCCGAGTTCTCATCATCGATGATGAATTCGAAGTAAGAGACAGCATCACTCGCATACTCACATCCCCCAAGGGCGGATACGATGTCGTCCCCGCGACCAACCCCAGGGAAGGACTGGAGATAGCGGAAAGGCAACCATTCGATCACATCCTCTGCGACGTCTTCATGGAGCCGGAAAGCGGCATCGAGTTCCTGAAAAAGGCAAAAAAGGCCGGCATTGCCGCCAACATCATCATGATTTCGGGCAAGGCGGACACCGAACTCGCCCTCGAGGCCATTCGGATGGGGGCCTGCGACTACATCCACAAGCCTTTCAGCGCAGAACAGCTCTTTTTCCAGCTCAGACGTGCGGAAGAGGCCTCCCGTCTCCGAAAGGAAAACGCCATTCTCAGGGCCGAGGTCTCGGAAAAATACACTTTCCAGAACATCGTTGCAAAAAGCCAGCAGATGCTCCGCATCTTTCAGGTCATCGAGAAGATCGCCGATTACAAGACCACCGTACTCATCACAGGAGAGAGCGGAACGGGAAAGGAACTCGTCGCCAAGGCCATCCACTACAACAGTGTCCGTGCCCAGGGGCCGTTCATCGCCGTCAATTGCGGCGGCATTCCGGAAAACCTCCTGGAAAGCGAATTTTTTGGCCACGTCAAAGGCGCCTTCACCGATGCCATCCGGGCCAAGAAAGGCCTTTTCGAGGAGGCGGACGGGGGGGCCATTTTCCTCGATGAGATCGGGGACCTACCCCTCTCTCTCCAGGTGAAGCTCCTGAGGGTCCTTCAGGAAGAGGAGATACGCCCTGTTGGGGATACCCGGACGATCAAGATCGATGTCCGCGTCATTGCGGCCACGGCAAAAAATCTCTTCGAGGAGGTACGAAAGGGCAATTTCCGGGAGGACCTCTTCTACCGTATCAATGTCCTTCCCCTCACCCTTCCCCCCTTGAGGCAACGAAAGGAAGATATACCTATCCTCGTCGATCACTTCATCGAGAAATACAACCGTCAACTTGATACCGCCATCGAAGGGGTCAGCCATGAGGCCATGCGCTGCCTGATAGACTATGCCTGGCCCGGTAACGTACGGGAACTCGAGAACGTTATCGAGAGGGCCATGGTGCTCACGAACAAAAAGATCCTCCAGCCCGAGGACCTCCCCCCAAATATCGCATCGGGAGTCGCCATGGACGCAAACGGACCGTACGTCCCTGATCTGGACGAGAACAGCCTCTCCATCAAAAAGGCGAGCAAGGCACTCGAAAAGACGCTCATAACCCGGGCACTTTCCCGGACAGGTGGAAACAAGACCCAGGCATCCCAGATCCTCGAGATCAGCCTTCCCGCTTTACTTTACAAAATGAAGGATTACGGCATCAAATGCAACGACTACCTAAACACGGGTTCCCGCTAGTCCGACCGCCTTTCTAAGGGCATCGACCTCGTCCCCGCTGAGCCGCCTCCACCTGCCGGGCTGAAGCCCTCCAATCTGAATGGGCCCCAGACGGATCCTCACCAGACGATCGACCCGAAACCCCATGGCGGAAAACATCTCCCGAATCTGGCGTTTGCGCCCCTCCCGGAGGACGACGTTCAGGATCGTCCCTGTGGCGGTCTTTCCCGTGACCCAAATCTTGCAGGGAAGGGTCGTTTTCCCATGGATCACGATCCCGGCCTCGAGTCTTCGAATGTCTTCCCGGCCGGGATGTCCGGCTACTGTGACGACATATTCCTTTTCCACCTTGAACCGGGGGTGGATCAGTCGATGGGCGAGCGGTCCGTCATTGGTAAAAAACAGGAGCCCCTCACTCTCTTTGTCGAGCCTTCCCACCGGATAGACCCTTCCCCGAATACCCGAGAGAAATCGCATGACCGTATCCCTCCTCTGGGGATCCCGGACCGTGGTGACCACGCCTCGCGGCTTGTGGAGTATGAGATGGACGAGAACGCCAGCCGGAAAGACCCTCTTTCCGTCCACCGCCACGACCTGCCGGGATGGATCCACCTTCACCCCCATCTCACGGATCACCGCGCCATCCACGCTCACCCTGCCCGCCCGAATGAGCGTCTCTGAGGCCCGCCTCGACGAGACACCAGCCTCGGCGAGGAACTTTTGAAGGCGGATAAGCCCACTTTCCCGTATCTCGTCCGGTTGATATGGTGCATCACCCATAAAAAATCCTCTTTCCCGTCACTATGTGCCCCTTACCCCAATTTGCCGTCAATCCCCGGCAGGGACACGGGGCCCATGCCAAGCCAGTGAAATCCGCCCTTCTCCTTTATAACCTCTTTGCCGCTCCGCTCGCTTTTCCCTTCCTCATTCGGGATCTCTTCCGCCGCCCGTTTCCCCGTTTTCTGGAACGTCTCGGGTTCATCCCCCCGCTTTTCTGGCCGAAAGGCGAGACCCCGCGAATCTGGATCCACGCACTTTCGGTCGGAGAGGCCAATGCCGCAATCCCCTTCGCGCGAAAATGCGCTGAAAAATGGGGCAGAGACGCCGTCATCTGCACCGGTACGACGGAAACGGGCATCGCTACCCTGGAGTCAGGTCTCTCGAATGCGGTCTCTGCCGTCCTTCCATCGCCCTTTGACATCCCCATTTCCGTGAGACGCATCACGAAACTGATCCGCCCGGACTGCTTCATACTCGTCGAGACAGACATCTGGCCCAACTGGATCTGGCACCTGGCCTCCAACGGTGTCCCGACCGCCCTCGTCAACGGAGGCATTTCGTCCCGTTCCGCCGCCCGTATCACCCGCGTGCGTCCCGTGGCCCGACTCCTTTACGGTGGCTTCAAACACATTGTCATGCAGTCGCAAGAGGATCGGGACCGGCTCATAGAAATCGGCATCCCACCGGCGAGGGTCACGGTCCTGGGGAATCTCAAGTACGACCACCCACTCCCGGATCTCCAGCGTGACCAGAAAATCGAATTTGCACGGGAGATGGGCCTTGAACCCGAAAGGCCCGTCCTTGTCGCGGGAAGCACCCATCCGGGCGAGGAAGGGATCATCCTGCAGGCCTTTCTTCATGCCCGAAAGGCCGTTTCCCGCCTCCAGATGCTCATCGCCCCCAGGCACCCGGCCCGTGCGGGTGAGGTTTTTGACATAGTAAGGCGCTCGGGCCTTTGTGCACGGCTCCGGAGCGCAAGGGAGAGGAAAGCTCCTGTGGACGTGGTGATCCTCGACACCCTGGGGGAGCTCTTCCGGTGTTACGGCGTATGCGACGCGGCCTTTGTCGGGGGAAGCCTGGTCCCGGTGGGTGGGCACAACCTCGTGGAACCTGCCGCCTGGGGGGTGCCAGTCCTCTTTGGCCCCCATGTGGAGAGCTGCCGGGAGATGGCCAGGGACCTCGCTACATCCGGAGGGGGAATCATGGTCTATGGGGCCAGGGATCTCGCAAAGGAGTTAAGTCATCTCTTCCTGGACGACTCTGCGAGGAAAGATGCTGGGGCGCGGGCACGGAGCGCGGTGGAAAAGAACCAGGGGGCCATCGAAAGGCACATCACCCTCGTCGAGACAATGCTCAGGGACAGGAGAACCCCGTGAGTCCATCCCTTCTTTCCCTCCTCTTTGCCATGGGCCGGCCCCTTTCACCGATCTACACAGCCGCCATGACCGCAAGGGAGGCGCTGTATCGACGCGGGCTCTTGCCGGTGCGAAGACTTCCGTGTCCTGTCGTGAGTGTGGGGAACCTCTCCCTCGGGGGAACGGGCAAGACCCCGCTCGTGATCGCCCTTGCCGAGTGGTACCAGTCGCAAAAGACGGCCCCTGCCGTACTTACCCGAGGCTACGGCGGCTCTGTCGGAAAAGGCCCCTTCGTGGTCACGGACGGAGACCGGCTTTACGCATCTCCCAGGGAGGCCGGAGACGAGGCGGTCATGATGGCGGAGACACTTAAGGGTATTCCGGTCATCGCAGGTTCGTGCAGATCAGCCTCAGGACTCCTCGCGGTGGAACGATTCGGTGCGCAGGTCCTCATCCTCGACGACGGGTTCCAGCACATGAGCCTTGCCCGGAGCGTGGACCTCGTGCTCCTTCCTGCCCGCGATCCCTTCCTCGGCGGCCGGGTCTTTCCTGGAGGCCCCTTGAGGGAACCCGTCTCGGCGCTCAGACGCGCATCGGCCCTGGTCCTCACCAAGGCTGAAGATCCGACCCAGACGGAACGGGCTCGAAAGACCGTACACGCGGCATTTCCGAGTATCCCCGTCTTTTCGAGCGAAACGGCTCCATCGGCACTCGTCTCCCTTGCCGGGGAAATACATCCTCTCTCGCATCTCTCCGGCCTTCGCATCCTTGCCTTCACAGGTCTTGCCGACCCCATTCCCTTTTACCGGGACCTCGAAAGACTGGGTGCCGATATCCTGGAAAGGCGATCCTTTTCGGATCACCATCCCTACACTGAAGCGGACATGGAATGGCTTCGGACAAAAGCGCACGTGACTGGGGCACAGGCCCTCGTCACGACCGCCAAGGACCGGGTGAAGATCCTTCTCATCGAGAAACCCTCGGGATCCGCCCCACCTATCCTTATCCTCAAGGTAAAAAGCCTGCCTGAACAAGGGCTTTTCGCATTCCTCGCCCGCAGGCAGGGGATGGCACCCCTTCGTTGACGGGTCACCTCCCATACACTACTCTTCAGCCACATTTGGCCTTGTAAAGTTACCCAAGGACCCCCAGCATGCGCGAAACCCTTACAAAGACACGCCCGCCGAAAATCATACCGGCCGAACTTTCCGGCGCGGATCTCGTCACTCGAGGACCCGATGCAAAGGGCCGGTTCGGGATCTACGGAGGGCGCTATGTCCCCGAGACCCTCATGCCAGCCCTTATGGAGCTCGAATCGGCCTATAAGGCCGCCCGCCGGGACCGGGGATTCCGCGAAGAGCTCTCCTCCATCCTCAGGGACTATGTGGGGCGCCCCACCCCGATTACAGAGGCCAGGAGACTCGGCGAGGCATTGGGCGGGATCCGCGTCTTCCTCAAGCGGGAGGACCTCACCCACACCGGGGCCCACAAGATCAACAACACCATCGGCCAGGTCCTGCTTGCCAAACGCATGGGAAAGACCCGGATCATCGCCGAGACCGGGGCCGGACAGCACGGGGTGGCGACGGCCACGGCCTGCGCCCTCATGGGTCTTTCATGCGAGGTCTACATGGGCCGAAAGGACACGGTCCGCCAGGTCATGAACGTCTTTCGAATGGAGCTTGCCGGGGCCCGCGTCATCCCCGTGGACTCGGGCACCCAGACCTTGAAGGACGCCATCAACGAGGCCATCCGGGACTGGGTGACCAACATCCGGACCACGCACTACGTCATCGGATCGGTCGTGGGCCCCCATCCCTATCCCCTTATGGTCCGCGATTTCCAGAGTGTCATCGGGCGCGAGGCCAGGGCAGAGATCCTCAAAAGGACAGGAAGGCTTCCGGATGCGATCGTGGCCTGCGTGGGCGGCGGCAGCAACGCCATGGGCATCTTCCACGCCTTCGTCCCGGACCGGGGCGTGAGGCTCGTTGGCGTCGAGGCCGCGGGAGAAGGGCTCGATACGGACCATCACTCGGCGACCCTTGTCTGCGGCTCCCCGGGGGTCCTCCACGGGACCATGAGCTACCTTCTCCAGGACCGTTGGGGACAGATCAAGGGTGCCCACTCCCTTGCTCCAGGGCTCGACTACCCCGGGGTCGGCCCGGAGCACAGCGCGCTCAAGGACTGCGGCCGGGTCCGCTACGTCGCAGTGGACGACGAGGCGGCCCTCCGGGGCTTTCGGCTCCTTTCCGAGACCGAGGGGATCATCCCGGCCCTTGAGAGCGCCCATGCGGTCGCCCATCTCGAGGAACTCGCTCATGTCCTTGGGCCAGGCGCCATAGTCCTTCTCAACCTCTCCGGCCGCGGAGACAAGGACGTGGCAACTGTCGCCGGGATCCTCAAGGGAAGGCAAAAGACATGAACCGGATCGACCTCCTCTTCAAGAGACTCCAAAAGGCCGAAGAGGCCGCCCTCATCCCATTCATCACTGCCGGGGATCCGGACATGGCGACCACAGAGGCCTTGCTTGAAGAATTGGAGAAGGCGGGGGCGGACCTCATCGAACTCGGATTCCCCTTTTCGGACCCCCTTGCCGACGGCCCCACGATCCAGGCGGCAAGCCAGCGATCGCTCCGGGGCGGCACCACCCTCGAAGACGTCCTTGACCTCGTGGCCCGATTTCGGACCCATTCCCAAATCCCCATCGTCATCATGGGCTATTACAACCCCATTCTCCAGTTTGGGCTGGCACGATTCGCCGAGCGCGCCGCTTCCTCCGGCGTGGACGGGACCATCATTCCGGACCTCCCCCTCGAGGAGGCCGGCCCATGGATGCGGGAGGCCGATGCCCATGGAATCGCCAACATCCTGTTTGCCGCCCCGACCACGCCCGATACAAGGCTTGGTCGGATTGCCTCCAAAACCAGGGGATTTCTCTATTACGTCTCGGTAACGGGTATCACTGGCGGACGGACCGAACTTCCCCCTGACCTTCTCGAGGGGGTCAGACGGGCGAAGGGGACGACGAAAAGGCCTGTCTGCGTGGGATTCGGGATATCCACACCGGAGCAGGTCTCTCTTCTTGCCCCCGCCGCCGACGGGATCATCGTGGGAAGCGCTCTCATACGGGTCATGGAACGCCACATACAGGCGGATGACACTGGATATGGGTCAGGTCCGGGGCTCGTCGAGGAGGCGGGCGCGTTTGTCAGATCCCTTAAAGAGGCCACCCGGCACTTTCAGTGAACGAGGCGTCCATCCTTTCAGTCTGGGCAGAGTTTCTCGTTCTTGCGGGGACGATCGCTGTCTCCGGCTATTTTCTCTCGGTCTACGGAGACATCATCGCGGACCGGACCGGACTTGGGAGAAGCTGGATCGGCCTTGTGCTTCTCGCCTCCATCACGTCCCTGCCGGAACTCCTCATCGGTGTCACCTCCGTGCTCGGGCCAGGGGTGATCGACATCGCCCTCGGAGACGCCCTCGGAAGCTGCGTCTTCAACCTCACCATCATCGTCCTTCTGGATTTCCTCTACAGAAAGGAGTCGGTCTATACCAAGGCCAGTCAGGGGCACATCCTTTCAGCGGGATTCGGCATCATCCTTCTCGGCATCGTGGCGCTTGACCTCTTTCTCGCAGAAAACGGGGAAATCCCCGCGATAGGACACATCGGCCTCTACACCTTTGTCATCATCGTTTTTTATCTCATCGCCATGCGGACCCTCTTTCGATATGAAAGAGACCACAAGCTCGAAAAGGTGGAGGAGACGGCCCATGAGTACGAAGGCATCACCCTCAAGACGGCGGCTCTCCGTCTCGGGGCCGCTGCCGCATTCACCATCGCGGCCGGGACCCGACTTCCCTACACGAGCGAAAAAATCGCCCATGTCATGGGCTGGGGCGAGACCTTCGTCGGCTCTCTCTTCGTGGCCTTCACAACCTCCCTTCCGGAAATAGTCGTCACGGTCTCGGCCCTTCGAATCGGCGCCCTCGACATGGGGATCGCCAACCTCTTCGGAAGCAATCTCTTCGATGTGGCGATCATCGCGGTGGATGACCTTTTCTACTTCAAGGGACCCATCCTTGCACATGCCGCGCCCATACACGGCATCACATGCGTCTCTGCCATGCTCATGACTGGCATCGCCATCGTCGGCCTCCTGTACAGGCCGAAGACCCGAGTGCTTAAGACCGTCGGATGGACAAGCATCTATCTCTTGACGATCTATCTCCTCAACAATTTCCTGCTCTTCCTTTACGGGAAATAGAAATGGCTGAAAGGGACCAAGGACTCGAAAAAGACATCGAGAAACTCCTCGCCCAGGGTATGGACCGGAATACGATTCGCGAGAAACTCAAAGACGCGGCGGATCTCCGAACACTCGAATTTTACCTCGAGACCGTCTCTTCCCCCCTGGACCGCGAAAAATTCCAGGCGGTGAACCTCCTCCTCGTACTCGCCCTCGGATTCATCACGATCAAAAAGCTCTTTTACGCCCTCTCCCCCGGCTCCTTTGACCTCTTCACCCTGCTCGCCCTCGTGGTCCCCACTATCAATATCTATCTCATCCGCGAGATCCTCAGTTATCGAAAAACGGGCTATCAGTTCGCCTGCGTCCTCTCCGCCCTCTCCATCCTCAACGCGGAAAACCGCACCTTGCCGGAGATCGTAATCGTCCCCCTTGTCACCATTCTTTCCGGTTTTCTCTGGCTGCGGATCTTTCCCGTCGAGTGCAGAAAATGGGCGAAGGGAAAAGAATAGGCAACCCTGGATTGGGTTTCCCTTGACACGATTCCCCAATCCCAGTTAATAGATACGCCCACGACACGACTGTGGTGGGCGTGGCGCAACGGTTAGCGCGTCGGGTTGTGGCCCCGAAGGCTGTGGGTTCGAATCCCATCGCTCACCCCAATGAAATCAAGGAGTTGCAGGTTAAGACCTGTGACTCCTTTTCTATTTTTTGACCCCGTTTCGACCCGGGATGCTTCGCACCACATTCCACATCCACAGGGGGGTCTGCGAGAAGCAGCCCTGTCTCAAAAGCCTCGCGTATCGATTATAGACCGGCCAGGGGCCGCGATATACGCCGAATGCTGCGAAACGGCATGGGGGAGGCTGGCCCGATTGGATATCTAGACTATGATGCGTTTCACATGAAATCCTGGTTCGAGGTCTTTCATGAAGCGCTTCATCCTTGAGCAATCTGAAGTGGCGAAAAAAAGTGGACACAATGGACACCCTGGACGGAGATTTCAGGGCAGGATGTTGCCAGCATCAATCAGCTCATCTGCCGCATAATCTTGTGCTGACCGTGCCCAAGGGGGAGCGCCGGCCTTTGTCATGGGCAATCTCCACAAGGACGCCATGAACAAAACAGATCAGGTTCTTTCAGCGGCATCAGTCCTAATTTTTCCCTTGACGCAAGTTGTTGCGATTCATTATCTTCCTCATTGTGGTCCGTATAAGGATCTGGGCCGCGAAACCACACCGGAAAGGGAAAAAGCATGGAAACGGGCTCTGTTAAAAACCTTGTCATCGTAGGACAAAATGCATCCGGAAAGACCTCCCTTGCCGAGGCCATGCTCTTCACCTCAAAGGCGACTAACCGGATGGGCAAGGTGGATGACGGGACATCCGTTCTCGACTTCGAGCCCGAGGAAATCAAACGGCGCATCACCATTGGAAATTCGGCACATCACCTTTCCTGGAACAAGACGGCGGTCTATTTCATCGATACCCCAGGGGACGACAATTTTCACACCGAGACGCGAATCGCCCTGCGCTGTGGCGACACCGCCCTTTTCGTGATCGACGCCGTGGACCCTGTCAAGCCCCAGACCGGAAAGATCTGGTCCATGGTGCGGGAAAACGCCCTACCGAC
Source organism: Deltaproteobacteria bacterium UBA5754 (assembly GCA_002419025.1). Taxonomy (GTDB): domain Bacteria; phylum Desulfobacterota; class Dissulfuribacteria; order Dissulfuribacterales; family UBA5754; genus UBA5754. The sequence continues at coordinate 20,470 of DIFG01000063.1, read as the reverse complement.
CATCTTTGTTGTCAACAAGATGGACAGGGAAAGGGCCGACTATATGAAAGCCGTCGAAGTTGTAAAAAAAGATCTGGGTGTCAAGACAGTGCCCCTCTTCATGCCCATCGGCTCGCAGGAGACCTTCTCAGGCCTCGTGGATCTAATCCGCATGAAGGCATATGTGTATGAAAAGGACGGAAGCGGGAAATTCCGCACTGAAGACATCCCGCAAGGCATGATCGAGGAGACGTCAGATCTCCGGAACAACCTCATAGAGTACGCGGCCGAATCGGACGACGCCCTCCTCGAAAAATTTCTCGAAGGGGAGGAACTCACTGAAGACGAAATCGTCTCCGGCCTCGGAAAGGGCATTGCCGCCGGGGGATTCGCCCCTGTCGTCTGCGTCTCAGCTCTCCTATGCATCGGCATCCCCAACCTCCTCGACCTTATCTCCTCCCTCCTCCCCTCCCCTGATGCGCGCGGGGAGGTCCCAGGGACGGATCCCAAAACCGGGATGCCTATCAACCGCGCCGCCACTTCCGATGCCCCGGCCTCGGCGATCGTCTTCAAGACCACGATCGACCCCTATGCCGGCCGCCTCTCGCTCCTTAGGGTCGTCTCCGGCGTCATCTCCCCGGATCAGACCCTTTTCTCCACAGCCGGGAACACCCTTGAAAAAGTGGGGCAGATCCTTAGGGTCGAGGGAAAGGGGCTCAGCCCCGCCGATTCCGCCGGTCCCGGCGAGATCATCGCCATCCCCAAACTCAAAGAGACCTCGACAGGCGACACACTGAGCGACCCGTCCGCTCCCATCGCCTATCCCTTCGTCCAGCTTCCCAATCCGGTCCTTTCCTACGTACTCAAACCCAGAAGCCGGGGGGACGAGGAAAAGATCAGCATCGCCCTTGCCCGGCTCATGGAAGAGGACCCGGCCATCTCGGTGGACAGGGATCCAGAGGCAGGAGGGATCATCCTCTCGGGCATGGGACAGATCCACATCGAAACCACCGTTGAAAAGATGGAAAGAAAGTTCGGTGTGCATGTGGACCTGGAACTCCCGAGGATCCCCTACCGAGAGACCATCAAAGGCGTCCAGAAGGGCGTCATCTATCGCCACAAGAAACAGACCGGGGGGGCCGGTCAGTTCGCCGAGGTCCACTTCGACATCTCCCCCCTTGCCCGCGGACAGGGGTTTGAATTCGAAGAGGCCCTGGTAGGCATGAACGTCCCGAGGAATTTCGTCCCTGCCGTAGAAAAAGGGCTCCATGAGGCCATCCTCTCCGGACCGTTAGCTGGTTATCCGGTCGTGGACGTGAAGGTCCGGTTCTATGACGGGAAATCCCACGAGGTGGACTCCTCTGAGACCGCCTTCAAGATAGCCGCCATCCAGTGCTTCAAGAAAGGCGTCCTCGAGGCCAAGCCCACCCTGCTCGAACCCATTATGAAGCTCACCATCCAGGTACCGGACGATGCCGTCGGGGACGTGATCGGGGACCTCAACAGCAGGAGAGGCCGTGTCATGGGCATGGAACCAGGCGAGGGTCACCAAGTCATCATAGCCCATGTCCCCCTCTCGGAGATCCAGCGATATCTCATTGACCTGAACACCATGACCGCCGGCCGGGGCACATACACCGTCGAGCCTTCCCACTACGAGGAGATGCCTGCCAACCTGGCGGAAAAGGTGATCGCGGCAGCATCAGGGGACAAGGCGAAGGCATAAGAAACATGTTCAGCGCAGCAGTACTTACTGTCAGCGACAGTTCATCAAAGGGCGAGAGAATCGACACAGCCGGACCCGCCCTCGCAAGGCTTCTCGAAGGGCACGGGTTCGAGGTGCGGGCCACGGCCATGGTACCGGACGACACAGCTGCCATCCAGGAGTCCCTGCTCCAGTGGATCCGTAGTGGGGTGGATCTCCTCGTCACCACCGGCGGCACAGGGCTCTCCCCCCGGGATGTCACTCCCGAGGCCACCCGCTCGGTGATCGAGCGGGAGATCCCAGGCATCCCAGAGGCCATGAGACGGCACGGGGCCTCAGAGACGCCCATGGCCATGCTTTCGCGCGGTCTCGCAGGTGTGAGGGCGGGCTCCCTTATCGTGAATCTGCCGGGAAGCCCCTCCGGTGCGGTCTCGGGTCTCAAGGCGATCCTCCCGGTCCTCGAACACGCCCTTCTTAAGACCAAGGGGGATCCCACCCCGTGCCACGAGGGACGCAGGCCATGAAGATCGGGATCGTCGGGCTTCCGGGAAGTGGCAAGACGACCGTATTCAATGCCCTTACCGGGCGGAAGGCGGAGGTCTCAGGCTATACAGGGGGAAAAAGGGAGCCAAATCTGGCTGTTGTTTCCGTGCCGGACGACCGGATCGAAAAACTCGCCGACCGCTACCATCCGAAAAAGGTGACCCCAGCCCAGATCACCTATGTGGACGTTGCAGGCGAGGTCTCGGTGCGGGAAGAAAAGGGCTCGGCCCTTGAGGAGACATTGAGACATCTCAGGCCAGCCGATGCCCTGCTCATCGTCCTCAGAAATTTCGAATACCCCGGAGAGCCGCCGGATCCCCAGACAGAAATCGAGGCCCTCGATGCGGAATTCGTGCTCACCGATCTCATCTCCGTGGAAAAAAGGCTTGAGCGGCTGGAAAAGGACGCCTCAAAGGGAAAAAAGTCAGACCCGATGGAACTCGAACTCCTTCGCCGTGCGCGGGATCTCTTGAATGCTGGCACGCCCCTACGCTCGGATACCGAGATCGCCCGATCCCCCCTCCTCAAGGGATATGCCTTTCTCTCCGCAAAACCCTGCATCGCGGTCCTCAACTCCGGGGACGACTCGGATATGGGCACGGTCTCCCTCTCGCTCCCAGCGGATGTCCCGGTGGTCGAGGTCAAGGGCCGGCTCGAGATGGAGCTTGCGCAATTATCCCCCGAGGAGGCGGATGTCTTTCGGCAGGATTTCGCCCTTGACATGCCCGCCACCATGCGAATCATCCAGGAGTCGTACCGACTTCTCGGTCTCATCTCCTTTTTCACCGTGGGCGAGGACGAGGTCCGGGCCTGGACCATACCGACAGGCACACAGGCCCAGAAGGCCGCCGGTGTCATCCACTCGGACATCGAAAAGGGTTTCATACGGGCCGAGGTCATCTCCTGCGACGACCTCCTCGCAAGTCGCTCCTACGCCGATGCCCAGCGGGCGGGCAAGGTCCGGCTCGAGGGCAAGGAGTACCCTGTCAGGGACGGGGATGTAATCAACTTTCGTTTCAATGTCTGATGCCGCCGGACGGATTGATGCCCTGATCTCCTCCTTTCCCCTCTTCGAGGGTCAGGCGCGGGAGACACTCCGGGACCTGACTGCGATCGCCGAGATCAAAAGGTTCGCCAGGGGTCAACTCCTCTTCCTCGATGGTGATCCGGGAAACGGCTTCTATGTCCTTGCATCCGGGCGGGTGAAGATCTTCAAACTCTCCCCGGACGGAAAGGAACAGATCCTCCATGTCTTCGGCCCAGGCGAGCCCTTCGGCGAGGCCACGGCCTTCGAGGGGATCCCATTCCCCGCCTCTGCCGAGGCCTTGCAGGAAAGCGAGGCCGTTTTCTTCCATCGGGACCGGTTTGTGGCGCTCATCCGCAAGGATCCCACCCTCGCCCTCACCATGCTTGCGGTCCTCTCCCGCAGGCTCAAAAAATTCACGGTCATGATCGAGCACCTCTCCCTCCGTGACGTGCCTGGCAGACTCGCCGCCTATCTACTGCTCCTCAGGGAACGCCAGGGCGGGGCAAATGAGCTGGACCTCGATCTCAGAAAGGGCCTTCTCGCAAGCCTCCTCGGGACGATACCGGAGACCCTTTCCCGAATCCTTGCCAGGATGTCCTCCCATGGCCTCATCCACGTGGACGGATCCCGGATCACGATCCTCGATGGAGACAGGATGGAGGCCCTTGCCGACGGGACTGAGCGCCTGGGATAACCGGCCTCTCAAGGGGCCTCAAGTCTTTCACGTTGTCATCCGATAAACAGGGCAAAGGGAACCACGAAAACAGGCCATTCGCCCCAGCCCAGTGTCGTCCCTGGGGAGCCTCGAAAAATGAGGAATTTCGTTCGAGGGCAAGGCGCGAAGGGGTCAAAAAGCGGAGCATATTTCCTGTATGTGAGCATTTTTGACCGAAGAGCAACACAGCCATCGGGCGAAAGGGCCATTTTCCGAGGCTCCCCATAGATCAAAATGCTCAGGATGCGGACTATGCCCTGTTTTTCCCTCGCGCTGCACCTTTATGAAAGATCGCATCTCCAAAACCTAAGATGAACACGACGCATGAAATTTCCCGGGATGACATGATCTGCCAGGCCCGGCGCAGAATCGCCTCCCTGTCCTGGATCCCGAGCCCGATCCTCTTTGAAGCCCTCCGCGGCGTAAGGGACGAAAAAGGTCCGGAAGAGATATCAATCGTCATTGAAAAGGACCCGAGTCTTACATCCGTCGTCCTCAAGGTCTCAAACAGCGCCTTCTTCGGCTGCCGGGGCAAGATCGACTCCATCCCACGTGCGATCGTCACCCTCGGCCAAAAGGAGGTGCGGCTCCTCATCCTCTCGATCCTCGTCCACCAGCAGCTCAACACCCGGAATACCCACCCGGCCTTCAGCATGGAAAGATTCTGGCGCCATTCCTTTCTCACGGCCCTCGCAGCCCGTGAACTGACATCCAGTGATGCGGCCTATCTCCACGGCCTCATCCACGATATCGGCCTCATCGTGATGGCAACGTTTCTCCAGGATCTTTACGGCATGGCGGCCCAGATCGCGACGGAAAGGGATATCTCCCTGTACGAGGCGGAAACAGAGGTCGGCCTCACCCATACTGCCATATCGACCTGGCTCGGCGCACGATGGTGCCTTCCGCCCGTCCTTCGGGCCGCCCTTTCACACCACCACGAACCCGAAAACGCCGGGGCGTTTCAGAAGGAAACGGCGGTCATCGCAGTGGCAGACACCCTGGCCCGAATGGCGGAAAAAGGCAAGGACGCTGCCAGGCCCTCCAACGGCAGGCAAAACGATCTTTCCATGGACGAGACGATCCTCGGCCTTGCCCACATCCCTGCCAGGGAATATCTCTCCCTGTGGAGACGCATGCCCTGTCTCCTCGAAAAGGCCCATTCACTCTGGATGGCCATGGAGACTTCATCGTAGCCCCAATGGAAAGGGAAAATCCATCCCAGACATGCCCGCGTGGATGCGCCATGCATGACACCGGTTGCGACGAACTCCTACAGAGGGGATTCCTGGATCTTGACGCCTCCCTGATGGACCAGATAAACGCCCTTGGCATCATCCTCCGCGCATCGGATGCCGCTGTCGGATCCCCTAACATCCAGGCCCTCTGCAAGGAGATGGCCACGATCCTGATCGAGGAATCCCCTTTTGAAAACGCATCCATCCTCCTCAAGGAAGAAGACGGAAAGGACCTTGTCCTCGTTGCAGCAGCAGGGATCCACGAGACACTTGGAGGAGGTCCGCCTCTCGACTTCAATACGGGACTCAGGTTTGGTCCGGGAGAAGGGATAGTCTGGGAGGTTCACGAGACCCAGGTCCCCAGATTCATAGAGGACACCCATTCGACGCCCATCCCCCAAAAGGAGGGTTCGACGGTCCGCCCCGGCTCCATCGTCTGCCTCCCGCTCATGGGCAAGGGGGTTATCAACCTGAGCTGCTCCCAACCCACCGAGTTTCCCCCCTCAAAGAAAAGGGCACTCGTCATCCTTTCCAATGTTTTGGCCCATCTCATATCCTCCACCGACCTCAGGGAACGGCTCGATGCGAGCCATCGCTATCTTCAACAGCTCGTTGACGCACGGACCGAAGAACTTCACCGGGCAAACGCAAAAATGCGCGCCTCCATGACCTATCTTGAGTCCGTCATTGCAAACGCGCCCCAGGGGATCGCCCTCCTTGACGAGGATTTCCGTATCCTCACGGTCAATCCCGCCCTTCTTCGGCTCATGGGGTGCACGGATTCCGACCTGGTGGGATTCACACCTGAGAGGTTCTTCAGCGACAAGGCCGATTACAGTTCCCTCATGGACCGTCTCCGGACCGAGGACCGGGCCCACCTCACGGAGGCCCGAATCGAAAACTGGAGCGGAATCCCTTTTCCGGCCGAGGTCTACATCCATTCCATCAAGGATCCAGCCGGGACCGGCAAAAAAGGCATCCTCATCCTTCATGACCTCACGGAACAAAAAACCATGGCGGATGCCCTTCTTCACACGGAAAAACTCCAGGCCCTCGCCGCCATGGCAGGTGGGGTAGCCCATGACTTCAACAACCTTCTCACCTCCATCCTCGGAAACGCCCAGCTCCTCTCCCGAGACATCACAGACGAAAGACTTTGCCAAAGGATCCGGAACATAGAAACAGCGGTCCAGGATGGGGCGCACACCGTCCGCCGGCTCCAGGCATTCACGGGCATGGATCGCGGCGAAAGGTTTCGAGGGGCCATGGACGTGAACGCCGCAATCAAAGATGTGATGGAACTCACCCGTCCCAAATGGAAGGACGATTCCCAGCGAAACGGCATTACCGTCAGCTTCGACCTCGCCCTCGAGGCCGAGAGGCCCGCCGCCTTTCACTCGTCGGAGTTTCGGGAGATCCTGACGAACCTCGTCTTCAACGCCGTGGATGCCATGCCGGAAGGAGGGACCATATCCATCCGGACCGCGGACGCGGACCGCTTCGTCGTCGTGGAGGTGAACGACTCGGGCGTCGGCATGCCCGAAGATGTGAAAAAAAGGATCTTCGATCCCTTTTTCACAACAAAGGGGGTCGGGAACACGGGCCTCGGACTCAGTGTCTCCTATGGTCTCATCGTAAAGGCAGGGGGAAAGATCACCGTTTCGAGCACGGAAGGGGCCGGTGCCACCTTCACCCTCTTCCTGCCCGCCTCCCGGGAGACACCCGCGGGAAGACCCCATAGCCCGTCACAGGAAAACGGCAGATCCTGCGAAATCCTCGTCGTTGACGATGAAGCACAGATCGTGGAACTCATCTCCCTGGCACTTGAACAGGCGGGCCACCGCGTCACGGGGATCACCGATCCGTCACGCGCACTGGCGGCCTTGGGAGAATCCCGCCACGACATCCTCATCACGGATCTCGGCATGCCCTCGTTGAGCGGATGGGATCTCGCCCGGGAGGCAAAAAAGGCGCATCCCGACATCAAGGTCGTCCTCATGACGGGATGGGGTGCGGAGTACGAAGGGCAGGATCTCACGGATAGATACGTCGATGCCCTCCTGCCCAAACCCTTTCGCCTCGACGCCATACACGAAACCGTTTTCCATTTGTTTGGACACGGAACGCGGCGTCCGTCCTAAAACGTGGATGGATCCTCGGGAGGGAGTGACGCCTCGTCAAAAGGCGGACCTCATAGACGGCCATGGCCGCGTCCGTATCGGCATCGTTGTCCCTTTGCCAAGCTTGTCGCTCCCCTGTCCGGGGTGTAGTATCCTTACTTATTTTATGTGTCCCTTTAGCCGTCGAAAAGCCGGTGAACATTACGTGTCCAAAGGCCGGGAGAAATGGAATGCTTACCTCATTCCGATCCACTGGGGAAAAGATCGAGAGCTGTCCCGACATCGTGGACGGGACGTGGATCAATCTCGTCGCCCCCACCCCAGAGGAACAGGAACTCGTCATCCAGCAGCTTGGGATACTCCCCGAATTTCTCAGATATCCCCTCGATGAGGAGGAAACCTCCCGTGTGGAAAAGGATGAGGGACAGGTCCTCATCACAATAAAGATACCCGACCCCCGCCACGAGGGTGAATATGTCCGCTACGAAACCATCCCCCTCGGGATCATCCTCACCCATGACCGGGTCGTCACGGTCTGCCTGAAAGAACCCCCCTTTTTCGGGACCATTTCGGAAATAAAGGACGCGCACCGCATTCTCGAGGACCGCAACCGCTTCGTCCTTCATATCTTTCTGCGGACCGCTAACCACTACCTCAGGCATCTTCGGCTCATCGACCGGCTGACGAACGAATATGAGACCGAACTCCATCGCTCCGTCCGCAACAAGGAACTCATAAAGCTCCTGAACCTGGAAAAAAGCCTCGTCTATTTCAACACGAGTCTCAAGGCGAACGACATCGTGATGGCGCGGCTCCAAAGCGGCCGCTACATGCCCATAAGCGAAGAAAACGAAGAGATCCTCGAGGACGCCCAGATCGAAAACCAACAGGCCATCGAGATGGCGAAGATCTACAGCGACATCCTGAGCGGCATGATGGACGCCTATGCATCTGTCATATCCAACAACCTCAACATCGTCATGAAGTTCCTCACAGCCGCGACCATCGTCCTCATGTTTCCCAATCTGATCGCAAGCATCTACGGGATGAACGTCTCCCTGCCCTTTCAGTCATCCCCCCATGCCTTTCTCTTCACCATGCTCTTCGCCTTTCTTCTATCCGGGCTCGTCGCGTATATCTTCGTGAAAAAACGGATGTTCTGACCTGAAAACCAAGAAGAAAGACGTGACAAAACCCCTTCCTGTCCGCACTAAACAGCTTACCTTCGAAGACACGGCTCTCGTCCCGGAGTTTTTCGGCGAGCACGGGGCGAACCTGAAAAAGATCGAGGAATTTCTCGGCGTATCCATTCACGCGCGGGGAAATCAGGTCACCATTACCGGAGAGACCCCGGACATCGAACTCGGGGCCCGCGCCTGTGAAGAACTTTACGGACTCGTCGAATCCGGTTTTCACCCCACGCCGAGGGATGTGGACCACGCGCTCAGGATCCTCCAGGAGAACCCGGAGGCCGATCTCAAGGGGATCCTCCTTGACAAACTCTTCATCCATTCGGGCAAGAGGATCGTCACCCCTAAAGGCATCGCCCAGAAGGAATACACAGACGCGATTCGAAACCACGACGTCGTCTTCGCCATCGGGCCTGCGGGGACAGGAAAGACCTATCTCGCCATGGCCATGGCCGTCTCCTTTCTCCTGCGGGACGAGATCAAGCGAATCATCCTCACGCGGCCTGCGGTGGAGGCCGGGGAACGTCTCGGATTCCTTCCAGGGGACCTGGCCGAAAAGGTCAACCCATACCTTCGTCCGCTCTACGACGCCCTATACGACATGCTCGCCTTCGACCGGGTGGCCAATCTCATCGAAAGACGCGTCATAGAAGTAGCGCCCCTCGCATTCATGCGGGGGCGGACCCTGAACGATGCCTTCATCATCCTCGATGAGGCCCAGAACACCACCTCGGAGCAGATGAAGATGTTCCTGACCCGGCTCGGATATCGATCCAAGGCGGTCATCACCGGTGACGTCACCCAGATCGACCTCCCGGACAAACGGGCATCCGGACTCATCGAGGCCGCTCGTATCCTTCGGGACATTCCCGGAATCGCATTCGTCACGTTTACCAAAAAGGACGTGGTCCGGCACAAGCTCGTCAGCCGCATCATCCAGGCATACGAAGAAAGGGAAAAAGAACAGGGCGATGATACGCATTGATTCCCGTCTTCCCTTTACCGTCAATACCGTGCGCATCGAGCGCGCAAGACAGATCCTTCTCCGCGCCATAGGGAGAACGGAGGGTGAAGTGGATGTCCTCCTCACAGATGACCCTGGAATCCGGGAACTGAACGCCAGGTGGCGTTCCGCCCCCCGGCCCACGAACGTCCTCGCGTTTCCTCCTTCCGGCCCCCTTCCCGAGGAGATGAGGGGAGGGTTTCTCGGGGACGTGGCCATCTCCATGGAGACGGCCCGCCGGGAGGCTGAGGAGCATGGAACGGGAATCGACGCACGGATCGAGACGCTCCTCGTCCACGGCATCGCCCATCTTCTTGGGGAGGACCATGAACTGGGTCCGTATGAGGCCCATCGCATGGCCATGCTCGAGGCAGAACTCATCGACCTTCTTCACAGGGAGAAAACCATGGCAGACCTGTGCATCAACATCGATCACGTGGCTACCCTGCGGCAGGCCCGGGGCACTGTAGAGCCAGACCCTGTCACCGCGGCAGGGATCGTCGAACTCGCTGGCGCTGACGGAATCGTCGTACATCTCCGGGAAGACCGGCGCCACATCCAGGACCGGGATGTCCGGATCCTCCGGGAGGTCGTCCAGACCCGGCTCAACCTGGAAATGGCTGCGACAGACGAGATGATCGGCATTGCCGCGACCATTCGGCCCGATATCGTCACCCTGGTCCCGGAGAAACGAAAGGAGCTCACCACAGAGGGGGGTCTCGACGTGGCCGGCAACCTTGCCCACATCAGGGAGGCCGTCGCCCGGCTCCACGAAGCCGGTATCCCGGTGAGCCTCTTCGTGGACCCCGAGATGCATCAGATCGATTCCGCCCAAAAGGCAGGGGCTGAATGCGTCGAGATCCACACAGGGAGATACGCCGAGGCCAGATCTCCTATAGCGATCGAGGAGGAATTCGACACGATCGTCGCCTCGGCGCGGCATGCACGGGATCTGGAGCTGCGCGTCCACGCAGGGCACGGCCTCACCTACCGGAACACGGCCCGACTCGCAGCGGTCGCCGAGATCGAGGAATTCAGCATCGGCCATTCCATAATGGCGCGCTCGATCCTCGTGGGCCTCGAGCGCTCCGTACGGGAAATGGCGGCCATCGTCAAGACCGGACGGCCCGCATAGGCAATGGTCCTCGGCATCGGGATCGACCTCGTTTCCATCCTGAGGCTCGAACAGGCGGTCGGACGCTGGGGATTGCGTTTCCTGGAAAGGATCTACACCCCGGCTGAACTCGGTTTTTGCATGGGCCGATCCAATGAAAAGGCCGCCCTTGCCGCCCGGTTCGCCGCAAAGGAGGCCTGTTCCAAGGCCCTCGGAACAGGGATGCGCCATGGGGTTTCGTGGCGGCAGATGGAGGTCGTCCACGATCCTTCCGGCAGACCCGTCCTGAGGCTCGGCGGATACACTGCTGAGCACGCAAAGATAATGGGAGCGGAGAAATTCCATCTGAGTCTCACGCACGAGGCCGAATACGCAGGCGCGGTGGTCGTGATTGAGGGATCGATTGTCACAAAATTGTAACAAGACAGACGGAATAGGATCTGTATACTTGTCAGCAACATTCCCATATAGGAGGTAATGACATGATGAAGTCAAAGGTACGAAAGTTTCTCGGTGTATGCGCAGCAACAGCTGTCTTCGGGGGCGCTTGGGCGGTTTCCGCCGAGGTCAAGGTGGATCCAGCCCTCCCCGAATACAAAAAGGCGAGCGGGATCTCCGGAAACCTCTCAAGTGTCGGATCCGACACCCTCGCCAACCTCATGACCATGTGGCAGGAGGAGTTCAAGCGCTTTTATCCCAATGTCAACATCCAGATTCAGGCCGCGGGATCCTCCACCGCGCCCCCAGCCCTCACGGAAGGCGCCTCCAACCTCGGCCCCATGAGCCGGGCCATGAAGGATAAGGAGATCAAGGCTTTCGAGGACAAGTACGGCTACAAGCCCACCCCCATCATCGTGGCCATCGACACCATCGCCGTGTACGTGAACAAGGACAATCCCATCAAAGGACTTACCATACCCCAGGTGGACGCCATCTTCTCCTCGACGCGAAAGTGCGGATACCATGAGGACATCACCACGTGGGGCCAGCTCGGGGTTGGAGGCGATCTTGCAAAGCAGTCCATCCAGCTCTTCGGACGGAATTCCGTCTCTGGCACATACGGATATTTCAAGGAGCATGCCCTCTGCAAGGGTGACTACAAGCCGACCGTCAACGAACAGCCCGGCTCCGCTTCCGTTGTCCAGTCCGTCAGCGCCTCCAAGAACGGTATCGGATACTCAGGCATCGGCTACCGGACGGCCGGAGTCAGGACCGTGCCTCTCGCCGCCAAGCCTGGTGAGAAGTTCATCGAACCCACCAACGAGACCGCGCTCAATGGGACCTATCCCCTCTCACGTCCGCTTTACATCTACGTGAACAAGGCCCCTAACAAGCCCCTCCCGCCCCTTGAGCAGGAATTCATCAAGCTCGTTCTCTCCAAGCAAGGACAAGAAGTCGTCGTGAAGGACGGGTTCGTCCCCCTTCCGGCAGACATCGCCAAGAAAGAATTGGCTAAGATCTTATAAGGACTTAAAATTTGAGGAACATTGAAAAATGAGCTCTTCCCTACTCGCCCTGCCTGCCCTGTCTGACAACAGGCGGGCGAGTAACGAGTCATAGGGCGAAAGGACGATTTTCCCAGGTTCCCTACTTATAGATTCGAACCCACGGGCGCCCCTCACCAACCAGAGGGGTGCCCGTTTTTAAGCGACGCTCATCTCCCAGGCAAACCCCAGACCTACAGGCTCTGATGGAAAATACAACACATATGACCTCGACGGTGAGGCTTCGCACGTGGCGCATGACAAAGGACGTGCTCGCCCGCTACGGTGTCGCGATAGGCGGCGTTGGTGTCATCATCGCCCTCCTTCTCATCTTTCTCTACCTATTTTCCGTCGTCATCCCACTCTTCCGCCCTGCCCATATCTCCAAAGGGGTCTCCTATCCCATTCCAGGGCCGACCGGATCGCAGACTCTGCATCTTGCCATGGAGGAACAGCACGAGATCGGTTCCCGATTCACTGACGACGGGAAGATCACCTTTTTCGATACATCAAACGGCCACATCGTTCTTGAACAGGTTGCCCCCATTCCACATGGCACTAGGATCACATCCTTTGCCACGGGTTCTCCCAGCAGCGGCATCTTCGCATATGGGCTTTCGGACGGATCGGCCCTAATCGGTCAACATTTCTACACAGTTACGTATCCGGGCGACAAACGCCTCATAACACCTCACGTTTCTTATCCTTTCGGTGAGACACCCCTGTCCGTGACCGCCCATGGCGCCCTTGTCCACCTCGCCGTTCAGGCAGACGAGGACAGTGGCACCCTCGCGGGTGTGGCGGACTCAGGTTCCGTAGAGGTCGTCCGAATCGGCCGGATCCGATCCTTTCTTTCAGACGAGGTGCGCCTTGACATCACCCACGCCACGGCGGGGGACACTCACGGCCCTATTCTCGAACTCCTCGTCCCTCCGCTTCAGCGATCCTTGTATGTGGCGTACCGGTCGGGCGAGGTGGACTTTTTTGACATCACGGAGGCGGGGACCCCACAGAAGATCCAGTCTGTGCGCGTGACAGCGCCGGATGAAGAATTGACGGCCATCACCCTTCTCACAGGGGGCATCTCCCTCATATGCGGGACATCCACTGGCCGGATAGCCCAGTGGTTTCCTGTGAGATCTGACAAGGGAATCCCTGAATTGACCTTCATTCGGGATTTTCATGCCCAGAACGCGCCCATAACAGGCATTAAACCCGAATACGGACGCAAGGGCTTCCTGACCTACGATGCCGAGGGCGTGCTCGGGATCTACCACGCGACCGCCCACCGCGTGCTCCTCACACAAGAGCTCTCACCCGCAGGCATAACGAGCATGGCTGTGAGCCCAAGGGCCGACGCACTTCTCGCCCATGCCGGGGACGCGATACAGTTCAGGCTCGTGGACAACGAACATCCCGATATCTCATGGCATACCCTGTGGCAGAAGGTTTGGTACGAGGATTACGAAAAACCCGCCTATGTCTGGCAGTCATCCGCCGCGACCGACGACTTCGAGCCCAAGTTCAGCCTCGTCCCCATAACCTTCGGGACCCTCAAGGCCGCCTTCTACGCCATGCTTTTCGCCATCCCGCTCTCGATCCTCGGCGCCATTTACACCGCACATTTCATGCGTCCGGAGATGAGGCAGATAGTCAAACCTTCGATTGAGATCATGGAGGCCCTTCCCACAGTCATTCTCGGATTTTTAGCCGGCCTCTGGCTCGCCCCTTACGCAGAGGCACATCTCACAGAAATCTTCCTCAACATCTTCTTGACATTTCCTGTGATTTTCCTCGTTTCGTACCTCTGGTCCCTACTCCCTTTTGACATGCGAAGCCGCATACCCGAGGGATGGGAGGCCGCACTCCTCGTTCCCATCGTTATCATTACGGGCTTCATTGCTCATGCGCTCGCTCCCGGGATCGAAGACGTCTTTTTTGGTGGAAACATACGCGAATGGATCACTCACGACCTCGGAATAACCTACGACCAGCGAAACTGCCTCATAGTTGGCATCGCTATGGGCTTTGCCGTGATACCCACCATCTTCTCCATAACGGAAGACGCCATCTTCGGGGTCCCCAAACACCTCACTCAGGGATCCCTCGCCCTCGGGGCCACACCCTGGCAGACCTTGCAGAAGATAGTGCTGCTTACGGCAAGCCCCGGGATCTTTTCAGCGATCATGATGGGACTCGGCAGGGCTGTGGGCGAGACCATGATCGTTCTCATGGCAACGGGAAACACCCCAATCATGGACTTCAACATCTTTCAGGGATTCCGTTCCCTTTCCGCGAACATTGCCGTTGAGATGCCTGAGGCAGAGGTGGCGAGCACCCATTTCCGCATCCTTTTTCTCTCAGGACTCGTCCTTTTCGGCCTGACCTTCCTCTTCAACACGCTGGCTGAAGTAGTGCGCCACCGTTTGAGGAAAAAATACAGCTCTCTCTAAATAAGGTGGCTCCATGCGCGATTGGATAAAAAGCGGTGATCCGTGGGTGTGGCTGAGTGCCGGAGGGGTGAGCGTAAGCCTTGTCGCGGTCTTTGGGATCATCCTTCTTATCATTGTTCGAGGACTCGGGTTTTTCTGGCCATCAGACGTCATGGACGCCGTTGTCGTGGAGAATGGATCCCCAAGCCGGCTTATCGGAGAGATCACTGAAGAGGAATCAATTCCTGCAAAACTTGTCGACAAAACAGGATCTGAGGCAGAGGACCTTGACACACTCCGGAAACGTTATCTTGTCAAGGTCGGAAACAGGGACAAATTCGGGTTCGACTTCCGGTGGGTTCCAAAGGACTCCATCAAGGAGACCCGGTACCCCAATGCCGTCATGGTCGTAGAGCGGCGGGAATGGGGAAATCTCTATGGATATATCAAATCGGTCTCTGTGGATGGAAAGGTCGTGGCGGAAGGGGAATCCGCCTGGACCAAGCTCCAGGAACTTCTGCCGGGCATTCACGCCCTTCATGACCAGATACGCAATATCGAAAGGGACGAGATCGGGTCTATAAATTACAAGATCGAACGCCTACGCCTGAAAAAACGCAAGCTCGAACTTGCAAACGAGACAGATCCTGAAAAATTTGCCGAGCTGGAGCGGCAAAAGGAGGAATTGAACATCCAATATAAGGCCTTTCAGGATCAGCTCATCGGGCTCTATCAGGAGATCGGAAAAGATTCTTTTACTGTCGAGATCATGGACGGACAGACAGTGGATATCCCTCTATCCAAGGTCGTTAGGGCCTATCGCCCGAATGAGATGGGAGTCGGCTCGAAAATCGCCTTTTACGCCGAAAAATTATGGGAATTCCTGACTGAAGACCCGCGGGAAGCGAACACAGAGGGCGGGATCTTTCCATGCATCTTCGGCACGGTCGTAATGGTCCTCATTATGTCCGTCTTTGTCACACCGTTCGGCGTCATAGCAGCCCTTTACCTAAAAGAATACGCAAAACAGGGCTTTCTCACCCGTCTCATCCGCATCGCGGTCAACAATCTTGCCGGTGTTCCCTCCATTGTATACGGGGTCTTTGGTCTCGGTTTCTTCGTCTATTTCATCGGCGGGTGGATCGATGAGGCATTATTCCCTGAGGCCTTGCCGAATCCGACCTTCGGATCCCCCGGGCTTCTGTGGGCATCCCTCACCCTCGCCCTCCTCACTCTACCTGTCGTGATCGTCTCTACCGAAGAGGGTCTTGCACGGATACCGAGCAACATCCGTGAGGGGAGCCTGGCGCTTGGCGCCACCAAGGCAGAGACCCTTTGGAGGACCATTATCCCCATGGCAAGCCCTGCCATGATGACCGGCCTCATCCTCGCGGTCGCCCGTGCCGCTGGAGAAGTCGCCCCGCTCATGCTCGTCGGCGTGGTCAAGCTCGCACCCTCTCTCCCCATCGACGGCAACTACCCCTTCATCCATCTTGAACGCAAGTTCATGCATCTTGGTTTTCATATATATGATGTGGGTTTCCAAAGCCCGAACGTGGATGCTGTACGTCCCCTCGTCTATGCAACAGCCTTTCTCCTTGTGGTCGTCATCATGATCCTCAATCTCACCTCCATTGCGATACGCAACCATTTACGGGAAAAATACCGGGCGATAGAGTCATAACGCCCATCGGAAAGGCACGGTCCATGAATGAAACCACAACGCACGGCATCAATTTGTCCGCACGTGACAAGGCATTCAGCAAGCATGAAGGAGGAATCGATCCGGCTGATGTCACCATAGAGGTAAAGAATCTTGACCTCTTCTACGGATCAAAACAAGCCCTCTTCCATATTAACATGGTCATTCCGCGCCATCAGGTCACGGCCTTCATCGGCCCGAGCGGATGCGGCAAATCAACCCTGCTCCGCTGTTTCAACCGGATGAACGACCTCGTAGACGGCTGCCGTGTGACAGGAGAGATCCTCCTCGAGGGGAAGAACATCTATGACAGGTCGATCAACGTTGCGGACCTCAGAAGACGAGTCGGCATGGTATTCCAAAAACCCAACCCGTTTCCCAAATCCATCTATGAAAACGTGGTCTACGGACTTCGGATCCAGGGGATAAAAAATCGAAAAATCTTGGACGAGGTCGTTGAAAAATCCCTCAAAAGGGCCGCATTGTGGGAGGAGGTCGCCGACCGGCTCAATGACAACGCCCTGGGGCTCTCAGGCGGTCAGCAGCAGCGCCTCGTGATCGCACGAGCCATAGCCATCGAGCCGGAGGTGATCCTCCTCGATGAACCCTGCTCCGCACTTGATCCCATCTCCACCTATAAGGTCGAGGAACTCATCTACGAACTTAAGAACCAGTTTACGATCGTCATCGTCACGCACAACATGCAGCAGGCGGCCAGGGTCTCCGATTTCACCGCCTTCATGTATCTCGGAGAGATGATCGAGATGCAGGATACCAAGACCCTTTTCACAAACCCAAAAGACAAAAGAACAGAAGACTATATTACAGGACGCTATGGTTGATGGATTCGTAAAAAGTCGAAAACTCCAATTTGGCGTCATTCCGGCGTAGGCCGGAATCCAGTATTTTCAATATGTTCTGGATGCCGGATCAAGTCCGGCATGACGAGTCCGGCACTTTTTACGAGACCATAACGGTTAAGAAAAATTGCAAATTCGGGCGCAAAGGAAATCATGACTTTAGTTTGAAAGATTGAATGCGCAAGCAAGATCAAAACCACATTCAATCACAAAAAAAGCTAAGGACCATCCCCTGAGAGGATATCCCTCAAGGAGCTCTCCATGGACAGAAAAAAATTTCTCTCGCATATCTCGGAGGAATTCAACGTCGAGCTCGAGACAATCATCGAACGTACCCTCGACATGGGAAAATACGTCGCCACCCAGGTCTATGATTCCCTCCGTGTCCTACGAGAAGGAGACGTCGAAAAGGCAAAAAATGTGATCGCCCGGGATGCGGAAGTCAACGCACTCGACATCTCCATAAGCGAGGCCTGCACCGAGATCCTTGCCATCCGTCAACCTACAGCCTCCGATCTTCGTCTCGTCGTGACCGTCAACTCCATAATAGGCAATCTCGAACGCATTGGTGACGAGGCAAAAAAAATCGCATGGCTTGTCATCAACAACGATGAGGGATGCAGGCGCGTTGAACATCCGGTCACACCCGTCGTCATGGATCTCGGGGAAAATATCCTTGTCTCCCTGCATGATGTTCTCTCGGCCTTTGAACATATGGAGTTGGAAAAGGCTATCGCTGTCATACGTGCGGATCGCGACATCAACGACAAGTATGAGGCACTCATTAGGCAGCTTGTTCTCACCATGATGGAAAACTCGCGGCTCATTCCCTGTTCTCTCAACATGATCTGGACAGCCCGCTCCCTGGAGAGGATCGGGGATCACATCAAAAACATCGGTGAGGCGATCATCTACCTCGTAAAGGGAAAGGATATCCGCCACAAGCCTATCGAGGAACTGGACAATACCGTCTTCGGGTGATCCCTCATCTCAAGAGAACCTCTAAAGCGGCATCAAGCACTAGGATCACGATCATCTTCTTGGTCACTCAGGGCCTTTTCAAGGCTCTCCCGCACCTGTCTCTCGATGGCGGAACGAAAAAAGAGGGCGGCAAATCCAAGCCGTGCATCGAGACGCACGGATTCCTCTGACACATTCACATGACCGGTTGCCGGACCGGTGAAAAAACATCTGCCATCTTCCCAAGTGACATCAAGACCATAGGTCCTGGCCGTTTCCTCGATAACAGGAACTATTCGGCGCCGTGCCTCCTCTACGTCAAGTGCATGCCTTTTTTCGATCACGATTCGGGACATGTCGGCTTCCTCACTTGTCAGGAGAGTTTTTTATCGCGTAAGCCCCATTTCCTTTATACGTCCACCAGTTAATCCCCTCAAGAGAACCTCTCATCTCTCAACCGTTATTGTCACAGAATTGTCACAATTTTGTCACAAGTCTGTAACAAATGAGAGGTATTAAGCCATATGGAATTGCGCTGTCCTGATTGCGGATCAGACACCATATACCGATATGGCAAGACTGGAAGAGGAAAACAACGCTATCTGTGCCTGTCATGCGGACGCCAGTTTTCCGGCTCCGCAAAGCGAAAACCGCTCCCGGAATCCAGGACCATATGTCCGTTATGCGGTCACATAATGTACGTGTACAGACGGGAAGAGACCTGCATCAGATTCAGATGCTCTGCATATCCCATGTGCAAAACGTATCAAAAGATCCCATTTCTGGAGAGGACATCATGAGCTACTATCTTCATGAGGTTGCAGGCAGGATCCGGATCAAGACCCCATTGATCAAAAAGAATCCCGCACGGGCCGAACATGTCTCCACCATAGCTAGACAGTTCCGGGGAGTGAGGTCTGTCGAGACCAACACAACAACGGGTAGCATTCTCATCACGTACGATAAAAACGTCCTCCATCACGACATCATCCTCACGACCCTGGAAAACTCGGGCTATTTTGACCGCACAAAGATCGAACAGAAGGATTTTGTCAGCAGACAGGCCGCGGTCGCCGGTGAATTTATCGGAAAGGCCATCTTCGGATACGCTGCGGAAAAGGCCCTTGAATCCATGGGCCTCTCCTTCGTATCAGCACTCATATAGCCTTTACATCCAGGTCCCGATAGCGGCGAAAAAAACCGTTTCTCGCGTCTTATGCCTAAGAATTGCGTGCCTGCATTATCGGAAGGCAGACGGCATAATATCTTAATGATTTTTTCAGCGGCATAAACTCCGGGCTACAAACGCCTCTATAGAGAGTCATAAGCCCCCCGTTCCTGTCTGAAATGGCGGCATGGATTCCTGTTGCCCGGGAATGGGGCGACCATGCCGTCTGAAAGAAAGGACCCACAGAGATCCCCTCCCTCTGCCCGCAAACAGGAAAGATCCTTATGAGGAAAGTAATGAATATTCCTATTTGCGTGAGTTATAATATTTCGGTATCTTCATTTATATAAATTGGGAGGAAAAACCGTGGGTATCGTCGAAGATATCTTCAAAAACAAGACACTGGCAGGTCTTGCCATAGGGCTGGGCGCCGCAGCCGTCGCCCCCAAACTCATTCCTGTCGTGGGCCAGGCCGTCAAACCCGTTGCCAAGGCCCTCATTAAAAGCGGATTTCTCTTTTTCGAAAAAGGGAAGGAGGCCGCCGCCGAGCTTGGTGAGTCCATCGAGGACATGTGGGCCGAGGTGCAGGCCGAAATCGAGGAAGAGCATACCAAGAGCACCTTGGCTGCCCCGGTGGAAGAGGGTGAAAAGACTTCCTGAGGCGTCTGTCGCTCACGAAAGTACGGGGAGAATCCGCCTCAGGATCCCTGAAAAAAGATATGACACGGGCTATTTCGCAGACGTAGAGAAGGCATTTTCCAATAGCGACATGGTCACGAAGGTTGGGGCCAACCCCACGACCGCCGGTGTACTCATCATGCATCGTTCAACACTTGGACAAATCGGTCAAGTGGCAGAGACACACGGCCTTTTTACCATCATACGGCGGCCATCTACACGCACTCGCCCCTTGTCCAGAAGGATAAAGGACGGATACAGAACCCTGGATTCCGCGGTGACGACCGGAACGAACGGACAGATCGACATCCCAACCGCCGCGTTTCTCGCCCTGGCGGGTTGGGGGGCATATCAGATCCTTCAGGGCAGGGTCGCCGGACCGGCGTGGTACACCGCCTTCTGGTATGGGGTGAACCTGCTTCTCAAAGGAGGCGAATCATCGAAATGATCCCGCTCAAAAACCCGATTCTCGCGGCGTTGCTTCAATTTTCCAGTCCATGCGGCGTACGATGTAGGGGCGAATCGTGATGGTTCTTCGTCATTTTGTGTGGA
>DIFG01000022.1 GCA_002419025.1 Deltaproteobacteria bacterium UBA5754 | reverse complement strand
CAACCTCTTGAAGCAGGACTTCCATACGTCGTCACCGGGCCAGGTCTGGCTGAGCGACATAACCTATATCCCCACGGATGAAGGATGGCTTTATCTCGCAGCCCACAAGGATATGTGCAGTAAGAAGATCGTTGGCTATGCCATGGGGCCACGAATGACCAGGAATCTCGTGATGGAGTCGCTTTCCCGTGCGAGACTCACCACCAAACCTAAAGACAGGACTTCTTCACCACTCGAATCGCGGCAGCCAGTACTGCTCCCAGGAATTCGGCAGCCTTCTCGAACAATTCGGGATGCGGCCTTCCATGAGCGGAAAGGGCAACTGCTTCGACAATGCCCCCATGGAAAGCTTCTGGGGGCTCCTTAAAACCGAACTCGCCTTTCATCGACACTTCACCACCAGAAAGGAGGCCCAACGGGAGATCACGGAATACATCGAAATTTTCTACAACCGGCAAAGACGCCAGAAGAAACTCGGCTACCTTTCGCCCGCCACCTTTGAAAAGACATTTTATGAAAAAGAACTCGCTGCATGAATCCTTTGGTGTCCACTATTGTCAACAGACCTCATTCTTCCGTCATCAGCGTGGAGGAACTTTTCTTCGGCCTCGCCTGGCGGCCCAGTGTGCGGCTTCGCGTTTAGATGGAGCGTTATTTCCAACGTCACGAAATAATTCCGATCACCGAGGCCATTGCCCGTCGCGCTGGCGAATTGCGCGGCGAATTCACCATGCGAGGCATCGTCCGGGAACAAGCCGATATGTTCATTGCCGCCACGGCCCAAGTCCACGCGCTCACCGTGGTGACCCATAACATCCGCGACTTCGAAGGTTGCGGTATCGGTCTCCTGAACCCATTCATCGGCGCGAGTCCATGACCGCATATCCCCCGCAGGCAGGGGGGAGCAAGGGTGGGAGGAAGGCCGTTCAGTTAGGCCTCTTCGGCGAGGTCACGTAGGCCGAGATCGACGACACGGCATAGAGCGACCTGACTGCCGACACGCATGGGGATTGGAATAGGCATCCTTTTTTTTCTGGAAGGCTTTTTCTTGGCGTAGTATGATGCGGATCAAAGCGCATGGAAAGAAGCCCAATCCAGATAAGGCCGGACGGTTCGGACAGGGTCTTCATGGTGACTGGATCCGGCGTCAGGAAGGCCATCGCCGTCCATCCTTCCCCTGGGGAGGCAGGGAAACGCGAGGCCCTGAGCTACGTTCGCATAGGGACCCATCTTCGCCGGGCGGGCATACCCGTTCCGGAGATACTCGCCTTTGACGAGGCGAGCGGCGTGGTCCATGTCTCCTTCATCGAGGGAAGGCATCTCGAGGAGGAGGTCCTTGAATACAGGGCTTCGGGCCGCTGGGACGCGGTGGAGGCGCGTTACCGCGCCGTGCTTCGGCATCTCGCACGCATGCAGGTCATGGGCGCCCGGGGCTTTGATCCTTCCTGGTGTTTCGACACCCCTTGCTACAACGGGGCCTTTGCCTTCGAACGCGAGGCACGTTACTTCCTTTTCTCCTTTGCCCGGGGGCTCATGGGGCTAACGGGCCTTGACGGCCTCGAAGACGAGCTTCGCGGTTTTTCCGCCCTGGTTGACGATCTCCCTGGGCAGGATTTTTTTCTCCACCGGGACTTCCAGTCGAGGAACATCCTCGTAAATGGCGACGGGATCGGCATCGTGGATTTCCAGGGTGGGCGCTTTGGCCCCCTGGGCTATGACGTCGCATCCCTCCTTTTCGATCCTTATGTGGGCCTTCCCAGCCAGAGCCATGGACCACTCATCGCCTCTTATCTCGATGAGCTCACCTGCCTCGGCGTCCTGCTGGATCCGATTCGCTTCAGCAAAGGCCTTCATGTGCTCGCCGTACTACGGATGCTCCAGGCCCTTGGCGCCTATGCGCACCTTGCCCTCGTCAAGGGCAAGGCCCGGTTCCGCGAACATATCCCGGCTGCCCTCGCAAATCTTGATGCGCTCTGCATGGGGCCCCATGCCCACAAGATCACGGCCCTGAGACGGCTCCTCGACCGGATACTCCCACTTTATGCGTAAGCGGGCCGCCGTCGTCGCCTTTTCCGTCCTTGCCGCGATCATAGCGGTCATCCTGCTCGCCCCCTTTTTTCTCCCCCTTGAGAGGATGACGGCGGATGTCCTTGATGCCGTCTCCCGGGAAATCCGGGGGACTGTCACGTTCGGGAAGGCCGAGTGGAGATGGCTCCCCGCGCCGGGTCTCAGGGTCTCGACCGTCAGGGTCGATACGCGGGAATTCTTGGCAGAGGCACCTAGGATCCTGGTCCGACCGGATGTGCGTTCCCTCTTTTCCCTGCGTTTCCTTGTTGCCCTCGATCTCGATTCCCCGGTCGTCCGCGTGAAAGGCCTGCCAGAAAAGGCTGAGGAGGGAAGATTGCTTACAAGGCTTCCCATCACCCGAATCGCCATCAGGGACGGGAGTGTCGCATGGGATGAAGGGGCGGAATGGGAGGGGCGCTTCCGAAAGGGGGTCCTTGCCGGCACGGGCGTTTCCATAGAGGTCTCTTTTTTACAGGACGAGATCTCTTTCGAGGGCTCATTCCGTACCCCTTTTGTGAAGAATGCGGATGTAAAGGGGATTTACCGGCCCCTTGACCGCTCCTACAAAGCGACGCTTCGGGGGGAGGGGCTTCGGCCCCATCTCCTCATCCCCAAGGACCTTTCAGGAAACGGTTACGTACCCGTGGATTCCGAGCTTTCCGTACATGTTTACATGGAAGGGAAGGGGACTGATCTCTTCACCGCCCGTGTCTCAGGGGATGTCCCCTGTCTCACCCTTCGTCCGGAGGGAAGAAAGCTCGCCTTTTCCTGCGGTTATTTCAATGCCATGGTGAAGCGTGATGGGGCAAGGCTCGGCATCGAGATCTCGGAATTTAAGGCCACGGATCCCGGCCTTTCCATGAGAGGGACCCTTTCCAGGACGCCGGGGGAGGATGAAACGGGCCTCTGGGACGTGGATCTCACTTTCACGGACGCGGATCTCGGGGGCATCCGGGAAAAGCTCCTCATCCTTTTCGGATGGGAAAAGCGGGTGCGTGAGATATGCGACGTGGTCCGTGGAGGCGTAGCCCGGGAGGCACGATACTATTTTACCGGAAGGTCTGCGGAGTTCGGAAGGATCGATGCCATGACGGTCACCGCCCTACTTGAGGGTGCCGAAATCCATGTTCCACGGCCGGATCTCCTGCTTGATCGGGTTTCAGGCCCCATCCGTATCGAGGACGGTCTCCTTACAGGGTCTGGACTTTCGGTGCGATTGGGGGGCATAGAAGGTGAAAACGGGGACCTCGTCTTCAGACTCACGAAAAAGGACAAGGCCTTTCGCCTCGAAGGGGATTTTCATGGAAAGGTCTCGGAGGTTCCGCCCCTTATCGAGAGGATTTTCAGCCAGGGTATCGTCCGGGAAGAGCTTCCCCGCATCAGAGAGGTGACGGGCGAGATGTTCATACACCTTTCCATTGGGGATGACAGGGAACGGCCGACCGCACGCATCAGGATTAAAGAGGCGGACTGTACTGTTTCCTACGGGCGTCTTCCGTGGCCTGTTTCCCCACGGGGAGGTGAGATGGTCATATCTCGCGACCAGGTTTCGTGGGCGGGCCTTTCGGGTCTCCTGGGTCCTCACGAGGTTAAGGCGTCGGCTGGATCGGTCACGTGGAAGGATGGGATCCGCATCGAGATTAAGTCCGTTTCCGGGTCTGTGGACGTGGGCCCGCTTCGAGGATGGCTCGCCTCGTTCCCAAGGATTGCCGGGGCCATCTCCAAGGTCGTGACCACGGCAGGGGGGCGTGTGGATGTAGAGGACGGATCCTTCCTGGGGGGGGCTGAGGCCCCGGATGAATGGGAGTACCGGGTGAGCGCAATGGCCCGTCCAGGCGTCACGTTTGTTTCTCCGTTCCTTCCGGGAACCGCCCGCGTCAAGTCAGGCTCAGGCACGATTACCCAGAGATCCTTCTCGCTCCGGTCTATCACCGGTGAACTGGACGGCCAGCCCGTCCAGGTTTCAGGGGATCTCGCCCATGACCGATTCCGTCAATGGCGAGGAAAGCTCGTTCTTGCCGGGACCGCCCGCGAAGGAATCGCCCGCTGGGTGGATGAGAAGGACTGGATCCCAGAGCCCTATCTGCCCGCCGTTCCCTGCAGGGTGGACGATCTCAAGGTCTCATGGGGAGAGGGGCCGGTCTCTGTCAAGGGGAATATCTCTCCTGAGGCGCCCAGGGGAACGCAGGTGCCAGAGGCATTTATCGACCTCGATGTCCACAAAGGCGCGGTCTTCATACGGGCCATCTCGATCCGGGACGGGGCAAACGTGGGGGAATTCTCCCTTGACTTTCGCGGCCCTCCGGATAGGTCCTTTTCCGTGGGTTTTTCCGGTGAGGTGCATGGACAATCGCTCGATCGCCTTCTACAGAGAAACGACCTGCTCCATGGGTCAATTGTCGGGACCTTTCACGCCGACTATGACCCTGCGCATCCCTTGTCAGGCAAGATCGCAGGGGAGTTTGCCGCGCAAGACCTTGTCTGGAGGTGGGGATTGGCGCAGCCCGTGCTGGTCAGGGATCTCGCCGTTATGGCAGAGGGGATCCATGCGGTCCGGATCAATCGGCTCGTTCTGGCCCACGATGGCGAATCAGTGGAGGGGAACGGGGAGGTATCCGTGACCGGCGACGGTATTTCGTTCAATCTGGCTGTGGAGGGTGGGCGCATATCCTCTGGGACGATCAGGGACGTATTGACCCCGGTACCGGACGGACGGGACGGAAATGGCACAGGAGGTATGGAGAAGGGCGATGACGAGGGGGCCTGGAATATAAGAGTGCGTGCGCAGGTTTCGCTTGACGTATTTGAACTTGTCCGATCGGGAAAGGGGCCCCTTGTCTTTCATCTCCTCGAGGGTGGGCTCGTGATCGAGCCCACCGGCAGGACGCGTTTCGACGTGACACATGCCGATCTTTGCGGATTGGATGTGGCTGGAGCCCTTCATTGGGAAGGTGGAGAAATGGACCTGGATGTCACGGTCCGAGCGGTACCTGGGCCTGAGAAGGCCATTCCCCGCCTTGAGACCACGCTTTCGTGCCTTGGTGTCGGGCAGGATGTCATCGAAGGGGAGTTCACCACGGACATTCAGCTTTCGGGGAGATATCCTTTGTGGGACTCGGGATCGGTCGCGGTCAGCTCCTCGGACGGACGAATCCGCAGGCTCACCCTCCTTGCAAAGGTCTTCAGCGTCGTCAATGTCCTCGACATCTTTTCAGGTGGGCTCCCCGATCTTTTTACCGAGGGATTTGCCTATGACAAGTTCGACATGGAAGGGGCGATCGCTGACAACGTCTTTAAAATCGAGCACCTCTTCGTGAACGGCAAGGGTCTCAACATCTTCGGTGAAGGCAAGGTGGATCTTGCGGAGTTCGATTCGGACCTGACCATTCTCATCGCGCCCTTCAAGACGGTCGATTTAGTACTACGGAACATCCCTCTCATCGGCAAAATTTTCGGTGGCAAGGATGGCGCCTTCATCAGCATCCCTGTGGGGGTGCGAGGTCCGCTCTCCGATCCATCCGTGACGATCCTTCCCCCAAGTGCCGTTGGCTCGGGTCTCCTCGGTTTTGTCGAGCGGACGGTAAAGCTTCCCTTTTCCATCTTTTCCCCTTTGTCCCCATCCGACAAGGAGGCGGGGGGGAAATGATGACCGCTGTGGGATATGTGTTATCTCAACCTGAATCTGTGGGCCGACGGCCGGGGTATTATGGAGTGAGGCGCCCATGGACGGGCGCCGTCGGCAAATCCGCCCCCATGGACAGGGGCTATTTGCTGCACGGAACAAATACCCCGGCCGTCGGCTTATTCAGTCATGGGTTCGGTGATGAGTGAATACGGCTCGGCAAAACGCGTAAAGGGATATGTCCACGTCTATACCGGAAAAGGCAAGGGAAAGACAACCGCGGCGTTGGGACTCGTCCTGAGGGCGGTGGGTGCGGGGTGGCGGGTCCTCTTCGTCCAGTTCCTTAAGAAAGGCAGATACAGCGAGATCAAGGCCCTTGAAGGTCTTGGAGATCGAGTGACGGTGCTTCAGTTCGGGAGCGGCAGTTTCGTTCGGGGACGGCCGGACGCGGAAGACGCCTCCCTGGCCGTCCATGGGCTGGAGGAGACGGAACGGGCCATGATGAGCGGGAGATACGATCTTGTTGTCCTCGACGAGGTGAATTGCGCCCTCCGAATGGGGCTCATTTCTGTGGAGCGGGTCGTGGAATTTCTCCAAAAGAGGCCGCAGCATGTGGAGGTCGTCCTCACGGGGCGGGGGATGCCTGAAGGGATCCTCCGATATGCGGATCTCGTCACATGCATGGAGGAGGTGAAACACTACTTCCGTTCCGGTGTGCAGGCCAGGGAAGGGATCGAGAAATAGACGGGGTTGACATCCCATCCGGGCTGAAATAAAGCCATGGAGTTTGAGAGTTTTCAGGAATGGGGCTGTCGAGGGATCGAGAAATGACGCGCAGCCTCGGAAAGGATGGCTCTAAGCCATGTGGAACTCAATCGAAGGCGCGCCCCGGGAGGCCATGGAGGCCCTCCAGGCGCGAAGGCTCCGGGACATGGTGTCCCGGGTACATCATCTCGTCCCGTTCTACCGGGAAAGGTTTCGCGAGGCCGGCGTGTCGCCCGCGGACATCGTCTCCGTATCGGATCTCGCCCGTTTGCCGTTCACGACCAAGCAGGACCTGCGGGATCATTATCCCTTCGGCCTCTTTGCCGCCCCGCTCAGCCAGGTCGTCCGTATCCATTCCTCTTCGGGGACGACGGGCAAACCCACTGTGGTGGGGTACACGGCGCATGATCTCGATGTCTGGAAGGAGGTCATGGCGAGAACCTTTCGCATGGCCGGGGTGGGCCCTGGCGATGTTGTCCATAATGCCTATGGATACGGTCTTTTCACCGGGGGGCTCGGTTTTCACTACGGGGCCGAGGCGGTTGGCGCGGCGATCATTCCGTCGGGTGGGGGTTTTACGAAAAGGCAGCTCCTTCTCATGAAGGACTTCGGCGCGACGGTCCTGTGCTGTACGCCGTCATTCGCCCTTCACCTCTCGGAGGTGGCCAGGGAGGAAGGCTATTCCATCCGGGAAGATTTTCGCATTCGTGCGGGTTTCTTCGGGGCTGAACCCGCATCTGAGGGCCTTCGGGCCGCCGTCCGGGACGCGTGGGGGATCGAGTACCATGAGACCTACGGTCTTTCCGAGATCATCGGCCCCGGGGTCGCGGCAAGCTGTCCCCATGGTAGGCTCCATATCAATGAGGACCATTTTCTCCCCGAGGTGATCGACCCGGCCACGGGTCAGCCCCTTCCATACGGCGAGGAGGGCGAGCTGGTCCTCACGACGGTGTCGAAACAGGCCCTGCCCATCATCCGCTACCGGACAAGGGACATCACCTGTCTCCACCCCGAACCGTGCCCCTGCGGCCGGACCCTGATCTCCATGGAGTCCGTGAAGGGGAGAAGCGATGACATGCTCATCGTCAACGGCGTGAACGTCTTTCCCTCCCAAGTCGAGCATGTTCTCACGAAGGTGGAGGGACTGACCCCCAACTATGTGATCGTTCTCGAGAAAAAGGGTGTGCTCGACCGGCTCGAGGTCTGGGTGGAGGTGGACGAGAGGACCTTCGACGACGGAATCGGGGCACTCGAGGGCCTCAAGAAGAGGCTCGAGAGCGAGATGTTGAATGAACTTTACATAAATGTGCGGGTCAAGCTCGTGGAACCCAAGACCCTGGAGCGGAGCATGGGCAAGGCCCAGAGGATCGTAGACAAACGGGAGGTGAAGACGGCGTCATGAGCATCAAGGAAAGGTATGCCGTCAAGCAGCTTTCGATCTTCCTCGAAAACAGGAAAGGGAGGCTTCTCGAGGTCACAGAGGCACTTAAGAACGCGGATATCAACATACGCGCCCTGGCCATGGCGGAATCCGCCGAGTTCGGGATCCTCCGGCTCGTGGTGAACAACCCGGAACTTGCGAGAAACATCCTCTCCTCCGGAGGTTTCACGGTCAGGCTTCAGGATGTCTTCGCCGTCGAGGTGGATGACACGCCCGGAAGTTTTTGCGGGGTCGTTAGGGCCCTCTCGAACGCGGACGTGAATATCGATTACACTTACGCCTTTGTAGGCGGTTCCCACAAGGCCGTCCTCGTCTTCCGGGTTCCTGAAGAGCTCCTTGAAAAGGCCCTTGTGGCCGTTCGGGATGCGGGCCTGGGCCTGGTCGCCCCCCAGTTTTTTTATCGATGACAACAATGCGAGAAAGAGGCAGCCACGGCCCGCCATGCCCGAGAGGACCTGTTTCATGAAAACGAAATTCATATTCATCACAGGAGGGGTCCTTTCCTCCCTTGGGAAGGGCTTGGCGGCCGCTTCCATCGGGGCACTTCTCGAGGCCAGGGGCCTCAGGGTCACGATCCAGAAGCTCGACCCATATATAAACGTCGATCCCGGGACCATGAACCCCTTTCAGCACGGGGAGGTCTTTGTCACGGACGACGGCGCCGAGACCGACCTCGATCTCGGTCACTATGAGCGGTACACGACCGTCCGTTTCGGGCAACGGCACAACTATACCTCCGGGCGGATCTACCACAGCGTAATCACAAAGGAGCGTAAGGGGGATTATCTCGGAGGCACTGTTCAGGTCATCCCACACGTGACAGACGAGATCAAGCAGGCCATTCTCCAGCTCGAAGGCGAGGCCGACATCGCCATTGTGGAGATCGGGGGGACCGTGGGTGACATCGAGGGGCTTCCCTTTCTCGAGGCCATACGTCAGCTCAGGGGGGATCTGGGCAGGGAAAACACCCTGTATGTCCATGTCACCTATGTCCCCTTCATCAAGACAGCGGGCGAGGTGAAGACAAAGCCGACGCAGCACAGCGTAAAAGAGCTCCGATCCATCGGCATCCAGCCCGACATCCTTCTCTGCAGGAGCGAGGTCCCCCTCGAAAAGGGGATAAAGGCCAAGATCGCCCTCTTTTGTGACGTGGAACCTGACCGGGTCATCACAGCTCAGGATGTTGGCTGTATCTACGAGGTCCCGCTCAAATTTCGGGAGGAGGGGCTGGATGAACGTATCATAGATGCCCTTCGCATGTGGACCCGCGAGCCGGTCCTCTCGGACTGGGAGGACCTGATAGCGCGCATCCGGGAACCCCAGTATCAGGTCAGGATCGCCGTCGTGGGGAAATACCCCAACTTCACCGAGGCATACAAGAGTCTCAACGAGGCCCTTGCGCACGGCGGAATCGCCAACATGGCCAAGGTATCCATAGATTTCATCAACTCGGAGGAGCTCCGGGGCCATGAGCTCGAGGAACGGCTCCGGGCCGTGGACGGCATCCTTGTCCCCGGAGGGTTCGGATCCCGGGGGATCCCTGGAAAGCTTGAGGCCATTACCTACGCGAGGGAAAACGGGGTGCCGTTTTTCGGGATCTGTCTTGGAATGCAGCTTGCCGTCATAGAATTCGTCCGGAACGTGTGCGGTCTTCCCATGGCGGACAGCACGGAATTTTCTCCGTCCACTCCGGACCCTGTCATCTACCTCATGAAGGAATGGTTCGATTATCGGACGAACAGCATCCAGATACGGAGCGAGACGAGCGAGATGGGGGGTACCATGAGGCTTGGGGCCTATCCATGCGTCCTGGCGCCTGAAAGCAGGGCCAGGGCCGCATATGGAGTGGACAAGGTCTTTGAGAGGCATCGTCACCGCTATGAATTCAATCAGGAGTATCGGAAGGCCCTCGAGGATGGGGGGATGTCCATCACCGGCATCAGCCCGACCGGAGAGCTCGTCGAGATCGTGGAGATCCCGACACATCCGTGGTTTCTTGGTTGCCAGTTTCATCCGGAATTCAAGTCCAGGCCCTTGGCCCCCCATCCCCTGTTTGTCTCCTTTATACAGGCGGCTATTGTGTCACGTACCCAGAAGGGATGATCCAGGAACCCGAATCCGTTTCTATCGCCGGCATCGAGGTGGGCCCAGGCTGTCGTCCCCTTCTCATGGCCGGCCCATGTGTCCTTGAGGACCTGGACACCGCGCTCGGCATCGGAGAAGTCATGGCCCGGGCCGCTGAGCGCGAGGGTTTTTCCTATCTCTTCAAGGCCTCTTTTGACAAGGCGAACCGGACATCCATCCGTTCTTACCGAGGGCCGGGTCTTGATCGGGGCATGGAGATGCTTGCCGCTGTCAAGGCCTGTCTCGGGGTCCCGGTGATATCAGACATCCACCAGCCCGAACAGGCCCCAAAGGCCGCCCAGGTACTCGATTGCATCCAGATCCCGGCATTTCTCTGCCGTCAGACCGATTTGCTCCTGGCAGCGGCCCGAACAGGACTGCCGGTGAGCGTCAAGAAGGGCCAGTTCCTTGCTCCTTGGGACATGCGCCACGTGATCGGCAAGGTCCGGGAGGCGGGAGGCCGGGGTGTCCTGCTTGTGGAACGGGGGGCCTCATTCGGCTATAATAATCTCGTGGTGGACATGAGGTCGCTTCCGGTAATGCGGGGATACGGGGTTCCGGTGATCTTCGACGCCACCCACAGCGTCCAGCTTCCAGGGGCAGGGGATGCGTGTTCCTCGGGCCAGAGGGAATTCGTCCCCGTGCTCGCCAGGGCGGCAGTGGCGGCCGGCGTGGACGGGGTCTTTCTGGAGGTCCACCCGGAGCCGGAGAGAGCCCTTTGCGACGGCCCCAACAGCCTTGCTCTCCATGACGCCGAGCGCCTTCTCCGTGTCCTACGTGCCATCCACGAGATCGCCCATGGCCAAGACTGATCCCCATATCGTCCTGGAAAAGGCGGCGAAGGTCCGGCTCCTCGTCCTTGACGTGGATGGGGTCATGACGGACGGCAGGATCGTCTACACCAACGATGGGGCACAGATCCATGCCTTTCATGTCCATGACGGCTTGGGCGTGAAACTCCTCATGAAGGCCGGCGTTGATGTTGCTGTGATCAGCTCCCGGGCCTCTTCGGCCGTGGAAAGGAGGGTCAGTGAACTCGGCATCGGGATCCTCAGGCAGGGCGTTTCCGGGAAACTTCCCGCATACGAGGAGGTCAGGGATGGGTGCATGGTCCATGATGATGAGGTCTGTGCCATAGGCGACGACTGGGTGGATCTGCCTGTCCTTTTGCGTGTGGGCCTTTCTGTTGCCGTGAGGGATGCCCGTTCCCCTCTTCAGGATTATGTGGATTATGTCACTGGATGCCCGGGCGGCGGCGGGGCGGTAAGGGAGGTATGTGATCTCATCCTCAGGGCACGGCAGGCGTGGGGAAGGTGCCTCGAGCCCTATCTGGGTGCATAGGGGTTTGGGCTTGGGTCATTTCCGATATGTGGCGGTTTTCGGGGCAGCTCTCCTGCTCTTGGCCATCATATGGGGGTTTTTCGCCACAGAAGGCAGGCGGGAACAGGAGTCCTCCCTTTCCATCAGTGGGATTGCAGCGGATGCCCAGTTCGAGGGAATAACCTATGACCGGTACGAGGGCGGCCGGCTCGAATGGACCTTGAAGGCCGAACGCGCAAGTTTTTTTGAGGACCGTGAGATCCTTGATCTGGAAAAGGTCCTTGTCTTTGTGGATCAGGGGGATAAGGAACAGGTGGAGATCCGTGCCGATTCGGGGACCTATGACGTAAAGGGGGAGAATATGTCGCTTGCAGGCCATGTCCTCGTGACCACTCCGGATGGCAGAACCCTTGAGACCGAGAGGCTTTCTTACATCCGCAAGGATCGGCTCATGCGCTCCGACGATCCCGTTCTTATCAGGGGACAGGGAGTTCTTGTGAAGGGGACAGGGTTCGAGTATCACTTCGATACCGGGGTCATGACCGTTAGAAAGCAGCAGACGACCCTCGATGAGGGGTCACGCGTGTCCTTTTAGCGGTTTTCCCTTCAAGGAGTTTTTCATGGAAGCCGATCGATGTGATAGTGTCATGGGAGCCTCGAAAAATGAGGAATTTCGTTCGAGGGCAACACAGCCATTGGACGAAAGGACCATTTTTCGAGGCTCCCTTATGAAGGTATGCAGGAAGATCTTTGTATTATTGCTCCTTTCCTTTTACTGCGGGTTTGCTTTTCCCCTCTTTGCGCATGCCGCTCCGGTCCGGGACCCTGGTGCCATTCACATCTCGAGCGAGAGCATGGAGGCCATGGACCAGTCGGGTAAGGTTGTATTCACGGGAAACGTGGTGGCAACCCAGGACGATCTCACGATCCATTCCGACCGGCTCGATGTCCATTACGTCAAGGCCGGGGAAAACGTGAAGGGTGAGGAGGGCGGCCGATCCGTGGAAAAAATGGTTGCTACCGGACATGTCCGGATCACCAAGGGGGCCCGTACCGCAACCGGAGAGAAGGCTGTGTACGACAGGCGGGCTGAGACAGTCACCATCAGCGGGGCCGCTCAGGTCTGGGAAGGACGGAATCGCGTGAGCGGCGATGTCATCATCCTTTATATGAACGAGGACCGGAGCGTGGTCCAGAGTGGATCAAAGGGGAAGGTGGAGGCGGTGGTCTATCCAGACGAAAAGGGAAAGGCCCAAGGGGAAAAGTGAACGTCCTCGCAGCTGATGGGCTCATCAAGAAATACCGGGGTCGTACAGTAGTCGATGGCGTGAGCATCGAGCTTGCCGGAGAATCCGTCGTAGGTCTTCTCGGCCCCAACGGCGCCGGAAAGACGACTACCTTTTATATGATCGCCGGTCTAATCCATCCAGATGGGGGTAGGGTCTCCCTGAACGGAGAGGACATCACTCGGCTTCCCATGCACGAGCGGGCCCGCAAGGGCATTACATATCTCCCCCAAGAGCCATCGATATTTCGTAGGCTCTCTGTCATGGACAATATTTGCCTCGTTCTCGAGGCGCGGGGTTTTTCAAAGGACGACATGAGGTCCCGCGCACGGGAGCTTCTCGACGGGATGGGCATCGGTCATCTCGCCAGGGCGCGGGGCGATTCACTCTCCGGTGGAGAGCGGCGGAGGGTCGAGGTCCTCCGGGCACTGGCAACGGATCCTGCATTCATCCTGCTCGATGAACCCTTCGCCGGGGTGGATCCGAGGGCGGTCGCCGATCTCCAGGGGATCATCCGGGGCCTCAAGGCGCGTGGAATCGGGGTGTTTCTCTCTGACCACAACGTGCGTGAAACCTTGACTGTCTGTGACCACGCCTATATCGTTAATAATGGCACAATTATTGAAGAGGGACCTCCGGAGAAGATCGCGTCAAGCGCTGTCGTACGGGAGAGTTATCTTGGGGAAAATTTTCGGTTTTAGGAATCCATGGCAATAGAACTTCGTCAGCAAGTAAAACTCGCCCAGCAGCTCGTCATGACCCCCCAGCTGCAGCAGGCGATCAAGCTGCTGCAGCTTTCGCGCATCGAGCTCATTGACGCCATTCGTCAGGAGATCGAGACCAACCCAGTTCTCGATGTGACGGAGGCCGAGGAGCCTATCGCAGGGGGTGAGACAGGGGCGGAGGCTGCGGAAGGCACCGAGGGGGCATGGGATGCGGACCAGGCCTTACCTACGCTTGCGTCCTCGGATCAGGAAAAGATGCCATGGGAGGAATTGGCCCTTGCCGAGACGGATTGGCGGGAGATGTGGGAAGAGGACCGGAGGGTTGCTATCCAATCTTACTCCTATGAGGAAAAGGAGTTACCTGACTACGATAATTTCCTGTCCAAGTCGCCCGGGCTTGCCGATCAACTCCTCTGGCAGCTCCAGCTTTCCAGTCTTGAAGGCATTGAGAGAGAGGTGGGCGAACTGATCATTGGTAATCTGGATCCTGACGGCTATCTACGTGTGGATCTGGCAGATATCGCCCGTGATGCCGGCTGTGATCTGGAAACGGCCGAAAAGGTCCTTGAGAGGGTCCAGTTCTTCGACCCCGTTGGCGTCGCGGCCCGGGATCTCCGGGAGTGTCTTCTCATCCAGATTCGTTACTACCGCATTCAGGACCCTCTTGTACAGGAGATCGTCTCCTCGTATCTCCACCACATGGAAAGGCATCAGTATCAGCCCATTGCCAAGGCGACAGGCCGTGACATCACCGAAGTCCTTGCCGCCGTCCAGGTTATTACCCATCTAGATCCCAAGCCGGGCCGGGCATACGGCAATGAGGAGACGCATTACATCGTGCCGGATCTGTACGTATCCAAGGTCGGTGACGACTATGTGGTCACCCTGAACGACGAAGGTATCCCCCATCTCAAGATCAGTTCCTACTGGCGCGAGGCACAGGACAAGGGGCTCGTGGGAGACGATGCCCGGCAGTACATCCAGGAGAAACTTAAGTCGGCCACTTGGCTCATGAAGAGCATCTATCAGCGTCAGAAGACCATCCAGAAGGTGGCGACCAGTATCTTTTCCTTCCAGAAGGAGTTCCTTGACAAGGGGATCTTCCATCTGAAGCCCCTCATCCTTCGGGATATTGCTGAGGACGTGGGCATGCACGAATCAACCATCAGCCGGGTGACGACAAACAAGTATGTGCATACCCCTCAGGGGATATTCGAGCTGAAATATTTCTTCGGATTCGGTCTTGCGCGGGAAAATGGGGCCGATGTCGCGAGCCACACGGTCAAGGAACGCATCAAGCAGATCATCCAGTCCGAGGACGTGGCTCATCCCTACAATGACAGCCAGATAGCCGAGATCCTTGCCAAGGAGGACATCCGCATTGCCCGAAGGACCGTGGCAAAGTATCGTGAACAGTTGGGAATCCTTCCAACGTCCCGGAGGAAGCGCCCTGATGTGGCGCTGATCCGCAAGACAAACCCGGAAGAAAAAGAATCCAGCGATCGAGGTGTCTTATGAGAATATCGGTGACTTTCCGCCATTGTGACTCGTCCGACGAGATACGGAATTATGTGGAAACCCGGCTTAAAAAGCTCGAGAAATACGGGGACGGCCCCATGGATGTGAATGTCGTACTGACCGTGGCGAAATTCCGGAACATTGCGGAGGTCGTCGTGACCGGAAACGGTATTAAGGCGGCGGCCAAGGAAGAACAGGACGATATGCACTCCGCCATAGATCTTGTATCGGACAAGATCGAAAAGCAGCTCAAGAAATTCCGTGAGAGACAGCGCGAACGGAAGGGTGGAGAGACCCTCGCATCCATGACCACCTCAGATAAGCCTGGCACCATGACCGATACAGTCGCCTCTGAGGCGATCCATGTGGAAAAAATGGATCTCAAGCCCATGTCGGTCGAGGAAGCGGTCGAACAGTTTCAGGTCCGTGGGGGCGATTTTTTGCTCTTCTTCAACGACCAGACTCATAACGTGAATTGCCTTTACTGGCGCAAGGACGGGAGCCTTGGCCTCATTGAACCGTGAAGCCAACCAAAATCCGGGATTTTGTGGGTGCTATCGCTGTAGTGTTCGATTTTTCAGCGGCGACCAAGCAGGAGGCCCTGGAAAAACTCGGCACCCGCTCATCTCTTCTCATCCCGGGCTTACGAGCGGATGAGATCACGCGGGGTCTTCTGGATCGTGAGAGGCTGGGAAGCACGGGAATCGGCGACGGAAAGGCCATTCCCCATGCAAAATTTCCAGATCTTGCCCATATTTTCCTCTTGTTTGCCCGAAGCAAAGAAGGCGTTCCCTTCGACGCCGTGGACCATCGCCCTGTCCATGCCTTTTTTCTTCTGCTCGCCCCGGACAATTCCTCCTCTGACTACCTTAAAGTCCTCGCTCGGGTCTCGCGACTTCTAAAACACCCTGGTTTCATGGAAAAGGTCCTTGCAGCAGA
The DNA here is from genome assembly GCA_002419025.1 of Deltaproteobacteria bacterium UBA5754. Classification (GTDB taxonomy): domain Bacteria; phylum Desulfobacterota; class Dissulfuribacteria; order Dissulfuribacterales; family UBA5754; genus UBA5754. The sequence continues at coordinate 92 of DIFG01000022.1, read as the reverse complement.
GGATGAAAGCCAGATAGAAAGGCTCATCATCCAAATCGATGAGAGTATCCCATAGGACAGTAAGCTGTCAGCTATCAGTTTTCAGCAAAATC
>DIFG01000090.1 GCA_002419025.1 Deltaproteobacteria bacterium UBA5754 | reverse complement strand
CACAAAACGTCGAGGAGCCAAAAATGAGGAATATGTCCAGTTTTCTCCTCCAGACCCTAACAAATTATCCGTGTTGATTTTAAGGTGCCAGGTCACAAAGTCAATTCCATGCGACCCTGTTCCCCCCGTACCAGTGCCAACAGTGCCAGTGTCAGCAGTTGACAATGTAGGGGTGGAGGCGGATAATTTATGAATAGATATTCATTTTTTCATGGACATTTCGAAAAGAAGAGATACAGTTAGATAAAACGGATATCTTCAGGGGGATTATCAATGCCGCAAACACCATTCATCCTTTGGTTTGATCAGATAGGGATCGGCGACGTGGCCCTTGTAGGGGGGAAAAATGCATCTCTGGGAGAGATGTACCGAAATCTTACCTCGAAAGGGGTCAATGTGCCGAACGGATTTGCCATCACGGCCGAGGCGTACAAATATCTTCTGCGTGAGGCTGGTATTGAAAAGGAGATCCGAAATATCCTGAAAGGACTTGACACGCACAATATCTCGGATCTTCAGAAAAGGGGCAAAAAGGTCCGGGACGTGATCATGAATGCGGCGTTTCCTAAGGATCTCGAAGAGGTCATCCTCGGGGCATACAAAGACCTCGAAAACGCCTACAAACAACCCAAGGTGGATGTGGCGGTCCGTTCTTCCGCCACGGCTGAGGATCTCCCTGACGCGTCGTTTGCAGGGCAGCAGGAGACCTATCTCAACATCCGGGGAGGGGATGCCCTAATCGATGCCTGCCGCCGATGTTTTGCGAGCCTCTTCACTAACCGTGCCATTTCCTATCGCGAGGACAAGGGGTTCGGTCACTTTGATGTCTATCTCTCCATTGCGGTCCAAAAGATGGTAAGAAGTGACAGTGCGAGTTCCGGAGTCGGTTTCACCATCGACACTGAGAGCGGCTTTGACAAGGTCGTCTATCTTACCGGCGCATGGGGACTTGGGGAAAACGTGGTTCAGGGGGCCGTGAACCCGGATGAGTTCTATGTCTTCAAGCCCACCCTCAAGGGTGACTTCAAGCCTGTTATCCACAAGAAACTCGGCCTCAAACAGAAGACCATGGTCTATTCCTCCAACCCAAAGGAACCGGTCAGGAACATCCCGACCCCCAAGGACCGGAAGAATTCCTTTGTCCTTTCAGACGATGAACTCGTCACTCTTGCCAAGTGGTGTTGTGTCATCGAGGATCACTACGGCCGACCCATGGACATCGAATGGGCCAAGGACGGTGATGGAAAGCAGATAGGAACGGGAGACCTTTTCATCGTCCAGGCCCGTCCTGAGACCGTGCAATCCCAAAAGGACAAGAATTTTGTGGAGACCTATGTCCTCAAGGGATCCGGAAAGGTCTTGGTGACGGGAAACGCGGTTGGTTCCAAGATCGGCCAAGGTCCGACCCGAATCATCAAGGACGCGAGCGAGATCACCAAGTTCAGGGCGGGGGAGGTCCTGGTCACTGACATGACCGATCCCGACTGGGAGCCAATCATGAAGATCGCCTCGGCCATCGTCACCAACCGGGGCGGTCGGACATGTCATGCTGCCATCGTCTCCCGTGAGCTCGGTATCCCGTGCGTGGTGGGGACGGAAAAGGGGACGGAGGTCCTGAAAGACGTGGAGACCGTTACGGTCTCCTGCGCCGAAGGCGAGGAAGGGCGCGTGTATGAAGGCATGGTACCCTTTGAGGTGCAGAGATTGGACCTGTCTGAGCTTCCACGTACCAAGACCAAGATCATGATGAATGTCGGCATCCCGGAGCAGGCATTCATGCAGGGTCAGATTCCGAACGATGGAGTTGGGCTCGCCCGCCTCGAATTCATAATCAACTCCCATATCGGGATCCATCCCCTTGCCCTTCTCAACTACGATTCCCTCTGGGAGAAGGCCCAAAAAGAGAGGAAGATCAAGGGAGTGGTAAAGGTGATCGACGAAAAGACCGCGGCTTATAAAGACAAGAAGGCCTTTTTTGTGGATACCCTCGCCCAGGGTGTGGCCCGTATCGCCGCCGGATTCTGGCCTAACGACGTCATCGTGCGTCTTTCCGATTTCAAGAGCAACGAATATGCCAACCTCGTCGGGGGTCATCTCTACGAACCTGTCGAGCACAATCCCATGATCGGCTGGCGGGGGGCCTCCCGTTATTACGCCCCTGACTTTGAGCCGGCCTTCGCCCTCGAGTGTGAGGCCCTCAAAAAGGTGAGAAACGTCATGGGGCTCACGAACGTCAAGGTCATGGTCCCCTTCTGCCGTACCGTTGATGAGGGCCGAAAGGTCATAGAGGTTATGCGCAAGTACGGACTCGTACAGGGGGAAAACGGCCTCGAGGTCTATGTCATGTGCGAGATCCCGAGCAATGTGGTCCTCGCCGACGAATTCTGTCAGGTTTTCGACGGGTTCTCCATCGGATCTAACGATCTCACCCAGCTCACCCTTGGGCTTGACCGGGATTCCGAACTCGTTTCCCACATCTACGACGAGAGAAATGAGGCGGTCAAGCGCCTTGTCCGTCAGGTCATTTCCGTCGCCAGGGAGAAAGGCAGGAAGATAGGCATCTGCGGTCAGGCGCCGAGCGATTTTCCGGATTTTGCGGCCTTCCTCGTGGAGTGCGGCATAGATTCCATGAGTCTTACGCCCGATACAGCCGTGAAGACGCGGCTCATCGTTGCAGAAAAGGAAAAGGAACTCGGCATAGCTCCCTGAATGGCCTTCAACCGAATGAAATGACGAAGGCGCCTGCGGTCGTTGTTCCGCCGGCGCCTTCACTATTTAGGTATCGGGCTTGCTGAACCTTTAGGTGCCCATCTCCCAACTCGTCAGATACCTCTCCTGTTCCGCCGTGAGGCGATCTATCTCGATCCCCATGCTTTCAATCTTCAAGCGGGCGATCTCCCGGTCGATCTCCTTGGGGACGCCATGGACATCCCTGGCCAGCCCCCGGCCTTGCTTTGCCATATACTCTGCGCAAAGGGCCTGGTTGGCGAAACTCATGTCCATGACGCTCGATGGATGCCCCTCGGCTGCGGCAAGATTGATGAGGCGCCCCTCACCAAGGACATAGACCCTTCGACCGTTGGTGAGAAGGTGTTCCTCCACAAACGGACGTATGGTCCGCTTGATCTTCGTGATCTTTGCCAAGGAGTCCAGGTCGAGTTCCACGTTGAAGTGCCCGGAATTGGAAACGATGGCCCCGTCCTTCATGGCTAGGAAGTGTTCCTCGCGGATGACGTGGATGTCTCCGGTGACCGTGCAGAAAAAGTCCCCGATGGGGGCCGCCCTGCGAATGGGCATGACGTCATATCCGTCCATGACCGCCTCGAGGGCCTTCAGGGGATCGGTCTCGCAGACGATGATCCGGGCTCCGAATCCCTTGGCCCGCATGGAGACTCCCTTGCCGCACCAGCCGTAGCCGATCACTACGAAGACGCTCCCAGCGATGAGCCGGTTCGTGGCACGGACGATGCCGTCTATGGTGGATTGTCCTGTCCCATAGCGGTTGTCGAAGAGATGTTTCGTGTCCGCATCGTTTACTGCGATGATGGGATAGCGAAGGACACCGTCCTTGGCCATGGCCCGAAGCCGGATCACTCCGGTCGTCGTCTCTTCGGTACCGGCCAAGACGTCCTCGATGAGGTCCTTTCGTTCCGTATGAAGGGTGGAGACGAGATCTGCTCCGTCGTCCATGGTGATGTGGGGCCGGGCGTCGAGGACCGAGCGGAGGTGTGAATAATAGGTGTCGTGATCCTCGCCCTTGATGGCGAAGACCGGGACGGAATCATTTACGACGAGGGAAGCGGCGACATCATCCTGGGTGCTCAAGGGGTTGGACGCGCACAGGAAGACCTCTGCCCCGCCTGCCTTCAGGGTCTGGACGAGCGCACCAGTCTCGGTGGTGACATGGAGGCACGCGCCGAGGCGGATCCCCTCGAGGGGGCGTTCTTGTGAGAAACGTTCCTGGATTTTGTTCAGGACGGGCATGCTCATCCGCGCCCATTCGATGCGGAGGCGTCCAGCCTCGGCAAGCCCCGTGTCCTTTACGTGATAGTTCATGATTTTCCTCCCTACTATTAAAGGCCTGCCTGATCCTTGAGTGTCTCCACCATGTCCATCCTTTCCCACGTGAATTCGGGATCCGGGCGTCCGAAGTGGCCATATGCGGCGGTCTTCTTGAAGATGGGCCGTCTGAGATGGAGATAGTTGATGATATCCCTGGGCTTGAAGCTGAAGTTCTTCTGGATGAGTTCGACAATGCGGTCTTGTGAGATCTGTTCGGTCCCATAGGTCCTCACGTTGATGGCAAGGGGATGGGTGATGCCGATGGCATAGGCCACCTGCACCTCGCATTCCCGGGCCAGCCCCGCAGCCACGATGTTTTTGGCCACATATCTGGCCATATAGGAAGGTGAGCGGTCCACCTTGGTCGGGTCCTTGCCGGAAAAGGCGCCTCCTCCATGGTGGCCGCGACCTCCGTAGGTGTCCACGATGATCTTGCGCCCGGTCATGCCGCAGTCCCCAAGCGGACCTCCGACGACGAATCTCCCCGTGCTGTTGATGAAGAATTCGGTATTTTTCGTAAGATGTTCAGGGGCGAGGGTCTTTTTGATGACCTCCTCGATCACCGCCTCCCTGACCTCCTTTTGGCCCACCTCGGGCGAGTGCTGGGCTGCGACCACGATGGATGTGGCATCGACGGGCCGGTGATTTTCATACCGGATGGTGACCTGGGTCTTTCCGTCGGGCCTCAGAAAGGGGAGTATGCCCTTTTTGCGGACCTCGGCCAGGCGCTGGGCGAGCTTGTGCGCATACCAGATGGGCATGGGCATGTAGTCAGGGGTCTCGTCCGACGCATAGCCGAACATGAGCCCCTGGTCCCCGGCGCCGATGTCTCCGTCCCTGTCCACGCCCATGGCGATGTCCGGGGACTGCTTGTCGATGCTCGTGATGACCGCGCATGTCTGCCAGTCAAAGCCCATGCTCGCGTCCGTGTAGCCGATCTCCTTGATCGTGCCGCGCACGACCTGAGGCATGTCCACGTAGCAATTCGTAGTGATTTCGCCTGCGATGAGGGCAAGACCGGTGGTGACGAGGGTTTCGCACGCAACCCGGGCGTATGGGTCCTTTTCTATGATGGAGTCGAGTATGGCGTCCGATATCTGGTCGGCCACCTTGTCGGGGTGGCCTTCAGTGACAGACTCGGAGGTGAAGAGGAAATTGGGCATCATGATTGGTTTCCTCCCTGTTCGGAAAGTGGAATTGGCAGGCAATTCGCGATCGCGCCGCACGACGCAGAACTGTTCTTCTAACCGGGCACGTTCCTTATTGTCAAGGGAAAATAGAGGAAAATGGCGGAGAGGGAGGGATTCGAACCCTCGGTACACCTTTCGGCGTACACTCGCTTAGCAGGCGAGCACCTTCGGCCTCTCGGTCACCTCTCCGGGGTGTATGGCGGAGGGAGTAGGATTCGAACCCACGGTGCCTTGCGGCACAACGGTTTTCAAGACCGCCGCCTTAAACCACTCGGCCATCCCTCCCGCGTTTACGGGGCCGTTAAAAAAGGCGTCTCGAAAACTACTGGGAGCGCGCGGGGCTGTCAATAACATGCCGCTTCCGGTCCATGCTCCGTCAAAGTCAGCAAGGGTTCTGTGGGCTGACGGTCGGGGTGTTTGTGGATGGAGGCGCCCATGGACGGGCGCCGTCGGCTAATCTGCCCCCATGGACGGGGGCTATTTGCCGCACGGAACAAATACCCCGACCATCGGCCCAAGGATTTAGAATTTTGACCTTGACGGATCCCTGGCTTCCGGTCACAGGCGCTGGATATAGCCCCGGCTCTTTAGATGAAAAAGTATCTCTCTGGCCGCTTCCTCCGGGCTGGTCAAGGATGTGTCGATGATGAGGTCCGGGTTCTGGGGGGGCTCATATGGGTCCTCGATGCCCGTGACCCCCTTGAGGATTCCGGCCTTGGCCTTGGCGTAGAGGCCCTTTCTGTCCCTATCCATGCAGACGGAAAGGGGAGTGGAGAGATAGACCTCGATGTAGCCCCCGTAGCGGGAGATGTTTTCCCGGTTCTGGCGGCGGCTTTTTTCATAAGGGGCGATAGGGGCACAGATGGCGATCCCGCCGTTTTTTGTGATTTCGCTTGCGACAAATCCGATCCTGAGGACGTTCAGGTGCCGGTGTTCCCTGGAAAATCCGAGTTCGCTCGAGAGGTTTCTCCTGACGATGTCTCCGTCAAGGAGGGTAACGGGCCGGTCTCCCATTTCCAGGAACTTGGTCTGGAGGATGCGGGCAAGGGTGGATTTGCCAGCCCCCGAGAGCCCGGTGAAGAAGACCGTGAATCCCTGTCGGCTTCGGGATGGATAGGCCCGCCTGACCTCGGCCAGGACATCCGGGTGGACATACCAGGGGGGGATGTCGTGCCCTTGTTCGAGGCGTATTCGGAGTTCGCTGGTGGAGAGGCGGCGCGGAAAGGGGGCGTCTCCGGTCAGATCCTCGGGCATGTATTCGTTTCGGTCCTCGAGATATGCGAAAGGGGGCAAGGGCGTCATGGCAACGCCGCATTCCTTTTCAAGCCTCTCGCAGAGTTCACGGGCGGCGAGCCGGGGATAGTAGGGGCTCCGGTCCACGGCGGTGAAGGGATCCGCGTGGTTCGGTTCCACCACCATGTGGGTGCAGCCGTAGTTTTTGTGGATGATGGCGAGCTGGATGGCCTCCCGAGGTCCAGCGAGGCGCATGGAGTAGGGGAGGATGTTCATGTGCGCAAGACCCTCGGGCAGGGTGTGGACAAATGCTTCATGGCACCGGACCCGGGCGAAGTGGTCGATGTCGCCGGGGCCAGTGTCTCCGGCCACAGGGTGAAGAAGGATGTTCAGGCGGTGTTTCTCGGCAAGCGCTGTGAGAAAGGCCCTGATGCCCTGGTGAAGGATCTTGCGGGTGGAGATGGCGAGGACCTGAGACCAGCCAGCCCGGTGGAAAAAGGCCCTGAGCTCTGCCGGTGTGAGGCGCAGGGTCCGATAGTCGAAGTGCAGAGGAAGGGAGAGACCGGTGACCGGGCCGGAGACGAGGACAGGCCCTTCATCCTCCAGGATGCGGGCGACCCCAGGGTGCGAGAGCTCGTCTGTCGAATAGAGCTTGCGGGCCTCGAGTTTTCTATCCGGTTTCCAGATCTCCTCCACGTCGATGACCGCAAGCATGAAGCCCTCTGGGTCCCGAAGCGCGGCCCGTGTGCCCGGGGCGAGACGTTCCGCCGTTTTCTCTGACACAGCAAGGACCACGGGGAGGGGCCAGAGGGTGCCATCGGCAAGGCGCATCCCTTCGAGGACACTCTCGTAGTCGGCCCTTCCCATGTAGCCGCCGAGCGGGGAGAATCCACCGTTCATGAGAAGTTCCAGGTCCAAGACCTGACGGGCGTCGAGGTCGATGGACGGATATGCGACCGATTTCTCCCGGAGTTTCAACGCCTTGTCAGGGGAGGCGAGAAGGTCGCGAAGCACACCCCCGTGGGGCAAGGGAAGACCGTGAACTGTGCTCACCATGTCTTGATGCGCGTCCGTTTCAGGTGCAGGTACATACTGCCTTATATAATGCCAAGATCTGTCACATGATGCCACTGAAAACCCCGATTTGCTGCGTGCATGGCGTGCGTCCATGGACGCCGCCCCTTCGGGGATGCCTCCGGCAGTGCAAATCGGCTGTACAGCCTTAATGATTTGCGCGCCGCATCCTTGGCCTATACGACGCAACAATGGGCAAAAAAGTCCCTATTTTTCAAGGTGCTGCAATGCGTATCTCCTTGAGATCGGACATTCTTGCCATGCCAATCCAGGCCTTTCATCTCGCCCTTTTATTTCGGACTCTTATCTTTCTTGATATCTGGCGTAAAATTTTTTAGTGAGTCCAAGCCCGGAGCGAACTCAAAAAAGATATTTCTCTCTGACCCATCAACATAATACCGGAGGGTAACGGGAGATCCGGCCGGCAGATCGATGACCAATTCCTCCCGAGATGGATGGTATATTCCCCCGTTATCAAGTTTGATGGATCGGTCTACATATTTTTGTGCGATGTTTCCTGATACAACCTCGGATTCAACGACAAGAGCCGCCAGACTCAAGGAAGGAATATGGATACAGGTCATCCAGATACAAAAGCCGTAAAGAAGAATTTTTTTCATCCTTTTCTGCATAATTCGAATATCCTCACTGGATTATTTTTTGGGGTGTTAGCCAACGCAAATCAATAATGAGCGAACATATTTTTGTGTGCATTTTTATTGGAGACTGTTGCTGTCGCGCCAGTAATACAGCTCAAGCCCCAAGCCGGGTGTGGCAATTTCATAAGGATTGTTGGGATCAGGACCCGGGCCTATGACTGCCCCTCCCATGCTTGCCATAGCGGCAGCATGCCCATCGCTGGTAATAATGGTAAACCCTGACGGTATTCCGTAGATTGCAATAAACTTTTTGTAGCGATCCGTGACATCAAGATTTTCTTCCCATGGCTGATTGAGGTCATAGGTTGCGCTGCCATTCAGATAATTGATGGCATAGGAAAAACCATTTCCCTGTGGATTGCAGGGATCGCTGATGGAGGCCTGAAAGGTGGTGAAATAGAGTGTTCCATAATAGAGGGTGGCCTGGCTCAGTACCTGTTCTCCGTCGTGGTTGTCACGGTCGTTGCTGGATGTCGCATCGATAAAGGTGGGATAGCTGACATGACCGCACACCGTGCTTTTCCCCTGATCATCGAGGACGATGTACCATCCCTTGGCGTCATCCTCGTGCAAGGCCCCGTATTCCAGGTCGGAAGGCGAACCGTAAACGGCATCGTCTGTCAGAAGAGATTTGAGATACTTTTTCATATCTTCGGAGGTGTCCGTGGCATCGCAGGCGCCACCCAACGGTCCGAGGTAACAGCTATTGATGATCACGTCCTCTCCCAGTTCGTCGCAGGTCAGGTTTAGCAGATCGTCTTCGGTATAAGGCGCAGAACTCACCGGCACGCTTGTGACAGGCGGTGGCTGCAGCTTCATCGCTGTCACCAACGAGTCGTCGTAGACGGCATAGAAACGATTCCGGATCATTGTGTATTTGGGGTTCTCGCGGTCTCCCGTGCCGAAGAAAAGCGAGGCCATCTTGTCAACGGTGTCAAAGGTCACGTCAGGAAAGTAATAGTTCCCGGCCTCGAAGTATCCTTTTGATCCCCTCCAGGAGACTGCTGGGGGATAAAAGGCCTTGCGACCCTGATCGTTCAGGTCCGTGCCCGCGCCCATCCTGCCGCTGCCGCTCAAGCTTCCCGGGTTAGCGCCGAAGAGCCTGTTCACGCTCCACTGGGCATCGTTTATCTGCCAATTGGGATTCGTTGGGGTGTTAGTGTTTTCGGCATCCACGGAAAAGCGAACCTTGAACAGGTTGGCATACACATCGACGGCGTAGATCGACAACAACACGTTCTCTTTCATGGCCATTCTCAGGCCGGTTTCGTCGCGATAGACGTATTTGTCCGTACCGGTCACCACAGTCGGGCTGGCCGGAAAAGAAAACTTCATGTCGCTGAGCTTCTGTGATGCACCTTCCGTAACATCAGATGCCCCATAGGTGACGGAAAATGGCAGGACCTGTGTCGAAGCCACGGAAGTGACTGCGTAAGGGTTATCGATGTCCACCACAAAGACGCCGCGCCCCGTTTCATTCATTCCGGGATTGTACGTATTGTAAATGTTGTCATCATAGACGTCCTGTGTGGCGTCCGCCTGTGACCATTCACCGGGATCTATGGTCCCATTGGCCTTGAAGGGGGTCCCGTTCGAATCCTGGTCCGTGAACGGCTCTGGGAAAAGGTCCTCCTCCGGGTCATACCCGCCGGTGAATACGGCAACGTCCTTGTAGGTCTTCACACCGTCGCTTGTGATGGAAACTGGGATGCTCGCCACCTTCACCTCTGACCAGGACTGGCTGATTTCGGCGTTCGCATAGTCCCAGGCGACCGTCCAGTTGAGAGGATTCATGTCCGATATGTCCAGATTCCAGAAATGGTTTCCTCCCCGCCTCTCGCCGAAGATCAGGTACTTTGGGTTCCCGCCCCTCCGATACAGGGTGATCATGCCATCGACGGTGTCGTACATCTTGTTTGCCTGCACATCCTTGAGCTTAGGCAGGATATCCTCGGGGATAAAGGCAAGCACCTCCCGGCCGTTGGTATCGTCAAACACGTGGAGCATGCCGTCATTGCTTCCCACGACGATGAACCTTTTCAGCAGAGGAAGCGCAGCCTGGGAGGTGTCGAAATAGTCCACCACCACCGGCCGGGAATGGATGATGGGCCCGAGGATCCATTCCCGCACCTCAAACGGCGCACCTGCGGCATCGGCGTCGAAGGTATATCCATGGATGAAGTTGATCAGTTTGTCACGGGTCTCGTCATCGGCCACGGTTAGATCGGCGGCTGTGATGTGATCGCGGTCGAACTTGACCATGACGCCGCTTTTAGAGGTATAAATCCGCCTCGACCAGAATTGCCCGGCTGCAAAGAAGGACTTCACGTCCTCCAGAAGCACCTCGCCAACTCCATCCTCCTGGATATCAGCTGCGCCGTAATTGTCCGCATCGTTTATGTCGTTATCGTCACCCCAGAAGGCGGCTGTGTTGTCCAGAAACTGCCCGGCGGCGTCTACGGCTTCATGATTGGCTGCGTCATAGATCATGAAACGTACGGGCCGGTTGACCGAGCCGTCGCCCAGCTTGAATTTCTTCACGTTTCCGACCCAGCCGGTATCCTTGGGCAGGAAAAGACCCATGTAGAGGTCGTCGCCGCTCTGGATCTTGTTGACCGCGTCCACGGACACCACCGGCGATGTGAAGGAGACCGCCTGGACCATCTGCAGAGCCAGGGAATAGAAGGCCGCCACCAGCTGCTCTTTATTGTAGGCCACGATGTACTCGCCGCCCGACTCGCTGGCTGCGTCTTCGAGAAGCGGGTGGTTGGCGCCGAAAGATATGTGATGTGTAGTGACGTTGACATAGGAGTTTGCGGGATCGGTCACCTCGCTTTTGTCTATCCAGCTGTGCGTATAGATCCAGTGGGCCACGTCGTCGTAATAGTTGGGTGAAGTGGGCGGCTGATAAGGATCGGAAGTCCAGCCGTCTCCATCCCAATCGTTAAAAGTCACGCTATTGATCCTGGCATTGTCCGTATCCAAAGATGGAAAGCCGTCGGTCATGGAAATGATGTAGTTCTTGCGGCACAGCATGTCGTCAAGGATGTTCCTCCGGCCGTAGTAGCCGTCCTCGAACACGTCCTGCAATGCCTCCATGAGCGGGGTGCCGCCGTTGGCGGTCACGTTCCGCACCGCAACAGCGATGGCGGCGCGCTGTGTGTCGTCGTTGTCCACCGGATTCAGAAAAGGTCCGATCTGCGCACCATTGGCATTGTTGCCGAACGAGGCAAAGCCCCAGTTCATCTTGCCGCGGAATTCCTCCACCACGTAAATCAATGCGTCCTTGGCCACGTCCAGGCGGCTCTGCATGAGATAGGAATCGACTTGATAAACTACCCGTATTTTATCGACTGTATAGCCAATACCGGTAATGCTATCATCGTTAGAGTTTAGTTTGATCGTGACGGAATCGCCATTGATAATTGGTGACCAGCCGCCATTGGAGGTTGTTGGAGGATTATCGTTGTCGTATTGAGCATCTGATACCGCTGTACCGTTCTGGTTGTATAGCTTGATGTAGTCATTTTTGAATTTTGTGGTTTTGCCATCACCCTGCACATCAAAGGCGGAAAAATGCACCTGAATCTTTAAGGCCCCTGGGTGAACGATAGTCTGAGCAGTAGATGCCTCCGACATTTTTTTTGCATACTTTCCAGGGCCTTCGGGATAATCCAATACATGATCCAGCGTTGTCCATGAATCTGTTTGAATGGGAAAGGTTTCGTATACCCAGGCCATGTCACCTTGGCTTGCTCCGGCAGGAGTCGGGTTGTTGGTGGTGTAATGAAGATTGTACATGGCTTGCATGTTGGCCCAGTTGCCGGTAACAAAAAAATAGATGTCCTGATCGCCGTTCTCCGCCACATTCAGGCTGCCGCTGGCAACACCTTCATAGCCGCTGAAATAATAGCCCGGGGCATTCATCAACCCGCCAAAACCGTTATCAACCACAGAGCCATTGTATAATATCTTGTAATCATGGTGTTTTATGCTCATGCCCAGAGGCAATCGCTGACCATCCAGCAACACATATCCATCGTTGTCAACAGACAAACGAGGCGTTCCCGCGCCGTCTCCAGTCAAATTACCATTCTCGTCAATGAGGGTATGGGTATCCACCATATCGTTAAGAAACCAGAGATAGTTCGGATCAGCGGCATCACCGGTAAAGGCCACATTTTGGCCGTTAACCGTGGCTACTGTCACTCCAATTCGTCCCTTCCATAAATAAATCTTTTTTCTTTCACTCTTGTGTGTGTAAAAATAGTCGCTATCATTCACAGTGTCATAGATATAATCATAATAGTCACCGGTAGGACTGTCGTTCAATGTAAAGAGATAATCAAACATGGCTGCATAATCAATCGTATGCTCGTAAACTCCAAAGTTCATGGAGCCTGAGCTATCCATGAGTATGTAGCAGTTCTGCTTGGCATTGATTGCGTAAATGTCCGTGTCCCGGGCCGAGGTGGGCGATACGGCAACTAATAGCACCGCAAGGATAAGAGATACACTACTTGCCTGACTCTTATATTTATTCCAGGTAGTTTGCATGATTATTAGCCTTTTGTGCATGAAGTAATTTTACAGACTTGCCTTGACGCCTACCTTGGTACCACCCAGCTCTACTACCAAAGGCGCTGCGCCCTGGATGCGGAACTTGTACCCGGAGAACATGCCTGGATCGTACCCCATCGGTGCTATATCCGGATAAAGATAGGTAGTCAGATACCGGTAGTCTGAATCGTTATTGTCGTCTGTATAATCCTGCAGCAGATTTTCCCATGGCCAGGTGGCGGGATCCGATCGGGTTATGCCCGCAAGCAGATTTGCCGTGTCGTTTCCTGGGTCAAATGCCGCGTCAGTGTTCGGGATCAGAAGCTGATCGTGCTGGCTTGGATTGGAAATCTGATAGAAGGGCTGGAGGTTGAATCCCACCTTGCCGGCCTCCGAGTAGGCGCCTCCCTCCGCGACGTTGAACTGCGTCTCGACCTGCTGCGAACTGCCGGCGACCTGAAGCTCGGACGTGGATGTCCCCAGCGCCCACATCCCGAGCAGGGTGAGGACCAGCAGAACGACAACCGCCGAGACCAGAACAAAGCCCGATTCATCCGAGTTGTATTTTTCGCTTTGTCGAGATGGATTGAACATGGATGCACCTTTCTGCATGAAATTGCGAGTCGTTGCCGATGCGGTGAAGTTACAGATCAATGTTGTTGTACTTGATAGTTGTCATTTCCAGCCTGTTCTGTCCCATAGGGGAGTTCCATGTCATATAAATCCGAATGGTCTTGTTCAGTATCTCTCCGGTTGGCAGCAGCCTGTCCTGGACGTCCCAGGAGAGGTTATAGGTGATGCCGGACTGATCCACGATGGTCCCGGCTGCGGCACCGGCCGGAAATTGAATGAGTGCGTTCATTTCTGGAAAATCGGCGGCCGTGAAGGTCCTCTCGTTGCCGTCATTTGCCAGCGCACCCGGGCTTGCAACGGTCTCGGCCAGGTTGGGATCGTCGAAATCCAGCTCTTTCAGGGTCTCGAGAAGGGAGAGGGCCACATTGTTGGCATCCGTCCGGTTCATGGCCGAGGAGCTGGAACGGATGGCTATGACCTGCATGTTCATCACGGCGAGGATGCCGATCGACAGGATCACGATGGCGATCATCGCCTCTATCAGGGTCACCCCACTCTGGTTGCGAAGCAGTGTCGCCGGTTTCATCTTCAGTACCCCATGTTCCGGCATTGGATGGTTGTTACCACAAGTCTCCTTCGGAAATTGTCATCGGGCGGATCCCACACCACTCCGGACGCCGTGGTATATGTGGCCGTGTTGAGAAAGCCCGAGGAGGCCGGATTCGCGGCCCTTGCGAGGAGCGACACCTGCACGGCGCGGATCCTGGCGGGATTGGCCGGGGCAAGCGAGGTCGATCCGTCTTCGAGGACGTAATTGAATTCCATCGCCTCGACGTTGTCCGCCAGATCCTGGAATCCTCCCGCTCCACCGATCTGCCTTCCCAGGGATCCCGTACCGCTCCAATTCGCTCCTCCGTTGTCCACGATGCCGTCATTATCCGTATCCACATTTGCACCAAACCCGTAGGCGACATCCTCGCTGTCATCGTTGACATCTCCGTCCGCGCTGTTCGGATTGGTCGCGCCTCCCCGCACATCCATGGTGAACCGGAAACGCGAACCGGTTGCCTCAAGGATGCCTGCCACGTTGCTTTCCGTCGGATCACAGCCGGCAAGCCGGATCTCCATGGGCAGGATGGCAAGCGCCCCCCGCAGGTCCTGCTGGATATTGGCGATATCGTCCTGCTCGGAATAACTCTTGGATTGAGCGATATAGACTGACACAACGGATGCCATGATGAAGCCCGAGACGAGAAGGGCGATCATCAGCTCGACAAGGGTGAAGCCTGCTGCATTCAGCAAAATATCAATATGATATCTGTTGCTAAGTAAGGTGTCTTTTTGCATAGGATTTCTCTATTGAATGTTTACTCTTCCAGCACTTGAGACACGAATGGATCTCTGACGTATAGCGTTGCCGTTGGTGTCCATAACCCGCAGTCCGACTGTTCCCATGCCAAGGGCGCCTGAAGTATTTACAGGTATCCCCCGCGGGGAAAAAATCAGGGCGTTATTGGTGAAACTCACTCCATCGCCAACATGATCACTGCCCGAAATGGCGGGATCAAAGCTCACCCGGTTTGGCAGGGCCGTTGCAGGGACCAGGATGATCTCGGCGCCATCTATCACCCCGTTGCCGGCGGTTCCTCCGCCCGCTCCGTTGTCAAGAAACATGGTGTAGGTGTTCCCCGGAGAGGTGAAAAGAAGGGTCACGTTTTCTCCCCGGCGTATTGCTTCTGTCTTGGCCCGCATCATTGATGAATAGATGTCCCTGGCCGCGCTTCGCAGTTGCATGTTCGGAAGAAAGTTCAGTAGATTAGGTGTGGCTATTGCGGCCAGGATGCCGATAAGGGCCACGATCACCATAGTTTCAATCAGGGTAAATCCCATTTGTTTTGTTTTATTCCTCATGGATTCCACTCGGGTCGTCTGCAATTCTCGCCTGTAATAAAAAGCAAATGATGTGCCTGTCCCCAAAAACCGTTTTCTGCCTGCAAAATGGGCTGTTTTCCTTTTCGGATGCCTTTGGCTTTCCCTTTACCTGGGTAATTCCTTACCTAAGTATGGCCACGGGCTTACCCACAAGGATCCTGGGGAATGAAGGACGCCACGGCCGGCGGGGCGAGCCGTTATTCCGACGGGCGGATAGCCGCTTTGGCGATGTATCGGCTGTCTTGTCCGAGGACTCAAGGTGCCATGCAAGGTCCAGTGCCCGCCCACCCCGGCTTCTGAGGTATGTTGGGAAAAATGGACACCAAAAATCGAACCCCGATAGAATGGGGTGAAATGGAGGTGTCGCATGGAGAGAATTCCCCACGGGCAGTACACGAAGGAGTTTCGGGAAGAGGCCGCCCGGATGGTCATCGAGCAGGGCCTGAAGGCTGGGGAGGCTGCACGGCGTCTTGATCTTCCGAAGTCGACCCTGGAGAATTGGGTCAGGGCGGCTCGGGCGGGAAAGCTCGGTGAAATCGGCAAGTCCAGCCGCCCGCTCACAGAGCTGGAAATGGAGCTTGCCCGGGTCAAGCGGGAGCTGGCCATTACCCGCATGGAGCGCGACATCCTAAAAAAAGCGGCAGCGT
>DIFG01000059.1:23006-23206 GCA_002419025.1 Deltaproteobacteria bacterium UBA5754 | reverse complement strand
GCACCCCCTCCCTGGATTACATGAACTCACTGCAAGCCCCTCTCATTCAGATCCAGGGTGGCGGCCTCCTGTGATTACATGAGCGCACTGCATATCCAAGGGGTTGGGACTCCCGGCTCAATGCCTTGAATCCGTGGATTGATGGATGCGCGTCGCAATTGGGGGCCTGTGGGGCGGGCCGTTGTGGAGGCGGGCGGATC
>DIFG01000059.1:22704-22859 GCA_002419025.1 Deltaproteobacteria bacterium UBA5754 | reverse complement strand
GACCGACGGCCGGCAAGTATCATTATTGTGCATGAAATGAAAATTGAAGCGCTGCCCAAGAATCGGTTTTTTTGAGCGGGATCATATAAGCATTGACTCAATCATGTGCGGTTGGTACATTTGCGCACCATTCCCCGGTAGCTCAATCGGCAGAG
>DIFG01000059.1:20611-22697 GCA_002419025.1 Deltaproteobacteria bacterium UBA5754 | reverse complement strand
GGTTCGAGTCCGTCCCGGGGAGCCAAATAATATCCACAAACCTTGCAAAGTTCGTATTCAACAATGGACACAAGGGAAGCAGGAGATGCTATATGCCCTGTTTCCCCCTGATTTATCGGAGGGTTACGCGTTATTTGGATACTGATGACGAATCTTCTTTTCGAAAGCGGGAATCTCCCGCGCGGTTGAAACAGCGGGGGTTGCACTCGCTTATCGCAATTATTGCATCCGAATCCTCCCTTTCTCCATTTTCCGAACAGCCTTGTTTACCAGCCTGGTTGCATCCGTGCTGCCAAAATACCCACAGCATAAGATATGCCGAAGCCGAGCATGGCTCAGGCCGGCCATGGGTTGATTTCTTGCCTGCAGAGCAGCCCGCTCTCGTACGGTCTTTTCTGAACGAAATCGGAACCCAGCAGATTGGTACCGCCTCTTCGAACATCCGTTAGAAGTGGCTGCCATGCTTTATCTTGAACTCCTAATCGTTTTGTTCCTTACGTTGATGAACGGTGTTCTTGCCATGTCCGAGCTGGCCGTCGTTTCATCGCGAAAAAGCCGCCTCGAGCATCTGGCCAATCAGGGCAGCCGAGGTGCACGCGCCGCCCTGCGTCTCATTGATGATCCAAGCCGGTTTCTGTCCACGGTTCAGATCGGCATTACTCTGGTCGGCATCATCTCCGGGGCATTCAGCGGTGCAACACTGGGCCAGCGACTCGGAGCTTGGTTGAACACGTTTCCGTTGATTTCACCTTACGGCAGTTCTGTCGGCATGGGTATCACGGTTCTCGGCATAACGTATCTGTCGTTGATCATCGGGGAACTCGTGCCAAAGCGGATCGCGTTGACTCAACCCGAACGGGTCGCNNNCTTTCCTTGGTTGCGGCTCCGGCCGTATGGGTACTGCATATCTCAACCGAGAGCGTCCTGCGCCTTTTGGGTTTGGCTGGAGTCCGCGAGACAACCGTCACCGAGGACGAGGTCAAGTCCCTGATTGCCGAGGGGACACAAGCGGGCGTTTTCGCTCCCCAAGAGCAGGAAATGATCGAAGGCGTTCTTCGCCTGGCGGATCGTCCCGTACGGTTAATCATGACACCTCGCACCCAGATCGTTTGGGTGGACGTGAAATCCGATCGCAATACGATAATCGATATGGTGCGGTCACATCGTTTTTCGCGCCTTCTGGTTTGTGACGGAACGGTGGACCACCCCGTCGGTTTCATCCATACCAAGAACCTTCTGCCTGAAGCCCTTAGCTGTGAAGCCTTCAATTTATCCGCCTTGGTCACTCCTCTATTGTACGTTCCAGACCGCGCAACGGTCCTTAACCTTCTGAATAGATTCAAGAAGGAAAAAGTTCACATAGCTGTTGTGGTGAATGAGTATGGAACAACGGAAGGCTTGGTGACGCTCACCGACGTGATCGAGGCCATTGCCGGGGACCTGCCGGAGCGGGGCGAAGACAACGGCCCCACGATTGTGCAAAGAGACGACGGATCGTGGCTGGCGGACGGGACAGTTCTCACCGACGAAGTCGAAGCCATGACCGGCATCGATATGGGAGAAAATGTGGAGACGTTGGCGGGTTTCGTGCTGGACCATCTGGCATGCATACCCAAAGTCGGTGCAAGTTTTATCCATGGCAACGCACGTTTCGAGGTCGTCGATATGGACGGCAACCGCATCGACAAGGTGCTTATCGCAGTCGACCCAAAAGTGATAGAGGGACGTCTGAGGCAGCAGCAGATTGAGGCAGCCTGACAAAAATGGACACTCCTATCTGGCACATTAACACATGGAAAGGAGAGTCATATGGAAGGCAGGCAGGATTACTCATCGGAGTTTCGGGAAGAAGCTGAGAAGTGGGTGGCAGAGCAAGGGTTGCCACAAGGTGAAGCTGCCCCCGGCGACAGGCGATCCCGAAAGGCACGCCTGCCAATTGGGTGGCTGCAATCTGGCACGAAAACAGCGGGCATGACGGCAGGCTGCGGAACGCTGTCGGATCTGGAGCAGTAGAAGCGCCGGTTGCGCAAGGAATTGGCGGAAGCCCGAATGGAGCGCGAGATCTGATCGCGCTGCAAAAACTTCA
>DIFG01000059.1:5376-20552 GCA_002419025.1 Deltaproteobacteria bacterium UBA5754 | reverse complement strand
AAAATTTCGCGCCTTGCATCTCGGGCCTTTTGAGCGGGATCAGATCTTAAAAAAACAACGGCGTACTTTGCCAGGTACGCCGCCGCCCGGTACGCGTTCATGAAGAAGGAGCTACTCCACGAAGCCCATCACACCACACAGTCAAAGACACTGAATTGACATCCCGCTTACGATTTGATATATTCCTATTTAACGATATGGACGCCTCGCTCAGAGATTTTATCAAGGTAATGAAGGCCCTGTCCGACCCTAACAGGGTCAAGATGATCAAGCTGTTGCAGCGACGGTTGTTGTGCGTGTGCGAGATTCAAGAGGCTCTTGGACTGGCCCAGTCCACTGCAAGCAAACACCTGAGGATCCTGGAAGAAGCGGGTCTGATTGCCTATTCAAAAGAGGGACAGTGGGTGAATTACCGCATAGCCGACGGGGCCAAAAACCCCTATGTCGCTAACCTGCTTGGAAACTTGCGGCATTGGCTCGAGGATGACGCGGATGTGTCGGCGCTCATGATGAGGCTTCCGGAGATAAACCGCGAAACCATAACAAAGGGGTGATTTTTTTTTGAGTTTATCATATCGTCATATGACTAAATCTGAATAAAGTGGGTGCACATGAATCTTGCCCCGTTTTTCCGGGCGGGGCAAAAAGGATACATGTCTGCCTTGACGACCTTCCGGCTTCGGCCAAGGATGCCAAAACGAACGAGGAAGCGCTCGTGCATTATCGCGCAGTGCGGGACGAGATTCGGTAATTCGTGTCAGGCTTTCGGAATCTTCACTTGCATCGAGCAAAGGAGAAAAGTAATGGCTGACAAACGCGTTTTATTCATATGCGAACACAACAGTGCCCGAAGCCAGATGGCCGAGGCCTTTTTGAAACATCTGGGCGGAAAGACCGTTACCGTCGAAAGCGCCGGATTTGAACCTGCCACACTGAACCCTCTCGCCGTGGAAGTCATGCGGGAGGTGGGAATCGACATCAGCGGCAACAAGTCCCAATGCGTGTTCGAGCTTTTTAAACAGGGCAACCTGTATACCCATGTCATCACAGTCTGTGAACAAGCCGCCATGAAATGCCCGGTTTTCCCCGGACTTACTCAACGGTTGCACTGGCCGTTTCCGGACCCGGCCGGATTTGAAGGTGCCTGGGAGCAGAAAATCGCGCAGACCCGGAGGGTCAGGGATGAGATACGGAACAAAGTCAGCCAATGGCTGAATGAACTCAAGGAGAGCGCATGACCGATTCAGCCGTTAAAAAGCTGAGCTTTCTGGACCGCTTTCTCACGCTGTGGATCTTTCTGGCCATGTTCGTCGGTGTAGGAGGCGGTTATCTGCTTCCTGAGATCAAGAATTTCATCAACCTTTTTTCCGTGGGCACCACCAACATTCCCATTGCCACGGGGCTGATCCTGATGATGTATCCGCCCTTGGCAAAGGTGAAATATGAAAAGCTGGGTTTCGTGTTCCGCGACGTAAAGGTGCTGGCGCTCTCCCTTGTTCAAAACTGGATCATCGGCCCGATCCTGATGTTCCTGTTGGCCATCTCATTTCTGTCAGGTCACCAGGAGTACATGGTCGGGTTGATTCTCATCGGTCTGGCGCGCTGTATTGCCATGGTGATCGTCTGGAACGATCTGGCCAAGGGCGACCGGGAGTATTGCGCCGGACTGGTGGCCTTCAACTCCATTTTCCAGGTGCTCTTTTTCTCTGTTTACACCTATATTTTTATCACTGTCCTGCCCCGCTGGATGGGCCTGCAAGGAATGGAAGTGGACATCTCCATAGGCCAGATCGCCGAAAGCGTGTTCATCTACCTGGGTATTCCCTTCATTGCAGGGGTGCTTTCACGTGTCATCGGATCAAAGACTGTGGGCGTCGAACGCTACGAAAAGCACTTTATCCCCAAAATCAGTCCCATCACGCTGATCGCGCTGCTGTTCACGATCCTGGTGATGTTCTCGCTCAAGGGCGAGTATATCGTTCAACTGCCCATGGATGTGGTGCGGGTGGCCATCCCCCTGTGTATCTATTTCGTGATCATGTTCTTCGCTTCATTCTGGCTTTCCATGAAGGCCAGGGCGACCTACGAGCAGGCCGCCACCCTGTCCTTTACCGCTGCCTCAAACAACTTCGAACTGGCCATTGCCGTGGCCGTGGGTGTCTTCGGCCTTGACTCGGGTCAGGCTTTCGCGGCCGTGATCGGCCCCCTGGTGGAGGTGCCGATATTGATCACTCTGGTCAACGCCGCAATATGGTTCAAGCGCAAATACTTTCCCTACGCCGTGGAAACTCCCACCGGCGTGTGCCATGTGACGTGCAAGCCATGAACAAGGAAGGGTAAACTCCAACGCAGAGTCTGGTGCTGGGTAGCGCAGATTTTCTTGTGTGAAATTGGGAAGGGGATGAAAAAAGGCGCTTTTCCGTATTCCTGGAAAATTTCTTGGCCTTTCTGCCTGCGGCAGGCAGGGCATCTCGGGCTTTTTAAGCGAGACCATCAAAAATTCGGGAGAAGATCCGGATCGACGGGCTCGATTTCCACGAGATCCGGACTTTGCACCATGAGCCGATCCGGGATGGGTAGCCCGGTTTCCTGACTACCATCGCAGGAAAAGCGGTGCGGCGCCGGGTCAATGGCATGAAATCCGAGGTTGATCACGTCCTTCACCGTCAGCGGGAACGGAAAGGGATTCAGGCCGTCCGGGACGAGGGCCCTGGTTCCTTCAGGATCGTTCAGGAAATAATCCTCCAGTTCCGCCGCTGATATCCTCGATCCCCGCAAACAGATCCCGCCGAAGTCCTCGAGGAGTGAAAGCCAATAGTCCGTACAGCTCCCGCCGTTTTCCCTCCCGTCGTCCACCAGAAATATCCTCTTGTCATCGAGGTTGCCCGACCACCTGATCTCCAGGTCGTACGGAAATCCATTTTCCATATCCATTTGGAATTGTTCGAGAACCGTTGGCCCAACAGAGCCAAGCCTGTCCCTGTGCACCGGCAAAAGCCTTTTTGCCCAGCGGTTTTCATAGGCCTGTATGTCTTTTGTCATGAGAGGAAGGCGGAGGTTTTCTGATCCAGCAGCGGGAACGCCTTCCAGTTCCGGCAGTCTCACGATCCGGAGATACGGAGCATCAAACGAGATGTTTGTGGTCATCTCCAGCCCGTACGCTGTCCCTGAGCGGTCCCGGCCCATATAAAGCATCAGGTGGTTGAATGCCCCCGGGATGAGAGGATCCGTCTCTCTTTCATCCTCTGCCGTGGTCGGGTCGTCGGTGAGGCCTCCAAGAAAGAGAAAGTCCCACTGTCTGACCGGGAGCAGGGAAACGGACCCGTCGCCCGGCCTTCTGCCCGGAAGCAGATAGACCTCGTCGGAGAGGTCTGTGACGCGGACGAGGGAGAGCGGCCTCACGGTGAATGGTACAACAGCCGGGTCCCCCAGCCATGTATCCGGATTCAGCGGGTCTCCTCCGGGCCGGACGAATGCGGCGCACCACGCGTATCTTCCAGGCGGGGCCTCGGGTGGAACGAGTCCGGAGAGGCATTCCGTCTCTTCGAGTGCCCCAACCCGCCATGCGGATATGGCGGGTGCAGCCTGTGGTCTGAACGTGCCGTCGGGAGCGAGGAACAGGAATCCGAATCCCTCCTGCCAGAGCGCGAGGTGGACATCCGCCTCCATGTCCTCGCCCTGTCCAGGGAGGACGGACACAGAGAGGCGAAATGTGGCGCCGGGTTCAAGGGTGGCCGCGTTCACCCGAAGGCCGATGGTCGGCCCTTTCGAAACGGCCGCCGCCCAGGCGGTGATCCATGCATTTGCCGTGTCCTCGACGGCGCGCTGCAGGCTGATGGCCGTCACACCCCTGGCGCTTTCAAATCCGTTTCCCTCTGTGTATGCCCTTATTATGGCTTCATAATAGTGATTCGCCCTTTCGGCATCCGACCGTGCGCTCGAGTATGGATCGGGGTAGAGGGAAAATCCACGAAACTCGATGGGGATCTCCTCCTCGCGGATCCATGCGTCCTCCTCGTATATCTCGTGGACCCATGCCTCCGCCAATGCGTAGTCGTCCGTGTGCAGGGGCTGGTTCAGGTCCGAGATGTAGTGCGACAGGATGCCCATGTGAAAGGCGATCTTACCTGCATCCCGGGGGGTCTCAGCCAGCATTTTCGTGAGGAAATCCATAAGTTCGGCGACCTTTTCCGGCCCCCGGCCCTGGGCTACAGGCCCGCCATGGACGTCCCAGACGTGGTTCTCCCAGTCCTGCCACAAGAGATCCGGGACCGTCGATCCCCAGAGGATCGCAGGGACATGTGGCATCAGCTCCGCCTTCATGGACTCCGGGAGGGTCTCGAAGGCCCGCTGGGCGATCATGGGGTGCATGAGCGTATGCTACGCACAGACGGATGCATCCAGGGCAGGACATAAGAAGAGCAAAAGGAAAAAGGCGAGCCGCCTCATTGGCCCGGAGACGATCCGGATCAGGCGCCGAGCCATGCCTGATGGATCAGCAGTATCCGGTGTATCCGGCGGCGGCATTCTTTTGGGAGCTATACGGGCTGTCGCAGTAACTGGCCGGGCCTTCGTAATATGTTGTTCCTGGAACGTTTGCGAGGGCGCACCATGCCACACCGTCGGGTGTCGTAAGCAAGGGTTTGCCGCTCTCCGCCCTCACCATATTGTAGAAGGCCTGAGTACGCTTCAAGGTGTCTTCCATATATGAAAGGCTGTTGTTCCCTTCTGCGTAATGCCGTTCGAGTTCGCCGTCCGTGGGTGTCCTCCCAATGTAATGCTGATAAAGGCTGGTGATGTCTTCCTCGGTCGCCTTTAGGCTTTCCATCAGGGGGGCGGTGTGCTCCGGGAGCTTCCATGGGACAAGGGGATTTTTGGGCATGGCCTCGTATTCTTCCTGGGTCATCCCCTCGGGAGGAACGAATTCCTGATCCATCTTTACCTTGTAGGTGTAAACGGACGGCCCTTCATTTGTGCTTTGGGATTGTTCGGATTCGTTTGTACTTTGGGATTGCGCGGAAAGGGCTTCTGATAGAGCGGAGGAAATTTCCGAGAGGATCTCCAGAAAGGCGCTGGCGGTCTCCGCCTGGGTACTCTGCGTGTTGTCTGTTTTCAGGGCAGTGGTTTTGATGGAGTCCATGATGCTGAAAAGATCGATAGCCATGTATCGTCCTCCTTACCGTAATATCCTCTGCACAGGATACAAAGAAGCGTCGTATTCTGTGCAGAAGATGTCTATCGTTTGATGACAGATGTCATATCATCCTAAGAAGACGGCCACTAGTTGCTCGCTTATCTCGAATGCCCCGATGTACATGCCAGTCGCCAAGCCTGCGGTATAAAACTTGATGTCAAACCTAAGATTTGTGCCGGATTCTGCATTTGGAACCTTTGTTGCTGTCACGTAAATATAGTCGAAGTTTCCGATCGATGGGAGAAGCGCCTGGTGAAGGGCATCGGCATCCGTGAATCCCAACTGTGCGAGCTGCTGGTAGGTGAATACATTTGCAGTCGTGGTTGATGTGGAATATTGTGTTGCAAGGGCTATCGCAAGATTGGTGCCAAGATCGATTTGAGCAGCCGTGTAGCTCGAGTCGAAATTTATAAGTACCACGTATAGTTTGCCATTATTATCGGCGATGGCCCCGGCCGGGGTCCCGGCCGCCTGTGATCGACCTGCAAAAACTGCCGTGAGCAGGAGGCTCAGACAAAGTGCAGGGAAAATTTTGCCCATCTTTTTCACGTTCATTTCATTTCCTCCTCAAGATGTAATATTGACAGGTTCCGGAGCGCCGCTTTGGCCTTTCTGGCTCCTTTCTCTCACCTCCTTTCCGAGCCGGATGGTCCGTTGTCGGGTTACGCTGCGCTAACCCGACCTACCCTTTCCGTACGCCCCGTTACGGGCTAAGGGTGTTTTCCGTCAGTCGATACCCCATGACGGTGGGCATCGCAAGCGCCAAGTCTGCCCCTCAGTCCGTCCATGGCGCCTTTCAGCATGATCCTTGTCCGTTCTCTTCGGTCAGGGAGGAAGGTGCCATAAAATACTGCCATCTTCACGAGTTGAAGGACGTATGCCAGTTTCCACGCAACAGGGATGTATGGGAGGGTCTGCAGAAATACGCCGTTTCGGATCATGTAGTAGTGACGTAACGGCCTGTGGACAGGTATCTGCCTGCCGAGAAAGGACGTGAAGGTGTCTCCGATGGAGTGCAGGAGCTGCGCACCCGAGACCCCGTACAATCTGTAGCCGTGATGCCTCAGACGAAGCGACCACTCGACGTCCACGAGATCGATGAAGAGATCGGCGCGGGGTGGGCCGGCCTTTTGATAGACCGACACAGGGGCAAGCATGCCTGAGGTGATCAGGTTGTCCACCTCCATGGTCCCGCCTGTGGGGGGAAAGCCCCGTTTCTTTCTGGGGAGCCATCCCCGGATCGGGGCCATGAACGGGGCCTTGTAGCCGGAGCGGCGATCTATGAGTTCGGGCCCCACGCCTCCCACCCGGATGCCCTGTGCGCTCAGCGTGCGGAAGGCCTCGAGGAGCCGCTCAACCATGTCTGGGGCAGGGACGCTGTCCTGGTCAAGGGTCAGGAGAAACGGGCATCTGGCCCCCTTTGCCAGCCCTGGAGCGCGGCTGAGTGCCCCCCCAACCCCAAGGTTTTGTCCGAACTGGATGACCTCCATCCCTTGCCTGGTCGCGTCCAGGTCCTGGATGTCTTCAGGTGCGCCGTTGTTAAGGAGAAACAGTCTTTCTACCTGGGGGAGAACGGCCTCGATCAGATCCCTCAAAACGCCAAGATCAGGTCGATAGAGGATGACAGCCGCGGCAACGCGGTCTCCCCGGGCCTCAAGGGTCCCCCTTGGGATCTCCGGGTTTGGCAGCGCCTTTTTCTTCATTAAGATCGCCGAAGGAGACGGGAGAGCAGGGATCGGATGGAAGGCCGGTCAGGTGCAAATCCGCGCCTGAAACGTCTGACCTGCGCCGGGTTTCCGTGCGCCACGGCAAAATCAGGCACATCTCGCGTCACAACGCCTCCTGCGCCCACCACTGCGCCGCGGCCGACGGTCACCCCTTGCAGGATGATCGCGCCCGCCCCTATCCAGGCGCCTTCTCGGATGCGAACCGGGGCGCGGCTAATCGGGTTGCGATTGATTCGCTGATCCCCTCCGTGCACCTCGTGGCCGGCTGAGAGCAAAAGGGCCAGCGGTCCGATCAGCACGTCGTCTTCTATCGTGAGGCCCCCCTCTCCTGAAAGGTAGGCCCTCACGTTCACGATCACGCGGTTGCCGATCTTGATCCCGATTCCCGGGGCATCCGCGGGGTTGCCGATCACGAGGCGCACGCCGTCATGCAGACAGCATTCGTCGCCGAGGCTGATAACAGGAAGGTCCTCACCGTATCGCATGATGGTCACACTTCCTGCGATGCGGCAGTTGGAGCCGAGCCGGTCTATACCCTCGAACTGGGAGACTACTGGAGGGATGCCGAGCACGCTACGCACGCTATAGGGGTTTCAGCTTTTCGATCACGTCATGGTGAATGACAACGGGAAACCGTTTGGCCATCTCTTCTCTCAGGGCCTTAAAGGACGCCTTGCGGCATTCATCCTGCGCGATCTTCGGGGCCTCGGCCCTGACCTCGCTCCACGGCATGAGTATCGGCTCGCGGCGTTCTGTCACGTAAAAGAGGTAAACATTACCGTCGCGCACAAAGGGGCCGACGACCCCGCCCACCGGGGTCCTCGAAATGGCCTCTATGAGAGGGTCTTCTTCTGCAAGCGGCTGAAAGCCCATGTCCCCTATCCGGGCATCCGCCGGCAGTCTGGGTCTGACCATTTTTACTACCTCGTCAAAACCTGTGCTTCCATCTCGTACGGCCTCGGCCTGGGCGGCAAGAAATGCATGTGCAGTCTGGCCATCCATTGTCATGTCTTCGGGCAGGTACACGCGGCTGACACGGGCGTAGGCCGGCGTGGAAAAGAGTTCGGGATGGGAGTCGTAGAACGCCCGCGCCTCTGCTTCGTCAGGCGGCTCGCATCTTCCTGCAAGCTGCGAGCGCACGCGAAGGACATAGGAAACGTCCTGCGGGCTTTCCCCTTCATTGAGGGGTATATCCCGTCTTCGGCCTTCCAGTTCAAGGAGCCTGGAATTGATCATGTCATCGAGGAGCATCCGGATCCCCGCCTTAGTGCCTGCGTAGCCCCTGAGGAGCGGGTGCCTTGACACGTAGTCGCGGAGATCTTGAAGGTGGATGGGCTCATGGTTCACCTCTGCAAGCACCGGGTTTTCATCCGGTGCCCCAGGCCCTGGCTCCATGGCCGGACAAGGCGGCCCGGATACAAAAAGGATGCACAGGGCGAGTACGAGGGCATGAGAGAGATGCGTCATCATTGGGGGTCCTTTCCGGAAAGCTCGATCGGCACGGCCTTTTCCCACAACGGACCGAAATGGACGCTCACCCCGTCTCCGGCTGAATTGAAGACGATGAGATCTTCGTTGCCGTCATGATTCAGGTCAGAAAGGATGATGGGAGAGGGGAGGCTCCCTGCGGCAAGCTCCCTGAACCGCCACTTTCCGTCGATCTTTCTTGCAAGCAAGACGCGCCCTTCCTCGCCGAGCGCCAGGGTCCCGTCCCGCATGACCTCGGCTGAGACGTATCCCCATGTGGGCGCTGGTACGTCCTCGATCCCGACGGGCCGGCCCTCACCGCGATTGTAAAGGATGCGGGCGGCCTTTCCCACCTCAAGGGCCATGACTGCATCCGGCCTGCCGTCCAGGTCTATATCCCCCACCCCGAGCTGACGGGGTTTAAGCGGATTGGGCGGTTGTAGCATCCTCAATTCGAAGCGGCGGTCGCCCTGGTTTTCATAAAGGCGGACAGAGCCCGTATCCCAGTCTGCCCAGATCAGGTCTGAAAGCCCGTCCTGGTTCCAGTCCACCAGCCTGGGATGCCAGGGGGTGGGTGCGGCCTCAAGGAACTGTGGCTGGGCAAAGGCGTAGCCGCCTTCTCCCCAGAGGATGGCGATCTTTGCGCCGCTGTAAGGGGCAAGGACGAGATCCCTTGTCCCGTCTCCGTCAAGATCCGGGCAAAGGAGGTCACGGGTGGGAAAGGGGGTCTTGATCTCAGCGATCCTGGAGACACCCGCCCGGCCGGGTCTCAGAAACAGTATCTTCCCGGCCCCTTCCACAGCCACGGCAAAGGTGTCAGGGTCGCAGGCAGCCACGCTGTCAGGGTGGTATCCCACCTCAAAGGCCTCGTTGATGGGGCGTACGGTGTCCGCCTCGACCTCCCAGAACCCGGCAGCGTTTCTGTCATGAAGGGCCGCGGCTATCAAACTTGAGGCCCCTCCTGCGGAAACGGCGCATCCTCCCCAGGGGGCTGAGCCTGGCGCAAGCTCGAAGTCAGCCGGGGCCTTTCGGGCCTTGACCTGTTGGGCCGGAACGGGCCCTGCAGGCCCGGCGCAACCGGCCAGGGCCGGAGATACAGCAAGGAGAAAGGCGGTCAGAAGCCGCCAGCTTCCGGGAACCACGAAAAAATAGTCATTGCACCGGCCGCGCCTTCCGGCAGGCAGGAGGCCGGAATCCTGCTTGATTTGACAGGCCCCCGGCCTTTGCCGGGGTGAGGAAACGAGGATCATTCGATGCGCCCTTCTTTCTGATGCGTGCGTGATGTCTGATGAGAGTGGTACGTGCATGGCCTTATTCACAAAAAAGGCGCCCGTTCAGGGCGCCTTTCGCATTCGTTGACTCAGGCAGGATTATTAATCGACGATGCCGTGTGTTCCCAGTATGGTCTGGGTGGCTCCGAAGGCCGGGGAATAGATAATGCTGTAGGTAAACACCGGGGCCGGAACGGTCCAGGCGATGAATCCGTCAAGGAAGTCTGCCGGCCGGCCAGCGATCTCCTCCGGGTTGAACACGTTCAGCTCTGTATACTCCAGTTCGAAGTTCACGGACCTCCTGTTCTGCTTGTCATCGTACATGTTGACGGTGTGTGTGCCATTAATATCTCCGGGGCTCCACACGAGGATCATGGTGTCTGTCCCGCCCTCGGCATTGTCAATGAAGTAGCGCATGTCAACGCGCTCGCCTGCTTGTGCGGCATTGGCGGCGTCAGTGATGGTCGCGTTATCCATGGCGGTGAGGTCGACATTAACAGCATAATCGCCAGCGACCAGAGGCAGGGTGGGAATGAAGGCCACGTCACTGAAGCTGGTATTGACCTGGAAGGCGTTTCCAGCCAGGGCTGGTGTGTCATTAGCAGTTCCAGGTTCCAGGGTAAAGACCAGGTAGCCGTTCATGCCCTCCAGGCCAATGCCAGACTCATCCGCCCAGATGAAGGGGTACATGTCATTAGCGGTGACACTGAAGGAGCCGTCTGCGACGTGTTTGGAATTAACGTCAAAGAAGGTCCAGTACACGGTTCCGGCGCTGCGGGAGGTCAGGCCCACTGTGGTGGTGTCGGTTGCGCCGTTGTGATACACGTGTGGAACCACGAGGCCATTGCCGTACTCTGCAATGGTGTAGGAGTTGGCGTCTCCGCTTGTAAGGACGGCGGACGCTGCGGTTACGGCCAAAGCGACTGTCAGTTTTTTCACGTTCATTGCGTTTCCTCCTCTTGGGATAGGATAGATTTGTTTTCCAATGGGTCAATCGTGCTGTTGGTTGCTAACGGGTCTTGACTGCGGGATTTTTTATCAATCGACAGAATGCGGGAAGTTCTTTAACATTACCCCTCTACCCTCCTCTTGGTATGCTTTGTTGAGGTCTTCAGGCCTTTCCACCCCTGCTCGAACTCGACCACCTTACTTACGGATGGTCTATATAACAATCGTCTGAACATGACAAGACCTTTAAAACCCCTCATCCCCATCCTTGATGGTCTTGCATAAAGTCGAAAATTCCGTTTTTGGGGTCATTCGGCGTCCTGTCTGCAGACAGGACGCCGGAATCCAGTGTTTTCAATTTATTATATTATGCATGCCTGATCGAGTCCGGGATGCATCCTTTGGACATGGCATCGCGATACTGAATCCAGTCTCATTTTTATCTTATATAATAATCGTCCGGACATGGCAAGACCTTTAGGCCACCTCTTCCCGTTTTGTCAACGCGGCCGGGTCTGTGCAGGAGCGCCTGGATCCAGGGTCCAGGTAAATCAAATACATGGATTCCTTCCTTCACCTAAATGGAAGATTTTTCATGTTCCCCTTTAATATAACCGCGCGTAAATGGCAAGACCTTATCCTGCTTCGTCTTGCGGAAGATGGGCTGATCGATGCGATTCAGGTCCGGTTTCATGGCAGGGGCCGTGCGGCTGTCTTCAGGGCGCCCTTTTGGACGGCGCGTCCTTGTCCTTTTTCGGGAAGAGGGAGGGCGGCTGCCAGGCGTGATACCACCTGCCGTTGATCAGGACCCAGCGGTCCTTTCCATCTCCTTTTATGGGCGTGGAGATCCCGGCGACCGGCACGGTGTAGGACATGTGGATGAGCACCTCTCCCTCGGTGGGGCCGACGAGGCGCACCTCCTTGACCTCCACGTCCTGGTATTCGATCCCGCCGCGGCCCTTGAGGTATTTCTGGAGGTTCATCTCCGGGTTCAGGGAGATCTCCTCGTACTGATAGGCGGTGATGTGGTCCCCGATCCTGCGGGCCTCCCAGAAGGCCCTGGCCCTTTCGGAAAGGGCCTCCTCAGGGGACCTTTTAAGTACTGCGCAACCCGCAACAAGAAAGACGAGAATAGCGGCAACGGGAAGGAGTGTCCGGATGGACCTGCTCCACAGCGCAGGTGTCAAGGTCTTCATGGAAATGGTTCTCAAAATGATTCTCCTTTCGATCCTCCTGCAAAATGAAGTCATGGTAGGTCGGGTTAGCGCAGCGTAACCCGACAATCCAAGCATTGAGGGACTGTTTGAGCCGTTCTGGACCCCGGCCTTCGCCGGGGTGACGACATTTTGCAAGAGGCTCTTCCGTCGGCGGCATCGCAAGCTCTAAGTCTGCTTCTCAGTCCGTTCATGGCGTCTTTCAGCTTGGTCACCAAGGTGAAGTGCTTTTGTCGGGTTACGCTACGATAGCCCGACCTACCTCTTCAGTACTCAGTACTCATTTTGACGTCCTCCCTGAAATCCTGTCAAGCAGCCGGTGTGCAACAGCGCCCAGGCGGGCGAGGAGGGGCATTTCCGAGGAAGACCGGCGCAGGGCCTCGAGCTCGCCTGCGAGGCTGGCGCATTCCGAGACGGCCTTTTCGAGTTCCGTCTGTTTGTCGCCGAGGGCCTTTTTGGTCTCGTCCAGTTCCTCCTGGAGGCGTCCGATCCAGTTCCTGGCCTCGGCGAAGGCCTTTTGATGCTCCCTGAGATCGGCGACTGTCGCCTCGTGTTCCCTGTTTCTGCGTTCGAGTTCCGCCTGGGTCGCGTGGAGCCCCTCCTCGAGTTCATGGGTGCGGGAGCGGAGGAGGACCTGCCAGCCTGTTTCGCCTGCCGGGGCGGCTGTGACGATGAACTGATAGACGTCCGCCTCAGGCTGCATGGCGAGGTGGCCGCGGATGTGGGGGGGCTGGGCCAGCCAGTGGCCGGCCAGTTCGGTCTCGAGGGGGGGCACGCGATGGGTCTCCCAGGCGATCGGAAGCCAGCCTGCTGCAAGCAGCATGTCCTCGATCCC
This sequence comes from Deltaproteobacteria bacterium UBA5754, assembly GCA_002419025.1. Classification (GTDB taxonomy): domain Bacteria; phylum Desulfobacterota; class Dissulfuribacteria; order Dissulfuribacterales; family UBA5754; genus UBA5754. Next base: position 7,896 of record DIFG01000059.1, on the reverse strand, counting down.
TGACCTGGTGAAGAAGCGCAGATGCGTGCGGTCGAGAAGACCCTTTTCGCAGTAGTCGAATCGCCCGCAAAGGAGAGAGGCGACGATCGAGGCGTGGGCCACATTCGGGATGGAGAGGACGGCGAGGCCGTCCGGCTCGATGACGGCCCTGGCCTTTTCGAGGATCCCCCGGGGGTCGCGCAGGTGTTCGAGCACGTCCGCGGCCACGATCACCTCGAAGCGGGCCCCGCCGAGGGCGTCGGCCAGGTCGATCTGGTCGAGATCGGCCACGATCATGCGTTCGCAGTGGCGGGAGGCCTCCTCGGCCAGCGCCGGGTCGATCTCAATGCCGGTGACGGAGCAGCCCTGCTCCTTCATGGCCCTGGTCATGACGCCCAGGGCCGTTCCGAGCTCGAGCACGCGGCGGTTCCTTCCCACCCGGCGGAGCACCTTGTTCGCAGTGCTTTCCCCGTTGGGGTCGATGGCGTAGTCGTAGCGGTGAGGCCCGGTCACATGGCCTCCCATGTCAGACGCATCCCTTCCTCAAAGGGGATCTCGGCCCTCCAGCCGAGATGCTCCCTGGCGCGATTCGTGTCGAGCACGATGGCCGGGATGTCAAAGGGACGGGCAGGCAGGTGTTCCACCCGGAGGGCGGAGCCGTGGATGGCCTCGATCCGGGCGATGATGTCCATGACGGACCGGCCCTTGCCGGAGCCGATATTGAAGACGCGCTCCCTGCCGGGGTAGGCCGCGGCGAGAAGGAAGGCCCGGGCGACGTCCTCGACATGGACGTAATCGCGGACAGTGGAGCCGTCGCCGATGACCCTGAGGGGAAGTCCCTGCCGGGCAAGCCTCATGAAGACCGGGATCACGCCCTGTCTCATGTCGGCATGGCGTGGGCCGTAGGGGTTTCCGATGCGTAGCGAGATGAAGCAAAGGCCGGTCTCCCGCTCGAAGAGCCAGGCGTAACGCTCGATCGAGAGCTTGGTGAGTCCGTAGGAGACGATGGGCCGTGTGGGGTCGTCCTCCTTTACCGGAAGCCTTTGCGGTACTCCGTACACGGTCCCCCCGGAGGAGGCGAAGAGGACGCGTTCGATTCCTTCTTTCTCGCAGGCCTCGAGGAGGCGGAGGGTGGGGACGATGTTCGTCTCCACGTCAAAGGCCATGTTCTCGTTGGATCCGGCGGGCTTGGTGGTGCTCACGAGATGGACCACCAGGTCCGAGCCGTGCAAGGCCTCGCGGACCGCGACCGCGTCCAGGAAGTCGAGCGTCCGTGTCTCAAGGTTCGGGTGTCTTTCAAGGGCGGAGAAGTCATACGATCGGTCGCAGGCGATGACGCGATATCCGGAACCGAGAAAGGCGCGGGTCACCGCGCTACCTATAAAACCGTTCGCGCCCAGCACTGCGCATGTCTTTGATGCGTTCATCTCAAATCACCTGAATCCGTAAGATATGCGATCGAACCATTCGATTTCACGGAATAAGCCCGCGGCCGGGGTATTTGTGGATGGAGGCGCCCATGGACGGGCGCCGTCGGCAAATCCGCCCCCATGGANNCGCACGGAACAAATACCCCGGCCGCGAGCCCACCACGGATTCAGGTGATTTGGGTTCATGCGTGTTCCTTAAGCCGGCCTCCAGATGAAGTCGAGGATGTTCCACTGCCACCACTGGCCCGGAGAGGCGAGCACGTCCTTTTCGAGTTCCCGGACTGCCGCGGCAAGGCCCTCGGCAGGGTCCGGGGGCAGGGGACGCAGCTCGCAATCGAGACGGTCCGGGCCGGACTCATGGGTCACGCCGTAAACCAGGTGTGCCCCGGTCCTGGCAGCGATCCTCTCGATTCCGCCAGGCAACTGCAGGATGCCGCCCAGGAAGGGGAACTCCCTCCAACTCCCGAACTGGGGCATGTAGGCGTCGCTCAGTATGATCCAGATCTCCCCGCGGCGCAAACCTTCGTAGATCGGACGGAGATTTTCGCCGAGGGTAAGGCATCTTCCACCCATGAAGCCGAGGAGGCGCTCCACCTTGGTTCGGAGAAAGGCCCGCATGAAGGGGCTGAGATCAGGATTCTTTTCGTCGATCCGCATGGTGAGCATGCTCATGCGCACGCCCATGAGGCCGAGGCGGACGAGGATCATGATGACGCGGCTGTAGTGATTTAGGACGAGTATGACACCCCTGCCGTGCCGGCGGGCCTCCTCGAGGTGATGGATGCCTCTCAGATGTATGTATTCCCCGACGTTTTCCCGGTTGAGCCGGGGCATGCAGAAGACATCCATGGCCTCGCGGGAGAACATGTCGAGGTAGTCCCTGGTCCAGACCCGGAGCCTCCCCGCGTCCGCGCCGATGCCGGGAAAGGCCTTTTCGAGCCCGGCACTTACGGCGATGAGGGCGTTTCGGCGTTCATGGCCGCTCCATCTGCCGATCCTGGCTGCTGAGCGCCACGCAAGAGAGAGGGGGAGCCTCGCGAGGGCCGGATAGGCGAGGGCGAGTCTCCATTCGCCGAGGTTCATGAGATGATCCCGCTGAAAAAACCCGATC
>DIFG01000059.1:0-5314 GCA_002419025.1 Deltaproteobacteria bacterium UBA5754 | reverse complement strand
TTTTTGATCGGGATCAGATTTTGAGATTTTTGCAGTGCGATCATGAGACGGCCTCCCACTCGTGTTCGAGATAGACAAGGCCGATCTCACGCCCGCGATGTAGGACACGGAAGGGCCGAATGCCCTCGGCCATGTCGATCACCTGGATGCCGGTGTCGTCCAGGACATAGACGCTCAGGAGATAGTCCCCTGACTGGAGGGGAAACGAGGGAAAAAGCACGACCACCCGGTGCCTGCCCTCGCCCCGGATGGGGTGCCCGGGATCCCTGAAGTGGGTGCTGGTCCCGAAGATGTTCTCCTTGTCGTTTCTCACAATGGCGAACCCCACATGGAACGGGAGATCGGCGCGGTGGCTTTCGACCTCGATCGCAAGCCGAAGCGGCTGAAAGGTCTCCACATATGCGGGGTTGACGCCGTCCGTGGTCTCGATCGAGGCATCAAGGAATCGGACCGGGGCAAGCCCGCTCACCGATGGCGCGGCCGAACCCATCTGCCTGGATGCCTCGCGCGACGCGCCTTCCTTTTCCCTTTCGTAGCCCTCGTAGGCTGTGGCGACGTGTTCGGTCTCCCCGAGCGCCATGATGCGTCCCTGGTGGATCCATGCGGCCCGCATGCAGAGGCTTCGCACCTGGTAGAGGTTGTGCGAGCAGAAGAGGACGGTCTTTCCTGCCTTGCGAAAGTCCATGATGCGGTTGAGGCTCTTTTTCTGGAAGTGCATGTCCCCTACGGAGAGGGCCTCGTCGATGACGAGTATGTCAGGATCCACGGCCGTGGCCGCTGAGAAGGCAAGCCTCATGAACATCCCGGAGGAGTAGGTCTTTACCGGGCGGGCCAGGACATCGGCCGGGAGTTCGGCAAACTCGGTGACACGGGCGTAGTAATCGTCCATGGCCCTGCCGGGGATCCCGTTCAGGGCGGCCATGAGCATGACGTTATCCCGCCCGGTCTCGTCCGGATGGAATCCCGCCCCGAGTTCGAGCAGGGCGGCGACACGACCGTTGACGCGCATCCGCCCCGAGGTCGGGCGGATGGTTCCGGCCACGAGCTTTAGGAGCGTGCTTTTGCCCGCGCCGTTTTCCCCCACGAGGCCGAATGTCTCGCCCCGGTGGACATCAAGGGTGATTCCGGAGAGGGCGATATGGAGATGATGGCGCTTTCTGCGGAAAAGGACCTCCACGATCCGGTCCTGGGGGCGGTTATAAAAACGGTAGGCCTTGCCGATGTCCCTGAGTTCGACGGCAAGGGAGTCGCCTCCGCTCATAAGGTCTCTCCCAGTGTCGGCTTGAGGACGCGGAAAAGCAGGTATCCGCCTAATCCGAGCGCAAGACCCCAGAGCGGAATGGCCAAGAGGACGAGATTTCCTGTCGAGGTGCCGAGAAAGGCGTGCTGGTAGCCCATGATCAGGCAGGCAAAGGGATTGAGGACAAAGAGGTGGTGGTACTCGGCAGGCACCATATTCAGGGGATAGAGGATGGGGGTGGCATAGAAGACGAATTGCAGGGAGATGGGGACGGCCTGAAGGAGGTCGCGTACGTGGAGGGCGAGGATCGAGAGCGCCATTCCAAGGCCAAGGGTCATGGCTATCTGCATGCAGAGCAGATATGGCAGGTAGAGGAGGGCGGATGGGCGGAAAAGTCCGTTTGTCGCAAGGAGAAAGATCAGGACGACGGTGCCGACCACCTGGGGCAGAAGGGCCGCGATGACAGCGGTGGTCGGGAGGATGGCCACAGGAAAGGGCTGTTTTTGCAGGAACTGCTCGTAGGCCGCAAGTACGCCTGTTGATCGGGCAAGACCCTCGGACATGGCGAGCCAGGGAAGGATGCCGGTCAGGAGATAGTAGAAGAATCCTGTGTCGCTTGCAAGTTCCGGGACACGGACCTTGAATATGTGTGCAAAGAGGACATAGAAGAGCGAGATCGTGAGAAGCGGGCTTAGAACCGCCCAGAAAATGCCCATGATGGATCCTGCGTAGCGTGACTTGATGTCGCGCCTCAGCCACAGGAGAAACAAGGGGAGGCGGGCCGTCATGCAGGAAGCCTCCCCGTGGTTTTCAGGGCATCGAGATACGACGCCACACGCCTGCCTTCTTCTTCCCAGTCGGTCAGGGCGGCGAATTCGATCCCCTGTCGAACGAGTTTCCGGCGAAGCGGCCCGTCGGTGAGGAGCCTTTCGAGCGTGGATGCGACGGCCTGCGGGGTGGGGTCGCAAAGGAGGGCGTTCTCCCCGTCACGGAGCAGCCATTCCACATTCGGGCCCCGGTTGGAGACGACCGGGCAGCCGCAGGCCATGACCTCGAGGGGAAGCAGGGAAAGATTGGTGAAGGAGAGGACGAGTGCTGCATCGCACTGGCTGTAGAGCCCGGGGAGTTCATCGAGTGCAAGGACGCCCGCATTGAGATGGGGGAAGGGCAGGTGAAATTCACCCGTGTCCCAGCCTGCGAGGACGTATTCCACGTCCGGAAGCCGGCGGTGCAGGAGGGCAAGGGCGAGGATGCCCAATTCGAAGCCGCGGCGCGGGGTGACATGGCGGGCGTAGAAAAAGACGCGGCGAGGGCCTTCATCCCGAGGTCTTGGGGCATAGCGGTCCTTTTCGTAGGAAAAGCCGAAAGGGGCTGCCTGCATCCCGTAGTCGCGGCGCAACAGATCCGCGAGCCATTGGCCGGCGGTGATGCCGATGAGCCCCATCCTGTACGTGGCCTCGGCAAACGCGAATTCACTGCTGCGCGCATAAAAGTAGGGCTCGAAGTCCTGAACGAAATACAGCCGGTGCCGGCATGCGGGAAAGTCCTTCATCCAGTAAGCGGTATCCCACGAGGTGGCGGCCACGAAATCGGCCGGGGCCATGCGCTCGGCCCTGAGAAAGACCTGGGCATTGAGCGGGACGAAATTTTCGATGATCTGTCTGCGGGCCTCGTCGCCGCTTGTAAAGGCGTTTTCTCCAGCGATGTAGATGCGGTGGCGGTATCCGTGTGACTCCAGCATGCCGATCATTCTGAAGATGTTGAGGTGCCCGCCGCTTCCGGGCGCAAATGGGGGGATGACCCAGTTGACCATGCGATCAGGCCCTTCGGTTTCTGCCGAAACCTCAGCGGATTCGCGGAGCACAAACGCGTAAGTATCTACGATGTCACGCTTCCTTGTCGCAAAGGTGGGGACATGGCGGCCGAGAAAACGGCGAAGTACGTGGGCTAAGGCGAGGCGGACGGCCCCGGAGAGGCCCAGTTGCCAGACCTTGAGGGCAAAGGCCCGGATCTTTTGGTCGAGTACGGCCTTGAGGCCGGGATTTTTTCGCATGGGAGGCACGGTTCGGGACGTGGGGAAATCTATCTGGACTGAAGCGCCTTGTCACGCGAAAGCCTTGAGACCGTCCATGCCGGAAGGGACGCCTCGCGACCGCCGAGATAGAGCCCGGCCACCTTGGCAAGGGCGAATGCCGGGGATTTCAAGGTCTCCATGAGGCGGATCGTGCTGTCCGGAACCTCTTCCCTGATCCATGCGCGGTTTCTATGGACGAGGTAGGCCCATGTCCGGACGGCGCGGTACACCGATGGCACGAGCACGTATCCGAAGATCCTGTGCAGCGCCCGGGATTCATCAAAGGAACGTCGCGCCGTTTCGAAAACGCCGAAATCGTGGGAATGATATACGCAGGCATCAGGGGCGTACGCCTTGCCGTAGCCTGCCTCGATAACCGTTTTCGCCCAGATCTGGTCCTCTGCGAAATCCACCTCGGGAAAGGGATGTCTTTCCCAGACGCTGCGCCGCAGACAGGAATTGTTGTTGGAGAAGAAATGCAAAAACTGTCGGTAGCCCTCTTCCCTGGCGTAGCGTGCCGGGTCCTCCATGCGGAAGACCGTCGTTTTCTCGCCGAATCCGGCAAAATGTGCGGCAAGTTCGCGGCGGGTGACCGAAGACGCCTCCGGATAGGCGATGTGCCGACCAAAGGCCCCGGCCGTGGATGGGTCCATATCGCATGCATCTATGAGGTTTTTCAGCCATCGTGTGTCAGTGGGCAAGGCGTCGTGGGTCAGAAATACAATGAATTCGCCCGTGGTGAGCGAGGCGCCGAGATTGCGCGTGCGGCCATGCCCAAAGTCTCTGGGATCGATCTCGAGAACATGCACATCCCGGGAACGGGCGTATCCGCAAGAGCCGTCACAAGAACCGGAATCGATGACCAATACCTCGAAAGGCCACGGGACGTCCTGGGCGAGCGTTGCGTCCAGAACACGCTCGAACAGTTTCCCTCCGTTCTTGACCGGGATGATGATCGACGCCTTGGGAGCAGTTTTACGGTTGTCCATCCCGTCCGTCACTTTTCGAGGTTCCCTTTAGGGAAGTATGCATGGCCGATCAGCGACATTTTCTGATTTTTTTTAAAAAGCGTTGGAAAATGCCTGGCTGTTCGGGAAGATTTTTTTTATTTTTCTGTATTTTTGTATGCCTATATGTTTCGTCACATATCTCATCTTCAATCATTTTCAATAGCTCCAGTCTTGGCGTTTCTACGCCTTTAGCATCTTTCCCTAAAGTAACAAAAAATTCACAACCCTCTGTCGGATAAAATTCTATTTCCTTGAAAGATATCAGTCCAAGTAAATTAAGATCATTGATAATTAATCTGAATGAGTTTGGTGTAAAGCACCATGAATGAAGGTCCATGTACTTATTTTCTTCAATAAGAGTGTTTATTTTTTGTTTTGTTTCATCTAGTGAATGGACAAGAGCATATTCTCCATTTGTAAAAGGATCCCAAGCTATATTTTTAGCCTTTGAAACTACGTTTAAGTAAAATTCTGCAACAGTTCCTACTGTATGCTTATCTATTTTTTGATAGTGATGATCAATTATTTTTGAAATACCTGTAATTGGTCTAAAATGGTCAAAGCAATATCTTTTGTCAGGTATGGCTAATGAAATAATCCCGTTGTCTTTTAGTATTTCGTCACAATTGGAAAAAAAATCTATTAGATCTGGTGTGTGTTCAATTAGATGAGATGCTATAATCCAATCGTAATATTTTTTTTTGCCGATTAAATCGACATATTTTTCGCCTTTCCATATAAAGTCCACTTCTTCTATTTTTTTGAGATCGACGTGGAAGTCTTTGTATTTTGCCAGCAATTCTTCTTTGCTGAGGTGATCAATTATGTGAACATTGTATCCTTCCTTTTTCGGTGCGATAGGGTTATAGCTCGGTCCTATCTCAATGCCTGTCCCGTTTTTGTTGATGTGACGCAGAATTTTTTCTTTTCGATCCATCTGTCTTCCTTATGGGAACCTCAAAAAATGGGCTCCTCGACGTTTTGTGTGGA
>DIFG01000060.1:6199-17599 GCA_002419025.1 Deltaproteobacteria bacterium UBA5754 | reverse complement strand
CACGAAATGACGAAGAGCCAAAAAGTCCAGGATGCACTGCCTGCCAGCAGGAAGGCGCATAATTTTTCGGCGAATCACGATTCGCCTCTGCAGGATACGTCGCATGGTCTGAAAAATTTAAGCAACGCCGCAAGAATCGGTTTTTTCAGCGGGATCAGTACAAGAGAAAACGCCTTCTAAGTGCCGCGAACTCCTTGAGCCCTTCCTGCCAGAGGGATCGAAACTCATTGGGGCCGGCCCCGCACTCGACGGCCTCCCGTACCCGCCGGTCACCGATTATAAGGTCGGTAGGAAGACGGACGTATTCGTATTCGTAAGGTGGATCCCGCCAGAAAAAGTCCTCCGGATGTCGCCGTTTGATGCTGGAAAGAAGTGCAAGGGTGGTGACATAGGGTTCGTACAGACTGAAATCCGTCACGTGGATCTGAAACCCCATGCACCGATTCCCCTGCCATTTTTGAAAGGTCGGCTCGAAATATTGATCACGGAGGACACAACCTTCAAGGCCCATACGCTCGAAATCCGCCCGTATCCCTGCAAGATCCAGAAACGGGGCGCCAAAGACCTCGAAGGGTCTCGTAGTGCCTCGCCCTTCCGAAAGACACGTCCCCTCGAGGACAACCTGGCCAGGATAGACACGGGCCGTGTCGAGGGTCGGCATGTTGGGAGACGGCCACACCCAGGGAAGGCCCGCCATAGCAAGATCCCATTCCCTCTTCCACCCCTCCAGCCGAACGACATGAAGCTCCAGGTCCAATCCCTTGTCCATGACAAGAAAACCGGCAAGTTCTCCGATCGTCATTCCGTGGCGCATGGGGATGACCGCATGACCCACGAAAGAAAAGAGTCCGGGATCCAGGAGATTGCCCTCTACTTTCGTCCCTCCAATGGGATTTGGCCGGTCGAGGATCGCAACGCCCTTTCCCCGGCAAGCGCACGCCTCCATGAGGAGGAGAAGGGTCCATACGTATGTATAGACCCTGCATCCCACATCCTGGAGATCAACAAGGACAAGGTCCAGTTCATCGAGTTGATCCGCGGATGGAGACCTATTTTCTGCGTAAAGGCTGAAAACGGGGATTCGAAGCCCGGCATCCCACCCATGGGGAGACTCGACCATGTTATCCTGCTTTTCAGCGTGAAGGCCGTGCTGGGGGCTGAAAAGACAGGTGAGCTGTCCTGGAAACACCGAGGCCAGAAGGTCCTTCGCATGGCGATAAGACCTGTCCACCGAGGCCTGATTGCACAGAAGCCCGAACCTCCTTCCCCGTATCCAAGATGGTGGATCACGCAAAAAGACCTCAAGGCCGGTGGTGGTCATATGGGCCTGCCTCCCACAAGAGGGTTATAATTCCCCATGCTGCCGATGAAATCGCACATGTACAAATCCCCTTCCACGGCCATACCGACAGTCAGAGATCTGACGGTCCTCTACGAGGACAACCATCTGCTCATCCTTGATAAACCAGCGGGGCTTCTCACGGTTCCCGACTCATCCCGCGCCCCTTCACTCCTCGATTCGGGGAAAGAATATCTCAAAAAAACAAGGGGAAAAGCGGGAAACGTCTTTCTCGGCGTGGTCCACCGGCTGGACAGACCTGTTTCCGGCATCGTCTGTTTTGCCGTCACATCAAAGGCCGCGGCCCGCATTTCGGAACAGATCCGTACCCATGCCTTTAGAAAAACCTATCTCGCCGTGACGGATCGCCCACCACCGGGCCGGGCTGGTTTCATAGACACATGTCTCGAAAAGGATGTCTCACGCAACCTCGTTCGTGTCACGGACGTCTCCAGAGCAGACCGCCCGTGTCTGCGGGCACGAACCCAGTGGAAAATCGTCCAGACTGTCGGCACATACCATCTTATGAGGATATATCCTGAAACCGGACGCCCCCATCAGATCAGGGCACATCTCGCATTCATCGGGTGCCCCATCCTTGGGGATGTCAAATATGGTTCGAATGCGTCTCTTCCAGGCAGGATGATCGCCCTCCACGCCCTGAGGGTGGAATTTCTCCATCCGGTCCGCATGGAAAAGGTCGTTTTCGATGCGACGCTTCCTGATCGGGAGCCTTGGAACGTGTTCAAAAAAAAGCGGCTGAACGATGTGTGAGACACCGCCCAGCCGCTTCTTGGGCATTACTCAGTGACACCCACCTGAGGAGCAGGAACATCCACATCCCCCTGCGGCCTTGAGGGGCCTGGAGGAGGTCACGCTGAACCCTCCGCCTCCACTACATCCGGAACATCCACCGCCTGAAGAACACGCTGTGACAAAATCTACTGTAATATCACCGCATTCATCTAACAGATCCTTACCCACGAGAAAGGTCATGCCTCCCTCGGAAAAGGACATGTCGCCTTCACGATTCTCATCGAGGGCGAGGGCGAGGGATGGACCGGAACAACCGTTGTGGGCGACGACCCGGACGGGGGAATCTATCCGGTTCTGCGCGAAATAGTCCCGAAGGTTTTTGAGTGCAACAGGGGTAATCGTTAACATGAAAATGTCCTCCATAAGGATTTGAATCCGGTTTATTTATTAGTCTTGAAAACAATGAGTTGGGCAGGTTCTGGAAGCACGATCAGCCCTTGTATTGTCATTGAATTCCTACCTAATGAACTATCCAATTTGAAAATACTACAGTGTTGAGCCTTTTGCAAAATGACGTCACCCAGCCGAAGCCTGTCACGGAGTACCTGAATCCGAGAACAGGGGTCCACAACAGCGCAAACAGTCCATTTTTACACGGATTTCAGCCTCTGCAGCAATAGCGATCCTGGGATATTTGTCATTTTGCAAAGGGCGCATGTCATTTGCATATCGGCACATTCGTTCCCTGTCGAGTCGAGGAGACTCGAGAGAGAAAATCCAAAGCGGATCTCCTTGACAGTATTCGAAAGAAAATGATAGTTAGAATATATTAACCTAATATGCAAGGAGGGTCATATGGCTGAAATCAAAAAAATTCTGTTCCCGGTCGATTTTACCGACAGCTCCCGAAAAATCATTCCCCATCTCACACTCCTCGCCCAGAAACTCGGAGCGGAAATCCACCTTCTCCACGTCATTCGCGGACCTGAAGAATTCTCAGGCTTCGAGATGGGAGCGGCCTGGTGGTCCACATACGAAAAAGAGCTTATCGATGGGGCGCAAAAGGCCATGGATCGTTTCGTCGAGGAGGCATTACCAGGCTATTCGGTCAACACCAAGGTCCTCATGGGGGACATCGTGGAAGAAATCGTCAATTATGCCAAGGGGGCGGGGATCGACCTTATCGTCATGGGCACCCATGGTAGAAAGGGGCTGGAAAAGGTTATGTTCGGCTCGGTAGCAGAGGGCGTCGTCAAATCGGCAGACTGCCCCGTCCTTACGATAAATCCCTACAAGGTTTAAAGGTGCCGGGACGGGCCGTCACTGGACCGTCCCGCCATCCTCGAATAATTCACCTTTCTCATCCCCAGCCGTGATCGGCCAGCCAACAAGATCCTCCCCCGACACGGTCATCACAACCCATCTGAACGCGGATTTCGATGCTGTCGCATCGGCCCTCGCTGCAAGTCTCCTTTACAAAGACTCTCTAATCGTCCTTCCCGGCTCCCAAGAAAAGGCCGTTCGGGACTTTTTCGAGGGCAAATTCGCCGGCCCCCGCCCCGATCTTCCGCTTATCCGGATGAAAAGACTGGATGCAAGTGCCGTTCGACGCCTCATCATCGTGGACACCAACCAAAGGGACCGTCTCGGGCCGCTCGCCTTCCTCCTCGACCTGCCAGGCGTGGAGATCACATTATATGACCACCACACTACTTCCGTAGGGGATATACCGTCGAAGACGGTCTTTTCCCGCCCCGTGGGTGCGAATACCACCATGATGGTGCAACTCCTCCAGGAGAAGGGAATCTCCGTCACCCCGGCCGAGGCCACGCTCCTCGCGCTCGGGATCTACGAGGATACGGGATCATTCACCTTCCCGAGCACCACGCCGGAGGATCTCCAGGCCGTGGCCTGGCTCCTGAAACACGGGGCTGACCTCAAGGCCGTCCACGATTACCTCTTCCGCCAGCTCACTCCGGAGCACGTGGAGATCCTGGACGATCTCCTCCATGCCGCACGGGTGCACCACTTCGGCGGCGTGCCCATCGTCATTGCCAAGACCTCACGGCCGGACTACATAGAGGACTTCGCCCTTCTTGCCCACGAAATCATGGACATGCGAAGCCTGGACTCTGTCTTCGTCATCGCCCTGATGGCGGATCAGATCGTGATCGTCGGGCGGAGCCGGATCCCCACCGTGGATGTGGGCCGAATCCTCCATGGGCTTGGCGGTGGAGGACATGCCTCGGCTGCATCAGCAACCATCAAGGGGATCACCCTTCTCGAGGCCGAAGAACGCCTTATCGCGGAGTTGTCCCGACAACTCGGACACGAACCCCGGGTGCGCGACATCATGTCATCACCCGTCCTTTCCATCAAACCCGAAACCAGTATCTCCGAGGCCCACGATCACCTATCCCGCCTCGGGATCACCGTCCTTCCCATCGTCGAAGACGGCAAGGTCCTCGGCATGATCTCCCGCCGCACTATAGAAAAGGCCCTTTATCATGGACTCGATTCGTCCCCGGTCCGGGATTACATGACCACCGAATTCCTGACCGTGCGTCCCGAGGACACCCTCCGATCTGTACAGGACATCATCGTAGGTCACCGCCAACGATTCCTCCCGGTCATCCAGGACGGACGGATCACCGGTGTCGTGACAAGGACCGATCTCCTCCAGATCCTGAGTGGCGATCCGGGACGGCAACCCGAACCCCTCCTCGATGAGCCGAACCAGGGCCGAAACCTGGCCCGGTTCCTTCGAGAAAGGCTGGACAAAAGGCTTTCCAGTCTTCTTGTGACGGCCGGGGAAACGGCGGAGGAGAAAGGCGTCATGGTTTATGTGGTCGGAGGATTCGTCCGTGACCTCCTTTTACGCGTCCCCAACATGGACCTGGATCTGGTCGTCGAGGGGGATGGAATCGACTTCGCCCGTTCATATGCCAAACGCCTCGGGGGGAGGATCAGGGCGCACAAGACATTCGGAACCGCGGTTGTGATACTTCCCGACGGATTCAAGATAGATGTGGCCACAGCCCGGTGGGAGTACTACGAATACCCGGCGGCCATGCCCACAGTCGCTCTCTCCTCCATCAAGCTCGACCTCTACCGCCGGGACTTCACCATCAACACCCTGGCCATAAAACTCAATCCGCCTGAATTCGGTCGGCTGATCGACTTCTTCGGGGGGCAGCGTGACCTGAAGGACAAGGTGATAAGGGTCCTCCACAGCCTGAGTTTTGTCGAAGACCCGACCCGGGTCTTCCGCGCCATTCGATTCGAGCAAAGATACGGCTTCACCATTGGCAAACACACCCTGAGGCTCATAAAAAACGCCCTCGCCCTTGACATATTTGCGCGCCTGTCCGGCAGACGCCTCTTTACCGAGCTCAAACTCATCCTTGATGAACCGGATCCAAGACCCGCCATCATCCGGTGCGCCGAACTCGATCTCCTTCCCATCATCCACCCCAATCTTTCCCTTACGCCGACCGTATCCCACATCCTCTCGCGGACCTACGACGTACTTGCCTGGCACGACCTACTTTTTACCAAATCAAGGCCCAGGCGCTGGCTCATCTACCTCCTGGCCATCCTCTCCAGCCTGCGTCACGAGGATCTGGCCGCCACTGTCGAACGCCTTGATCTTGAAGGGGAGACAAAAAGGCTCCTCACCCACGGCCTTTTCCTCGCCGGCAAGGCCGAGGAATATCTGTCGGAGAGGGAAAATCCACAGGCAAGCGAAATTCATAAGGTACTCTCCCCCCTCAAAATAGAGCTCATCCTCCACCTGCTCGCCCGAACGAGACACGAAGAGGTACGCCGTTCCCTCTCGCGCTTTGTCACGGAACTGGCGGAAACACGCCCAGTACTCACCGGTGACGACCTGAGAGAAATGGGGTTCAGGCCCGGCCCCCTCTACCGGAAGATCCTGGATAGGCTCCTTTGCGCGCGTCTCGACGGCGAGGTCGATTCCCGTGAAGGGGAGATCGCCCTCGTCATGCGTGAGTTCGGGCAAGGATCAAGGGCTGTAATGAGTGAATAAAGGAGTCTCCATGACACCCCTCACAGTCAACCGAGATCGCCTTGCACAGACCTTCCTCGAACTCGTCAGGATCGACAGCGTCTCCCGTGAAGAGGGATCGATCGCATGCAGAGTCTGCGAAATATTTGCAGAAGAACTCGGCGCGGAGACGAAAACGGACGAGAGCAGACCCCTTACGGGCTCGGAAACGGGAAACCTCGTGGTCCGTATTCCGGGTTCCATCCCTGTCCGCCCCCTATTTTTCAACGCCCACCTGGATACCGTGGAACCGGGAAGGGGTGTGCGACCGGTCCTTCAAAACGGACGATTCTCCTCGGACGGATCCACGATCCTCGGCGCCGACGACAAGGCCGCCATTGCCATCTTGATCGAGGCCGCCCGGATCCTCCGGGACACCGGAATCCCCCACGGCCCTGTCGAATTCCTCTTCACGGTCTGCGAAGAAATCGGCCTCCTCGGGGCAAAGGCCCTGGATCCGGCCCTGCTTTCAGCCCGGGAAGGTTTCGCCCTTGACTCCACGGACCCCAATGTCCTGATTACTCGGGCCCCCCAGGCCATCCGTTTCACCCTCAAGGTGGTGGGCAAGGCGGCCCACGCCGGCATCAGCCCGGAACTCGGGATCCACGCCATCCAGATCGCGGCCAAGGCCATGGCGGGGATCTCCCTCGGGCAGATAGATCCGGATACCACTGCCAACATCGGGATCATTCGGGGAGGAACGGCGACGAACATCGTGCCCTCTGAGTGCGTCCTCGAAGGCGAGGTCAGAAGCCATGACCCGGCGCGGCTCCGGAAGGTACAGGACGCGATCCTCGGGGCCTTCCACCGGGAGGCGGGACGCTTCAGGGAAGAAACAAAGGCATCCCTCCCTCTTGTCCAGACGGATGTGAGAGACGACTACCCCGCCCTCTGCGTCCCGGACGACCACCCCATCATTGCCTGCGCCCTAAGGGCGTCCGAGCGGATAGGATCGCCGCTCAAGCTCCAAAAGACAGGGGGCGGAAGCGACGCGAACATCCTCCACGGAAAGGGGCTCACCACCGCGATACTCGGCATAGGGATGCAGAAGGTCCACAGCACCGAGGAATTCATCCTGCTCGACGACATGGAACTCACCACTCGAAGGGTAATGGCGATCATGGAGGAATGGGCTCGAAATCAAAAGGAAGGGCAACAACCTACCTCACAAAACTGAAAGCCTCGCGACCGTGGTGTTCAGGACCTTTTCACCTGCCGTATCAAAGGCTATGCGGACCTTTTCAGGCCCCATGACCGCGCTCACCCGTCCGGGGCCGAAGATGGGATGCCTCACCCGCTGTCCCACAGAAAAACCCTGGGAAGTGGTGTGATCCCCGGCCTTCTGGGCCTGCCTCGCTTGGGCGGAGATTTTTGCGACACGCTCGCCACGGGATACAGCAGGCTGTTTTTCCTTCCAATGGACGAGAAACGGGCCCGGTATCTCGGAGAGAAACCTGGAGGGCGCGGACGGGAGAATCCCTGAACCGGAGACCGAGATGACTGTAGGGTAACAATAAAAGAGGTGATCCCGGGCGCGCGTGGAGGCGACATAAAAAAGGCGCCGTTCCTCCTCGAGCTCGGTCGGGCTATGGACCGATCGTGGGGCAGGGAAACGTCCTTCGGCAAGAGAGATGACAAAAACCACGTCCCATTCCAGGCCCTTTGCCGAGTGCATGGTGGAAAGGACGATCCGCCCCTCCTTCGTTTCCTCGACCCCGTCCGGCGGATCGAGGGAAAAATCTGCAAGAAAGGCGGACGGGTCGTCGTAGCGGAGGGCCATTTCCCTGAGATAGGCAAGCTCCTGGGTCCTTTTCGGATGGTCGTCCACGTGGATACGCTCGAGATGGGGTCCATACCAGGCCTCGAGACGCCCGAGGACCCCTGCGAGATCCGTAAGCCCCGAGCCTTTCAGCTCCATGAGGAGGCCGCCAAGGGCCCGCACATCCCCTGCCCATGAGGCCCGGGACTCTACATAAGCAAGGGCAGCAAAGGGATCTTCAGCTGTGAGCATCCCGGCGTAGATCCTTTCCACCCCCTTGGGCCCTAGCCCCTCGAGGAGGGACAGGACTCGATTGACGCTGATCCGGTCGAGAGGGTTGACAAGGATGCGAAGCAAGGCAAGAAGGTCCTTGATATGTGCGGCCTCGGCAAGGAGCATTCCGCCCCGTTTCACGAAACCGAGGCCCTTGCGTCTGAGTTCCGTCTCGAGCTGAAAGGAATGGAAGGCCATGCGGAAAAGGACAGCGATTTCAGCGGGAGGGATCCCCTGGGCGAGGAACTCCTCGATGCGATCGGCCACGAACCGGGCCTGGTCGATCTCGTCTCGGGCGGGATATACCACAGGAGGACGCCCTCCCGTACGCTCGGCCACGAGGCGCTTGGCAAAACTCTCACGGGCGCGAGCGATGATGGCGTTCGTGCAGTCCAGATTCGGCTGTGTGCTCCGGTAGTTCCGTTCGAGCTTGATGACGCGTGTCCCCGGAAACTGTTTCGGAAAGTCCAGGATGTTCCGGTAGTTTGCCCCACGAAAGGAATAGATGGACTGGGCGTCGTCTCCGACGACCATTACGTTGTCATGACCGGTTGCCATGAGACGGACGATCTCCGCCTGGATTGCGTTGGTGTCCTGATATTCGTCCACCATGATGTGGCTGAAGGTCCTGCCCATGGTCTCACGGACCTCGGCGTGTCCCCGGAGGATATCCCGCCAGGCAGTAAGGAGATCGTCGTAGTCGAAGAGGGCGCCGGCCCGTTTGTATTCCCGGTAGGCAAGGAAGAGACGCGAGAGATCCGAAAGATCCGGAAGGAGATGGGGATATTCCCTCTCGATTACCAGATCGAGCGATCCACCCGTATTGGCCGTCCTGCTCGCCAGGGAGGCGAGGGCCGACTTGGACGGAAATCGGCGGCCAGGCCCGGAGAGGCCGAGGTTCCGGGCGAGAAGATGGAACACGTCCTGGACATCGGCCCGGTCGAGGATGGTGAATCCCCTCGGGTAACCCGCAAGGGCCGCGTAACGGCGGAGCATTCCGTGGGCAAATCCGTGAAAGGTCCCGCCCGCCACCTTTTCGCAGGCCGGCCCCATGAGTTCGGATGCACGGGAGAGCATGTTCCCAGCGGCCTTGCGCGTAAAGGTGAGCAGGAGAATGCGATGGGGTTCGACACCGGCCTCCACGAGCCTGGCAACCCGATGGACAAGGGTCCTGGTCTTGCCGCTACCTGCACCGGCAATGACGAGAACCGGTCCGTCCAGTGTCTCGACGGCCTCGCGCTGTTCAGGATTCAGGGCATCATGACCCATCATGCATGTCCTGTGGGATACCATTTCAAAAATTGGCGCTCCTCCTAAATGCCCCCCTGAGGCGCTTCGTATGTATCTGGGCGATCAATTGAAAGACCTTCTCCCTCCACATGCTCCAGAAGGGGGAGAACAAAATAGAAATTGTTCCCGAGAAAGACCGGCTCGTACCCCACCACACCTCCGTGGACCTCGACCACCTTTTTTACGAAATGGAGACCGTGGCCCGTTCCCGGCACAGATTCCGAATCTCCCCCTCTAAAACCCTCCTCGAAGAGGTGTGCCCGGTCCTCAGGGAGGATATGGGGTCCTGTGGTGAAGACGTTGAACTTGATTCCAGGGCGTCCGGACCCGAAAAAATCCGCGATGACCTCCCGGCCGTATGCCATGAACTTCACGTATTCGCCCTGTTCGTTCTGGACCTCGCGGCAGTATTTTTCGGCGTTCGAGAAAAAATTCGCATACACCTGCGAGATGAGCCCGATATCCACGAAAAGCGGGATGTCCTCATCCGGCACCCCTCCCATGAGGTCGTCGATTCGGATCCCTTTGCGCTCGAGGCGTTCCCGATAGCGGTCGAGCTGCGGGTCTATAACCCTCCGCCGAAAATTGCACATGCGGCGCTGGAGCACGAGTTCGCCCTTGGTGAAATGCTCCCGGCGAAAGAGGCTTTCCAGAAAAAGGCTCGTGTTCTGATAGTGTTTTTCGAGCCTTTCATATTCCTTAGCAAGGCGGTCGAGTGCCTCATTGAGTCTCTCATTCAGGGGCATGAGATCCCGGGCCCGGTCGCATGCATCCAGATGGGCCTCAATGACTGCCCTCCACGTTCCGGAGACCTCCCGGATCTGATCGAGTATCTTCTGGAGTTTAAGAAAAAAGACCCGGTAGCGGATGTTGGGGGCTATGACGTTGTGTTCGATATCGGCAACCAAGGTGTTGATGAAGGTGAGATGGCGCTGATCTTGTTCGGCGATGAGCTTGTAATGAAGGCTGTATCCGATCCTATTAGCATACTTTTCGAAAAAGAGGCGGTCCCGCGCGTCGAATCGAGACAGAGGGAAGACCTCGAAAAGGCCGATCACATCCTCGGCATAGTTTAAGGGTTTGCGGGAAAAAAGGCGAAAATTCCCTCGAATCGGGGCGATGAAGGAGTCCTTTGTCTCATAGGACTCCCCTGAGAGATGGATACCCTCGGGGGCCGGATTTCCGCAGACGGAGAGTCCCGAGAGGGTGTCACACGCCATCCTGAGCTCGCGAGTCTCCGAATCCACGAGATAGAGACAGGAGTCGAATCCCAGAAAATCCTTCGGGACATAGACACAGACCCGGTAGAAGTTGTCCATGGTCTCGTATTCCTGGGCAAGATCGAAAAAGGCTCGGAGAGCGCGGTCCTGAAGGACGGAGAAACCGTAGTGTTCGTAGTCTTCCCGCTTCTTTCGAACGCGCGCGAAGACTGATCCCGACTCCTGGGAAGAGGCTGGGCAGATGATGCTCATGAAACTCCAACGAAATCAGGGACGGCGGCCAACAGCCCCCAAAAACCTCTCAATGTGATACATGATCGCACTGCAAAACCTCAAAACTGATCCCGCTCCCCCCCCATCCCTCCCCCAGCGGGTGGCAAAGGTTTTTTAATCCTTTACCACTTTAATCCTCTAATCCTTCTTCTCCCAGCGGGGGAGGGGAAGGATGGGGGTGCATACACCGCATGGGATAGAAAATTGAAGCAACGCCACGAGAATCGGGTTTTTTCAGAGGGATCAGAAAAAAATTCTGCCGCACAATAGAGGATAAATGCGGGTTCGGTCAACCCTGATACCTGAATCCGTGAACTGATGGCCGAGGCGTTTGTTCCGTGCGCCTCGATCCACAAACATCCCGGACTTCAGCTTATTCTGAAAAAAATTGCAAGGTTAATGGTTTCGTAAAAAGTCGAAAATT
>DIFG01000060.1:0-6133 GCA_002419025.1 Deltaproteobacteria bacterium UBA5754 | reverse complement strand
GACTTTTTACGAGACCATCAAGGTTGAATGTATACATCACGGATTCATGCGATAATAATCCTCTATTGCAGTGACCAAGGCCGGGATCGTAGCCTCCTCAGGCATGATGGAGACCTCTAATCCAAGTGACCGTGCGGTCCCCGCAGTCACCGGGCCGATGCAGGCTACCCGGGCCTTTGTCCGGAGGGTATGGAAAAGGTCGGGAGGAAGGAGACGCGCCAGGTTCTTCGCCGTGGAGGAACTCGTGAACGTGACCACGTCCGGAGGGGATTCACCAAGGATCTCGATCATGTCAGGGTCGAGCTCCGGGGTCAAGGTCTCGTAGGCCGTCACCACAGTGACCTCGGCCCCGAGGGCGGAAAGCCCTTCCGGCAACACCTCACGAGCCTTCTTGGCCCGGGGGACGAGGACCTTTTTGCCTTTTACATCCATGCGCTCAAAGGCGGCAAGGAGACCCTCGGCCTGAAAGGTCTCGGGAATGAGATCAGGTTTCATATGATAAGATCCGAGGATCTCGGCCGTGCCAGATCCCACCACAGCGATCCTGACCCCTCCCAAGGCCCGGGCGTCCAATCCCCGGGCAAGGAGCCTCCCCAAGAAGAAACGGACGGCGTTCGGGCTCGATAGGACCAGCCAGTCGTATAGAGAGAGGCCATTGATGGCCTCGTCGAGAGGAGCCGTATCCCCAGGTGGCACCACCTTGATGGTGGGAAGTTCGATACAGGTGGCGCCCCGCTCCTCGAGAAGGGCCACGAGACCGCTTGCCTGCTCACGGGTCCGTGTGACAAGGATACGCCTTCCGACGAGAGGCCGGTTCTCGAACCAGTCTATCTCGTCCTTGAGCCTAACCACATCCCCGATCACGACTACGGAAGGCGGGGTCAAACCGGCCTCATCCACGCGTGCCGCGATGTCCGCGAGGGCCCCCCGAACCGTCCTCTGCCTGGGAGTGGTCCCCCACTCGATAACGGCGGCTGGCGTTTGCGGGGAGCGTCCATAACGGACGAGCTGCTCTACGATATAGGAAAGATTCTTCATGCCCATCAGAAAGACGAGGGTCCCGGCCCCCTTGGCCAGCCCTTCCCAACCCACCTCGGCATCTTCCTCACCGGACTTCCGGTGGCCTGTGATGATGGCCACAGATGCCGTATGCTCCCGGTGGGTGAGGGGGATACCGGCGTAGGCAGGGACTGCGACTGCCGAGGTGACCCCCGGCACCACCTCAAAGGAGATCCCGGCCTCAACACAGGCCTGGGCCTCCTCTCCCCCCCTGCCGAAGATGAAAGGATCCCCACCTTTGAGCCGGACCACGTCCCTTCCGGCCCGGGCGTGCTCCACGATGATGCGGTTGATCTCTCCCTGAGGGACGGCGTGGCGGCCGCTGCGTTTTCCCACGTAGATACGTTCCGCCCCGGGGTGAGCGAAAGAAAGGAGCCGGGGGTTGGCGAGCCGGTCGTATATAAGGACCTCGGCGCGCTCAAGAAGCTCCTTTCCCCGAAGGGTGAGAAGTCCTGGATCCCCAGGCCCCGCGCCAACGAGATAGACCCGTCCCATCTTATGTCTCATAGAGACTCCGGAGGATCTCGGCCCCGCCTTCCGCGAGGATCTCGTCCGCGAGAGCGGTCCCCATGGTCTCAGGGCTGGAGACAGGGCCCATCTTTTCCCTTCGAATGACCCATGTCCCATCCTCGTTCGCCACGAAGCCCGAAAGCCTAAGACTATCCCCGTCCAGGACCGCATGGGCCCCGATGGGCACCTGACACCCCCCCTCGAGGCGGGAGAGAAAGGCCCTCTCCGAGGCAACGCAGACAGCGGTCTCCTGGTGGTGGAGGGGCAAGAGGATCCCGCGTGTCACAGGGTCGTCCGTACGAAACTCAAGGGCCAGGGCCCCCTGCCCCACGGCCGGGAGCATTACCTCAGGATCAAGAAATTCGGTCACGCGGCCGTCAAGCCCCAGGCGCTTGAGGCCCGCTGCCGCAAGGAGTATTGCGTCAAACTCACCGACATCCAGCTTCCTGAGGCGTGTGTCCAGGTTCCCCCTAAGCGATATGATCTCGAGATCCGGACGATGAGACCGAAGCTGGGCCATTCGTCTCAGGCTGCTCGTCCCGACGCGCGACCCCGTGGGGAGCGCGGCAAGCGCCGACCCGTTTCTTGAAATAAATGCGTCCCTGGCATCTTCCCGCTCGGGAAAGACCGAGACCTCGAGACCTTCTGGGACCTCAGCAGGGACGTCTTTGAGGCTATGGACAGCAAAGTCCGCCTCCCCTGCAAGCAAGGCCTCCTCGATCTCCTTCACGAAGAGCCCTTTGCCTCCGATCTTTGCCAAGGGAACGTCGAGTATCCGGTCACCCTTCGTGGTGATCCGGACGAGTTCCACGGCAAGCCCTTGATTCAGGACCTCGAGCCGGTCCTTAACCCATGTGCTCTGGGTGACGGCGAGGATGCTCTTTCGCGTGGCAAGGCGGAGAATGGGCACCTTCTCCTCTCAACCTCTGCAAGAGGAGCAACTCGAACTCGTACACCCGCTGCAGGCGGAACCCGCCTTCTTTCCAGTGCCTACAAACCTGTAGCCTGTCTTGAAAGCACAGGCCGAGACCTTCTTTTCCGTCTCGTTCGATCCGCACTTGGGGCAGATCACGGCCGGATCCGAACCGAAAACGAGTTTTTCAAACGACTCGCCGCAACCAGCGCATACGAATTCATAGATGGGCATGTCTCCTCCTTTGACGCCGAATATGTAAAAGAATATACACTTTACCGCCACACAGGCACGACACGCAAGAATGATGGTTTCGTAAAAAGTCGAAAATTCCAATTTGGCATCATTCCGGCGCAGCCTGTCCCGGAGTGTTTGAATTCGGGAGCCGGAATCCAGTGTTTTCAATATGTTCTGGATGCCGGATCAAGTCCGGCATGACGAGTCTGGGACTTTTTACGAGACCATCAAGAATAGGGGAAGCAAAAAAAGCGGACCCCTGATCAGGCGAACAAGGACCTCTCCACGAGTTCGCAGAGGACGTGTCCCCAGAAGATATGCACCTCCTGGATGCGCGGGGTGTCTGCCGAAGGGGCACAGAGAACGAGTTCCGCATGCCGCGCCGCCTCCCCCCCCGTGCCTCCGGTGAAAAGGATGCTCCGTGCACCGACGTGCCTGGATGTGTCGAGCGCCCGGCGAATGTTCGGTGACGCGCCACTCGTGCTGATGGCGAGAAGCACGTCCTTTGGCCCTGCAAGGGCCGCGACCTGCTTGGCGAAGACCTCGTCGAAGCTGTAGTCGTTCGCAATGGAGGTAAGCACCGAGGAATCAGTGGTGAGGGCGACGGCAGGCAGGGCACGGCGCTCAAGACGAAAACGGTTCACGAATTCCGCCGCGATGTGCTGGGCGTCGGCTGCGCTTCCCCCGTTTCCACAGATGAGGAGCTTCCCGCCCGTCTCAAGCGAGGCGGTAACGATCCGTGCGGCCTCAATGAGACGGCCGGAGTGCTTATGAACGCCCCCTTCGAGGACGTCTACCAAGGCACGCAGAGAGGATTCGATAAGAAGTGAGGCGTGGGTTTCCTGCACTGGGCGCACACTCTCTTATGGCCGAAAAAGGCCTTCCACGCCAGAAAGATCTTTTCCCTCGGCAAGAAAGGCCCCGAGGGTCCGCGCCTCCTTGATGGCCGTCGGATGCCGCAGGATGGCCCCGCGTTCCTCGATCCCCCGGTAGAGCAGCGCCCCCTCAAACGTGGCGTCTATGGCGTCGAAAAAGTACCGGACCACTCGAAGGACCCCATCGAAAAGGAGCTTTCCCTGGGTGGCGCCGAGGGAAAGGAAGACCCCCTTTCGCATCTTCCCGCCCAAGGGGCCTCGTTTGAGACGGTACTTGCCGACCCAGCAGGCCTGACTCCTTTCGACCAGGGCCTGGGTGGAAGCAGTGATGTTGTAGAAAAAGATGGGGGATGCGAGGACCACAACGTCAGAGGCCTCAATCTTTTCATAAAGAGGCGTCATGCCGTCGTTAAGGACGCAGACACCTGTCTCGTCACACCCCCCGCACTCGATGCAGGGCGTGATGTCGCGGCCCGCAAGGGAAATCCCTTCCGTTTCCGCACCATGCGCCGCGGCCTCGACAAAGAGGGCATCAAGAAGCATATCCGTGTTTCCACCTTTTCGAGGTGAGCCCATGAATCCGGTTATCAGGGTCATGCGTCCTCCATAGCGGCATCATTCCTCTTTTTGCATGATCCCCGAGTGTCGGGAGAAGATCAAGGGGAATCGTGTGCTTTCGATCCGTGGATCGGCAAGGCTCAAGATCCAACCCGCCGACAAGACCGGATCGCGTCGATTTCCGTAAGCAACCTCCGGTATCGCGCCTCACGGGTGTGATGGGCAATGAATCGGGCATGGGCGGCCTCTCCGAGCCTGCGGATATCGTTTCTCGTCAAACCATCGATGGTCCGTGCCCATGCCGCAGGATCATCCGGGTCAAGCAGGACGCTGCACGTTTCGTCCAGGATTTCCCGGATTTCCGGAAAATCGGAGGCAAGGACGGCCTTCTTCAGGGCCATGTAGTCGAACATCTTAAGGGGGGATCCAAATATCTGCCCGCTGGGATTTACGGGATTCCTCTGACAAGGAAGCAGACAGAGATCCATCGAACCCATGTACCCGGGGAGATCGCCCGGCGGAATGAATCCGTAAAAATGGACATTCCGAAGGGTCGTTTGCATCCGCCACTCAGCGACCTCCTCCGGGCGTCCTCCAAAGACATGGAAATCGTGGTGGGGCAATCTGGATGCAATGGCGCTGATGAGGCCGAGCCCCTTTGTAACATCCAGCTTGCCGGAATATCCTATATCGAGTCCTGTCGTGACCTTTTGGATTTTGGCAGGCGCCGGCTCCCCGGACAGGGGCTCTCCGCCGCACCCCGCGACCAAAACAGGTTTCCTGTTCCTCCTGATGGGATCCAATTGTTCGAAGTGATCACCCATCATCCTCGAGATGGCGATAAATGCCAAAAGGTTTGCAGATGCGGCGAGCCTTTCCAGAAAGTATGATTTCTGCCCCTTGAATCGTACGCCGCTGTGGAGTTCGCAGACCGCCGGGAAACCCAGCCGGCAGAGATAATAGGTCGCCCTCAGATACCGTCCAAAGACCAGATCCGGACGCATGGCAAGGCCATATAATGCGACTGATGCGCTATAAAGTGTCCGCCCGCCGATTCGGCCAGGGCATGGAAGCCTCTTGATCCGGAAAGAGGCAGGCACTCCATAAAATGAAAACGGATCCGGATCCCCTTTTCCAAACTCCGGCCCATGACTCTCGGGATGGAGCAGAACGACCTCATGGCCGAGCTTTGCCATGGCGGAACAGGATCTCACGATGTTGATACTGTTCGCGGTCACGGAAGGGACACGTGCGGCAGAAACATACAAGATCTTCATACAGGGATGGATACGTTCAACCTGAATCCATGGGCCGTCGGCTTATTCTGTGAAATAATGATTTGAATATACATCTTTATGGATTCGGGCTCAAAACATGATGCCTGTCAGAAAAATCCGATCCGCGAAAAAATCGAAGAGGTCGTCTTTTTGATCCAGATCAATGAAAAAAACCAGACTGCCACTATAAAGTGTCCTAACCATACCGGCAAATAAATCCCCATCACGGAGAAACACTATGAGCAAACAGGTCTTCATCGACCAGGATGAATGCATCGGCTGCCAGAGCTGTGTAGAAATCTGCCCGGATGTCTTTCAGTTCAACGAGAGTCTCGGCAAGGCGCAGGTCCTGAACCCCGAAGGGCCTGAGGATCTGATCGAAGAGGCCATGGCGGCCTGCCCTGCCCAATGCATCCACTGGGTGGGATGAGACCTCAAAATGGAATCAACCGGGGGCCGGTCCTGGATTCCGCCGGGCGGCTTTCGGGCATTATCCCAAATTATGCAGCTCGCAAGTTTGCCGAAGATGCGAGGCGGCGGGGGCTAAGGCATACTGGCTCTTCGTCATTTCGTGTGGAATTTGATCGGTTTCCAGTGCGCAGTTGCATACCGCCTCGTCATTCCAGCGGAGGCCGGAATCCAGTATAGAACGTGAATTATGAAGCCGTGCGTCTATCTTCCGGCCGGCCGCAGAAACAAAACCC
>DIFG01000049.1 GCA_002419025.1 Deltaproteobacteria bacterium UBA5754 | reverse complement strand
CCACACAAAACGTCGAGGAGCCTGATTTATATGCTATTTCTGCAATCACATTCCGGATGCATTGCGGCATGACCGATTATTCCGCTTAATCCGTGAGATATGCACCCAACCTTCACATCCCAGATTTGCGAAAGGCATCTCCATGAACGGATTTGATTTTCTCTGGATCTTCTTCATCCTCACCGCCCTTCAGCCTGTTTTCAAAAAGAAGCTCATCGAGGCGGCCCGCCAACGGAGCATTGCCGCCATCGAGCGCAAGCGGGGATCCCGGGTCATCATCCTGGTCCACCGCGAGGAGACCATGAGCATCCTCGGATTTCCCGTGATGCGCTACATAAACATCGACGATTCAGAAAACGTGATTCGGGCCATCCACCTCACAGACCCGGACGTCCCCATAGACATCGTACTCCATACCCCGGGCGGGGTGCTCCTCGCAGCCCTTCAGATCGCCCGTGCGGTAAAAAGGCACAAAGCAAAGGTGACGGCCTTCATCCCTCACTATGCCATGAGCGGCGGGACGCTCATCGCCCTTGCTGCAGACGAAATCGTCATGGACGAACATGCGGTTTTGGGCCCCCTGGACCCGCAATTGGGGCGATTTCCCGCGGCATCGATCATATCAGTTGTCCGAAGGAAATCCGTGGACCATGTGGACGACGAGACCCTCATAATGGCGGATCAGGCGGAAAAGGCCCTTTCTCAGATGAAAAACGACGTTTACGACCTGATATCTGAGCGATTTGTACCGGAAGAAGCTGAAAGGCTCGCAGATATTCTCACACAGGGGACCTGGACCCATGATCATCCCATCTGCCTCAAGGAGGCCCAGCGACTCGGGATACCCGTTAGAGGTGAGCTGCCGAAGGAGATCTACGACCTCATGGCCCTCTTTCCCCAACCGGTGAGATACTCCCCTTCGGTGGAATACCTCCCATCGCCTCGCCGGCCGGCCGTTCCTCCATCGACCGGAAAATGACGTCTTGTTACAAAAGGCCGATCTGGTTCATGAAATGCCCTGACCAGGACCAATACATCTGCATAGCGGAGGATATCTCCATGAGTTCTGAGGATCTGCTCCCCACCGGGGAAAAACTTCGAAAGGCGGTTGTCTGGATATCAGAGATGTGCATGGAACATCCTGAGAAAACCCGAAAAGAGATCATTTTTGAGGCGGAACGCACGTTCGATCTCTCTCCTAAGGAATGTGATTTCCTGAACAGAAAATTTCTTTGTCCGGAAAAGACGTGATGGAGCCCTGCGATACGCTCAAAAAAACACCAGGCGAACCTGCGCCCCATCATCAACCTGCCATGGTTCCGGGCCGATTCTTTCATGTCTTGTTGCAACTTGACACGCCCACGCAGTGGATGTAGAAAATGAATTACTTTTCACAAAGGGGAGGGTTTTAACCTATGAATAATGGCCTCGTTACACGTAGCGCCTGCCTCATGATCTTGGCGTTAGGTGTTTTTCTGACTGAACCCTCATTCGCCTCCGAGGCACTCGAGGCCGCTGCCCAGGCCGGAGGGGAGACCGCCTGGTGGGTATGGCCCATCATACTTCTCGGCGTAACCTTCGTCATGGGCATCCTGGCCGTACTCGGCGGCGTCGGCGGGGGCGTCCTCTTTGTCCCCATCATCAGCGGATTCTTCCCGTTCCACCTGGACTTCGTCAGGGGTGCAGGGCTCCTCGTGGCCCTTGCCGGGGCGCTCGCCGCAGGTCCCGGCCTCCTCAAGATGAACCTTGCAAGCCTCCGGCTCGCCATCCCGGTCGCCCTCGTCGCATCGACCTGCGCCATCATCGGGGCCATGATGGGCCTTGCCCTTCCTACCAATGTGATACAGACGGCCCTCGGGGCCACCATTCTCGGGATCGTGGCCATCATGCTAATGGCGAAAAAGTCTGAATTCCCGGAGGTAAAACAGGCTGACGCCCTCTCGTCGGCGCTCTGCATCTACGGCGTCTACACAGAGGCAAGCACCGGTAAGGAGATCAACTGGAAGATCCACAGGACGATCCCTGGGCTCCTCCTTTTCATCATCATCGGGATCATGGCGGGCATGTTTGGACTCGGCGCCGGCTGGGCCAACGTACCGGTTCTCAACCTCCTCATGGGGGCGCCCCTCAAGATCAGCGTGGCCACGAGCAAGTTCCTACTTTCCATCACCGACACATCGGCCGCTTGGGTCTATCTCAACAAGGGATGCGTCATTCCCATGATGGTCGTCCCCTCCCTCATCGGGATCATGTTCGGATCCCTGGTCGGGGTGAGGATACTTAAGGTGGCCAAACCCACCTTTATCCGCTGGATGGTCATCGGGCTCCTCCTCTTTTCCGGCGCCAAGGCGCTCACTAAGGGTCTGGGCCTTCCCTTTATCGTCTGAGAATCGCAGCGTAAGCCCCTGAACATGATGCCGATCCAAAAGTCTAGAACATACAGCGCACACATCCTGAAAAATGAGGCGTACGTGAATTACCTCGCAGTCACGAGGGATGCGGCGCGACGCGGTTCGGCCTGTTTCTGTGGCATTGTATGATAATTTCACAAAAAGGAGCCAAGCTCATGAGCGCCAAGGCCTGTCCGATTCAGACTCAAACCCATACCGAACAGCTTATCTACGCAAACATCCTTGAAAAAGGAATGTACCTGGGTCTTCTCCTCCTATTCATCACCTTCGCCGTCTATGTATTTGGCATCGCACGACCGGCCGTACCGTTGAACGAGATAGCTAACTACTGGTCCATGGATTCCCACACCTATCTTGAGAAGATCAACGAACTTTATATACATCATGAACATCCACCGACGGGATGGGCCTGGCTGGGTCTTGCCGGACATGGCGACTTCATGAACTTTATCCCCATCGCCATCCTTGCCGGGGTCACGATGCTCTGTTATGCAGCCATCGTCCCTACCCTCCTGGCCCGCAAGGATACGGTCTATGCCGTCATGTGCGTCCTCGAGGTGCTCATCCTTGGATTAGCCGCAAGCGGACTTCTTGCCGTGGGCGGCCACTGATCAAGTCAAGATCTTTTAGCATGAAAAAAGCGGGCATATGCCCGCTT
>DIFG01000093.1 GCA_002419025.1 Deltaproteobacteria bacterium UBA5754 | reverse complement strand
TCTGTGTGGGGGGGTGCCGGGCAACCGGTATCCCTACCGCGACAAAAGTGCCGGACTCGTCATGCCGGACTAGATCCGGCATCCAGAACATATTGAAAACACTGGATTCCGGCCAACGCCGGAATGACGCCAAATTGGAATTTTCGATTTTTTACGAAACCTTTAGGTTTTGGGAGGTTACGCTGCCTGGGGAGCGCCTTGCCCTCGCCCGACAGAGGATGCAAGACGGAAGTATTGCTGGACGAACCGGCCGGAAACGACATCGGGCCAGGGAAAGAGAAGAGCGCCCCGAATGGGGAACTCTCCTGACAGGGCATGGAAGAGCTCGGATGAGAGGGTCTCGAGGTCGCTCGAAACCTCCTGGCGGAATGTCTCGCTCACGTCTGTTCCGTACCATCTGCATCCTATGGGCCGCGAGTCATAGATCATACACGCCCCATCCTTGCTCAAGGGACACAAAATGCCAAGGGATTCGTACAATCGTCCGATCCGATCTCCTGTCATGACACCGCCCTGTTCTTTCTTGAGCTTATGCAGTCTGTGCGAAAGATCGGCTGCGGCCTGCACGGCTGCGAGCCTCATCTCGGAGGTCAGGACCTTGTTCATGGCCCGTGTGATCGCCACGGTTTCAACGAAGGAAAGCTCGAAATACCGTCGGCAACAGGCGTCCGTGTCCCGACCGCACGAAGCGCGCGAGGACGACTTGGCAATTTCTTCGTCCACCTCCCGCACGATTGCCTCGTAGCCATCGAGAAAGGGTGCGAGGTCCACGATCTGCGAGCTTTCGAGACGTGGTTCGCGGATAGTAAGGGGGCGCTCTTTTTTCCCGTATTTCCTGAGGAGTTTCCACTGTCTGTAGTGGGATGGATGGGCTGTCGTGCCTTTGAGCTTTTTTTCGGCGATTTTGGGGCTGAAACCCTTGCGCATGAGATAGGCGGTGATGAACGTTCCGGTCCGCCCGATCCCGTGTCTGCAATGGACGAGGACCTTTTTGCCGAGATAGATGGCCTCGTCGAGCCATTCGAGGCCCTCTTCCATGCGGTTCATGTCAGGGGCATCGTCATCAGGGATAGGAATATAATAGACGTCGAAGCCGGAATCCTTCTCGATTGAATGGAGATCACAAAACTCTCCGCAGAGGTTCACGATGGCATCTATGCCCTGCGCCTTGATGGAATCGAGCTCCTCGTACGACATAGGTGCGTAACCGACGGCAAGAGACGGCGTCAGCCATGTGATCTGGTATCCGGATTTATCCATCCCGTCCTTGCGCCTCTAAATCGAATCGAGATCTGCCGGCAAGGAAATCCGAGACAAGGCCCGGAATCTGGTCTATGCTGGAAAGTTGCATGTCCATGAGACGTGTCGCTCCGAGGAGTCGTCCGAGGGAAGTAAGTCGGCGGGCGAGCTCGTCACGTTCCATCTCCCTTAATCGGGCATCCACCAAGTCTCCCTTGACCGAAACGAGGAAGCCGAGCGCCTCCAGGACCCCCTGAAGGAAAAGGGCGCGTAGACCCCTTCCTTCTGGCCGACCGCCGCCTCCCACAAAACGGAAGTTGCAGTAGTTGAGACCCTCGTTTTCTCCGCACAGGGCGTCCACGATGGAAAAGTGATATCCGAACCGGATGTGAGCATTGAGATAGTCGTCAGATGCCACCATGTAGCTTGCAAGCCCTGGAGAATCGGGACTCACGACTCCGCCTCCAGCAACCGCATCACCGAAATCGGACCAATTGAAATGGGCCATCCCGGACCAGTGAACGCCCGGATCCGTGAGTCCTTTCCAGAATGCACGAAGGGGATAGGAAACGAAATCACCGGGCGTGACCTGGGCCGAATCCTTAGAAACGGGGGTGAGGGCGCCTCCCACATCCAGGAGATAGAGGAGGATGGGCAGATCGGAAACGATTTTTTTCGCCCCCTTTGAAGATCCCCCTTTTGCTCCTCCCACCATGAACATGGTCCCAACCGCCTTTTCGTGCACATATCTAATGAGGTCGTGGAGGCTCCGGCATTCCTCGGCGACAAACCGGGGAGAAGCCGGGTCCACGAGCCTAAGGGGAGAGACGATATCGTAGACCCCCTTCAAGAGCCTTCTAAAGGGACTTTTTTCAAAGACGTTATCACGCTTCGCCGGGGGAGACGGAGAGGCGGCCATAAGACAGCCCTCGGTGACTCGACGCCTGGTGGCATCGACAGTGACGACCATCCCCGGAACAAGACGTTTGGTCGCGCCTTCAAGCCCAGCGAGAAAGGGGGTAGCGTATTCCCGGGCGACGGAGGCGAGATGGCCTGCCCTGCTCCCTTGCTCGGTGACGATCGCGGCGATTCGATCGAGCGCCGTTGTATAATGAGGCCGTCCGTAACGCGCCACAAGCACGGCCCCCGCCGGCACCATTCCTATCTCTGAGTCCCGATCAAGGATGAAAACAGGCCCACACCCCCTTCCGGCTGATGCGGTTTCCCCTCCTTCGAGAAGCAACGCCCCCTCCTCATCCCCGTCTTCGGTCTGCCTGTCAAAAAGTTCCCTTCCCCTGCCCTCTACATCGAGGGGACGGGCCTGCAGGACATAAAGACGGCCTTTACAGTCGAGACACCATTCGACGTCCTGGGGACGGCCAAAAAAGGACTCCATTTGCGCGCCCCAGCCGGCAAGTATCCGGATATGGCCCTCGTCAAGGATGTGCGTCCCTTCCCGGATCTCACCCGCCCGCCCTCCAGACTTGCGGGAAAGGATCTCGAATCCATCGCGACACGAGACGGATACCACCTCAGGGGTTACCTCTCCGCTCACCAAGGTTTCGCCCAGGCCGGTAACCGCGTAAATAACAGAGAGATCCGCCTCGGGAACGGCAAGATCCCGTGTGTAGAGCACCCCGCTCACCTGAGCGGGGATCACTTCCTGGACGAGAACTGCCATGGGGGTATCCGAGTCAAGGAGGCCGTTCCGTACACGGTAATCGATGGCCCTTGGAGAATATTTGCTCGCGAGCACCTCCTTGTACGCATCAATGAGTTCGTCTCTTCCTACCCCCATCACACTCGTAAACTGACCTGCGAAAGTGAGATCCCCGTCCTCCCCGACAGCGCTGCTTCTCACCGTAAGGGAAAATGGTTTCTCACCATCCACGTCCTCTCCCCAAAAGATATCGTGGGCGGAAAGGATCTCCTCTTCCACCGCTGGAGGAACCACAGCGCCCCGTATAAGCCTGAGAATTTCATTGGAAACTGCCTCAAGCGAGGCTGAAGAGGAAAGATCGAGGCCGGACAGGGCCTTTTTTATGGGCTCTTTTAGGTCATTAAATTCGAGAAAATAGTAAAAGGCGCGGGTCGTGACGGCGAACCCCCGGGGAACAGGCAGACCGAGTTCGTTCGATACCCGGGCGATGTTCGTGGCCTTGCCTCCCACCAAGGCAGCGGATCCTTCCAGGGGCCGATCAAGAAGCACCACAAAAGGGGGAAAGAATGGATGCTCAGGCGGAGCTATTCGGAGTTCGAGATAAAAATTGATCTTGCGATAGATTTCCCGAAGCGTCAGATTCTCGAGAGGCGAGATCCGTATGAGACCATCGACCATGGATTCCACCGCGAACGATAGCTCACGGCAGAGCTTCTCGACGCGGGAGATATCCACGGGGCTTCGGGAGATGTAGATCTCCTCTATGTCAGCAAGGAGCTCGTGCGCGCGCGAATCTGCCTCAAGGACACCTCTAAATGCCTCGTATTTTTCCCGGATGAGGACCCCTGGGGCAAAAAATCGGTATGTCCAATGTCGGAAAAGGTTCTGTATGAACATGACGTCTGCTCGGGACTTCAGCCTCCAAGGACCTCGCTCACCTTTTCCTCAAGTTCGTCCTTGCTTATTGGCTTGACACAATAATCCGAGGCGCCGAGGGAGAGTGCCTGACGGGCGGTCTCGACCGTTGGATAGCCAGTGAGCATGACGGCCTTCATGTCAGGATTGCTCTTTTTCAGCTCATCGAGAACCTCAATTCCCGTCATCTTTTTGAGCTTGATGTCGAGGATGGCCAGATCCACAGGGTTGGTGCGGGCATGTGCAATGGCCTCTTCCTCATCGCTGAAGATGGCTACCTCATGTCCCTTTCTCTGAAGGATCTTTCGAATGAGAATACCCGCATCTATTACATCGTCGAGAACAAGAATCCGTGCCACACGTACCTCCCCATGCAATTTTTGGGAAGCCTCGAACGAAATTCCTCATTTTCGAGACTCCCTTTTGTCTATTCCGCTCCCTCATTCCGGTGACCACGAAAATCCTCGGAACGGATACCATACCGTCTCATCAGCCGCTGAAGGGCCTGACGTTCAAGGCCGCTGTGCTGTGCGGCAACAGTGACGTTGCCAAGGCTCTTTTCGAGGGCACGGGAGATATATGCCCGGGAAAAACTCTCGACCACCTTTTCCTTTGCCTCATTGTATTTCAGTCCACCGAAGCATACGGAACTATTTTCTTTCCCCTGTCCCTTGCCTTGCTCCGACAAAAAGAGGTGGCCGGGTGTGATGAGATGGCCAGAGGCGAGGAGGACCGCCCGCTTGATCACGTTCTGAAGTTCCCTCACATTCCCCTTCCAGTGTCTGCGCATGAGACAGGAAATGGTCTCCGGGGCAAAGGAAAGCCCTTTACGACCGTATTCCCTTCCATAGACCCGAAGAAAATGACGGGCAAGGGGTTCGATGTCTTCCGGGATCTCGGCAAGGGACGGCATTCGAACCGTCACCACGTTTAGACGATAAAAAAGATCCTCCCGGAAAAGCCCTTGGGATATCTTGGTCTCCAGATCCTGATTCGTCGAGGCGAGGACCCGGACGTCGACCGGTATGTTCTGATTGGAGCCGAGCGGGCGGATTTCCTTCTCTTGAAGGACACGAAGGAGTTTTGTCTGGAGTGAAACAGGCATGTCACCGATTTCGTCAAGGAGAATCGTGGAACCGTCCGCCTCGAGAAAGAGCCCCTTTTTGTCCGATGTGGCCCCTGTGAAAGCACCCTTCACATAACCGAAAAGCTCACTTTCAAGGATATCTTCCGGAAGTGCCGGGCAGTTGACCGCTATCATCTTGCGGGACGAACGGCTGCTCAGATCATGGATGGCGCGGGCGGCGATCTCCTTGCCCGTCCCGCTCTCCCCACGGATGAGAACAGTGACGTCCGTGTCTGCGATCCTGCGGATGAGGTCGAGTGTCTCTTTCAGCGGCTTCGCCCTGCCGACGAAAGGAGAAACTGAAAGATCACCGTCAAGGCGCTCGTGAAGAACACGATTCTCCCTCAGGAGGTCGGTCCTCTCCAATGCCCGTCTGGCCGTATAGACGAGTTCGTCGTTGTTGAAGGGCTTGGGGAGGAAGTCATAGGCCCCCTCCCTCATGGCCTCGACCGCAATCTCGATGGTCCCGAAACCGCTCATGAGGATGACCGAGACCGTCGGATCCTGCTCCTTTACGCGACGAAGGAGTTCGATCCCATCGAGACCCGGCATCCTCACGTCCGCGACGATAAGAGAGGGCGGATCATCCTTCATGATGCGAAGCGCATCAAAGGGGGTTTCCGCAGTGACCACCTCACAGGCAAATTTTTTCGAAAGGATCCGCTTAAGCATACCGAGCATGAGGACATCGTCATCGACGACGAGTATCCTTTTGCCCGTATCCAGGTCCGTTTCCCACACAGGCTCAGCCATAGCCATCATCATTCTCTCTTGATAACAAACTGACAAACCGCCCGCAAGAACGATTCCATTCTACCAGCTTTCCGCGGCGGCTTTCCGGGCCAGGGCTCAGTCAAAGTCAGCAAGGGTTCTGTAGGCCGACGGCCGGGGTATTTGTTCCGTGCGGCAAATAGCTCCCGTCCATGGTGGCGGATTTGCCGTCCGAGCCCCGTCCATGGGCGCCTCCATCCACAAACACCCCGGCCGTCGGCCCATGGATTCAGAATTTTGACTTTGACGGATCCCTGCTTTCCGGACGGTCTCTGTTGTCAATCCCGTCCGCCGGCGATATGGTGTTTCGGCCCCGCAAGGGGAAGAGATCAGGAGAGATGCATGGCCGAAAAACGACAAGGAACAACCATCGACAAGGCTTACGAATTCCATGACGTGGAACCTCGATGGATCGAGAAATGGAACGCGCGCGCCCTCTTTTCCGCCGATCTTACATCCGGGAAACCCGCTTTTTCCATGGTCATCCCGCCACCCAACGTCACCGGGGTCCTACACATCGGCCATGCCCTTAACAACACCCTCCAGGACATCCTTGCCCGCTACAAACGGATGGACGGATTCTCCGTCCTCTGGGTGCCTGGGACGGACCACGCAGGCATCGCCACACAGAACGTGGTGGAAAGGCAGCTTGCACAGGAAGGCCTCAGCCGCCACGACCTTGGTCGCAGGCGCTTCATAGAGAGGGTCTGGGAGTGGAAGGCCAAGAGCGGAGGCCGGATCATCGAACAGCTCAAGAGGCTTGGATGCTCGTGCGACTGGACCCGCGAACGATTCACCATGGACGAGGGGCTCTCCCTGGCGGTTCGGGAGGTGTTCGTCCGTCTCTTCGAGGAGGGGCTCATCTACAAGGGAGACTACATCATCAACTGGTGCCCCCGGTGTCACACAGCCCTCGCAGACATCGAAGTGGAGCATGATCCAAGGGAAGGCCGAATCTGGCGCATCCGCTATCCGGTCGCGGGCCTGGAGAACTCGATCGTGGTGGCAACGACGCGGCCCGAGACCATGCTCGGGGACACGGCGGTGGCCGTCCATCCGGAAGATGAAAGGTACCGCCACCTCATAGGCGCCGAAATCCTCCTCCCCCTCACAGACAGGCGGATCCCCGTAATCGCAGATGAGGCCGTGGACCGGGAGTTCGGGACGGGCGCTGTCAAGGTGACGCCCGCCCACGACTTCAACGACTTCGAGATCGCCCGCAGACACGGTCTATCCGCGATCAACATCTTTGATGAGGACGCCTGCACCACCGCCGAAGCGGGAAGATTCGCCGGACTCGACCGCATGGAGGCCAGAAAACAGGTCCTCGAGGCCCTGGGTGAACTCGGCCTTCTCGTGGGAGATGAACCCCACTCACACGCGGTAGGGACATGCTACCGCTGCCGGACCATCGTCGAACCCCGCCTTTCCCGCCAGTGGTTCGTCCGTACAGGCGAGCTTGCCGCTCCCGCCCTTGATGCCGTAAAACGAGGGGACACGGATCTCATCCCTTCGACCTGGGTTCGGACCTTCGAGGATTGGATGACGAACATCCGCGACTGGTGCATCTCCCGGCAGATCTGGTGGGGCCACCAGATACCGGCCTGGACCTGTGCGTCGTGCGGCGAGATCGTAGTCGCCAGGGAGACCCCATTCGTCTGCCCTGCTTGCGGCTCCACGGAACTCGCCCAGGAAGAAGACGTCCTCGACACCTGGTTCAGCTCGGCCCTCTGGCCCTTTTCCACCCTCGGATGGCCCGACTCCACGCCAGAGCTCGAAAAATTCTATCCGACCTCGGTCCTTGTCACGAGCTTCGACATCCTTTTTTTCTGGGTGGCCAGAATGATGATGATGGGCATCCACTTCATGGGGCAGGTCCCATTTCGACACGTCTATCTCCACGCCCTCGTCCGGGACGCCCAGGGCCAGAAGATGAGCAAGTCCAAAGGCAATGTCATCGACCCCCTCGAGGTCATGGAACGCTACGGGACCGATGCGGTCCGGTTCACCCTCGCGGTCCTCGCGGCCCAGGGC
This sequence comes from Deltaproteobacteria bacterium UBA5754, assembly GCA_002419025.1. GTDB lineage: Bacteria > Desulfobacterota > Dissulfuribacteria > Dissulfuribacterales > UBA5754 > UBA5754. The sequence continues at coordinate 8,551 of DIFG01000093.1, read as the reverse complement.
CGGGACATCAAGCTCGCGGACGACAGGATCGAAGGCTACCGCCACTTCGTGAACAAGGTCTGGAACGCCTCACGGTTCGTCCTTATGAACCTCGGAGAGAATCCACCTGCCCAACCTGATGCCTCGCTCATCAAAAATCAGCCTGGGTTTGCAGCCGAACGCTGGATCCTCTCCCGTCTTCACCGCACGATCCGCACGGTCAGAGGCGCCCTCGACGCCTTTGAATTCGACGCGGCCTCCCGGGAGATCTATCAATTTTTCTGGCACGAGTACTGCGACTGGTATCTGGAGCTGGCAAAACCCGCCCTCTCCGGTTCCGACCCCAAGAGACGGGAATGTGCACGATCCGTGGCTGCCGCGGTACTCGAGTCATCAGTGCGGCTTCTCCATCCCATCATGCCCTTCGTGACCGAAGAGCTGTGGCATCATCTGCCGGGCACTGAGGGTTTTCTCGCCGAAGCCGCCTATCCCAAACCCTCGGCCGAATGGGAAGATCCGGAGACAGAGTCCGAGATCAGCCGTCTCATCGAGATACTTACCCGTCTTCGAAACCTCCGATCCGAACTCAATATCCATCCCGGCGCCTCCATACCCCTTGTCGCCCTCCCCCACTCCGAGGACGCCCGCCGCCTCATCGAAGACCACCGAAGCGCCCTCTCCGCCCTCGCACGGGTCGGAAACGTGACGATCGCAAAAGGAGACGCCGAACGTCCAACGGGCTCGGCAGCGGTGATACTTGAGGACCTGGAACTCTTCGTCCCGCTCGCCGGGCTCGTGGACATAGAGAGCGAACTGGAAAAACTCGACAGGGAAAAGAAAAAACTCGAGGCCGAGGTCGCGAAGACATGCGCCAAGCTCGAGAACGCAAACTTCATCTCCAAAGCACCGTCCGAGGTGGTGGACAAGGAGCGGAAACGGCTCCAAACCGCCCGGGAACGTCTCTCCAAGATCACCTCTCACCTGGATCTCCTCACCTCCCTCTCCCGCACATGAGCCTCCCCATCCCCCCACGCTTCCTCTACGGCCCGATTGTCAGCGCCGCCCTTAGGGAGGATCTCGAGCACGGCGACATCACGACCACCCTCACCATCCCGAAAGACATGGCGGGTTCCGCCGTCATCGTCAGCAAGGAAGACACAGTAATCGCTGGGGTCTTTGCGGCCCGGGAGGCATTTCTCCACCTGGATCCGGAGGCCAGGTTCTTCGATGTCTGTGAGGAAGGTGAGACCCGCAGGCCTCACGAGGTCGTCATGGGGGTGAAGGGGAGACTTTCCGCCATCCTCCAGGCAGAGCGGGTGGCCCTCAATTTCCTTCAGAGGCTCTCAGGTGTCGCGAGCCTTACCCGGGCTTTCGCAACACAACTGGCCGGGCTTTCCTGCGCCGTGACAGACACCCGAAAGACGACGCCCGGACTCCGGATACTCGAAAAATTCGCAGTCCTTGCGGGCGGGGGGAAAAACCACAGATTCGGACTCTCGGACGGTGTCCTCATCAAGGACAATCACATCGCCGCCTGCGGATCCGTCCAGTCTGCCGTGACAAGGGCACGGAAGGGGACACCCCATACCCTCCTCATAGAGGTCGAAGTCAGCTCCACCGAGTCCCTTGAAGAGGCGGTAAAGGCCGGAGCCAACGCTGTACTTCTCGACAACATGACACCCGACGAGGTAAGGGAGGCGGCAACCTTTGCACGCTCTCTCAAAAAGGACATCGTCCTTGAGGCCTCAGGCGGAATCAACCTTACGAACGTCAGGGCCTACGGCGAGGCAGGTGTTGACATCGTCTCGGTAGGGGCACTCACGCACTCGGCCCGGGCCAGGGATCTCTCACTTCGCGTCCTTCCATCGAAATAATATCCTGCTCGGGATCGAAAAAAAGAAGGCGCCCGGAGTTTCCCATGACAAAGAGGGCGCAGCCCATGTGAAATAAGCCTTCGAGTGCGGGCGGCCAGTAACCCGTGAGCCCGAGGACAGCCCCCAGGATGTCCGCCATCTGGGTAAGCAAGAGATTCCACGTGACGACCCGGTGGGTCTCACGGGCAAGGCGGCGGGTGGTGACGAGCTTTTTAAGATCATTGTCTGTAAGGACTATATCCGCTGCCCCTACCGCCTCGCAGGCCCCGCCGAGCCCCATGGCCACACCCACGTCCGAGGCCGTGAGGGCAAGGGCGTCGTTCACCCCATCCCCCACCATGAGGACCTTCCTGCCGGATGCCCGAAGCTCCTCGACGAAATCCGCCTTGTCCTTGGTGCCGAGGGTGGCACGGAACCCGTCGAGGCCAAGATCCTTTGTCATCCGTTCGAGAACAGGGCCAACGTCTCCGCTCACGAGATAGATCTCCCTCACCCCATCCTCACGGAGCCACGCAAGGACCTGGCGGACCTCTGGCCTGATGACGTTTGTCACCGCGATCATCCCCTGGATCTTTCCGTTTTTAGCCAAGTAAAAAACAGAATGCCCCGACTCCACGAGTTCCTTTGAACGTCGACGGAAGTAGGCGATGTCGATCCTATGGTCATCCATGAGTCCCTCGTTCCCGACGAGGATCGTGTCCGAGCCGATTCTTGCCCGAACCCCTTTTCCCACGAACTCCTCCGAGATAAGGATCCCGGGCAGGACCGCCCCGCGCTTCTCAGCCTCCTTTATAATCGCCCTGGCCATGGGATGGGTGCTTCGGCGCTCGGCCGAGGCCGCGACAGCAAGGATCTTCACGGGATCCTGCCGAGGGGCGCGGGAAACGACTGCGACCACCTCCGGGACCTCGGATGTGATGGTGGCGGTCTTGTCAAAGCAGGCCGCGTCCGCACGAAAAAGCTGCTCCAGATACGGACCGCCCTTCACAAGCACCCCTCGGCGTGCGGCATTGGCAATGGCCGCACTCGCTGCCGTCGATACGGAAAGGACCATACCGGTGGGAAAGGACATGGCAAGCAGGACGGAAAAGGCCCTTCCGAGGCTCCGCGTGAAAATAAGGGTCGCCAGGGCCACAGCGTCCCCGAACCACATCATGCGGACGGCGAATGCCTGGGCCTTCCGTTCGGCGTCCATCCTCTGGGCAAGGGAGTCCTCAGTAAGCTTGAGCATGCGGGAACGGTACGTTTCCGCCCCAAGACGGTCCACCTCCATAAGGATCTCCCCTTCGATCACCCGCGTGCCGGCATAGGCGCGACTCCCTTCAGTCAGGTGACGGGGCAATGAACGGCCAGAGAGTCTGGACTCGTCGACCATGGCATCCCCATCGGCAACAATGCCGCCGGCCGGAATCCGCTCACCGGTCCCTATGATAACGAGGTCACCGAGATCGAGATTCGTGACAGGAACTGGGCAATCGATTCCATGGATGGAGACGGATACCTGCTCCGGGGCCTCGGGCATGATACGCCTGATCTCCTCCCGTGCCCTTTCCCGCATGAGACGGTCGAGAAAGCGCGTAACGGTCAGGGCCCAGATCCATTGGAGGGCAGTGAAGGCCTCTCCCGTGGCCACCCCGAGGACACAGGTCGACAGGACAAAGGGAAGGATCTGGATCCTCCTGCCTTTGCGGAATTCTTCCCATCCGTGGCGGATGAGGGGGGCGGCCCCAAGGACTGCAAAAAGGCCTGTGAGACTGAATGGTTGCTGGACCAGTGTGCGGTGAAAGAAAAAACGCCGAATGAGCTCGATTGCCACGTATCCGGTAAGGAGAACGACATGGAGCACCATCCCCCCCGAGATTCCGGGGCCTTGCTCGAAACGCCGTACTGCGTCGAGCCTGGCAAGACATGCGGGCTCTCCGGGCCGGTAAAAGGCCTCGATGAGACGTGAGCGGTCTCGCATGACATGGACGAAAAGGGTCTCGAGGGCCTTAAGGGCCGTACGGTCAGGGTCGAAGAAAAAGATGACGCTCCCGGTCACAGGACGCACAATCACTCGATGCACATACGAGGGCCGGACGAGCCACGCGGCGATTATCTCCCTGTCCTTGCCAAGGGTGCGGACCTGAGGGGAGGAAAAACGGACCCGGCCTCGTACTGCGTGAGCGACGGTGACCCGTATCTCCTCCACGGACACTGGATCCACCGTCACTTTCTTTTTTCTCCCCTGTCCCGATGAGGACAACGTCAGATGCCCGGGTCCCCGACCCGTATCACGGTATGTACATTTCCCCGCGGGTGAAAATCCCCTATCACTTGAAGCCGCCTGGGCCTGAGCGCCTTCTCCAGGTCCCCGTATATTCGATTGGTTGCAAGCTCGTGCGATATATACTCGTTTCGGTACCTGTTCAGATAGAGCTTCAGGGACTTGAGCTCGACGATGGATTCACCAGGGACATACACGATGCGGATGGTCGCGAAATCAGGATAGCCCGAGCGCGGGCAGAGACAAGTGAATTCGGGAAAGCTGATCTCGACCACGTAGTCCCGCTCGGGGGATGGGTTCGGCCATGCCTCGATCTCGGCCTTTGAGACAGCGTCCTCGCCGTATTTCATACGCACCTCATGGGAATACACCCCATCGCAGAAAGTATCTAACCAGGCATTGAAATTGTATAAAAGCGGAAAGGTCCATGCAAGGACCTATTCTAACAGGATGAGACGCAGGTGCTTGACCCGGCATCCTTATTATGATAACACGTTACAAATTTTCGTGCTATCAATGAGACGTCATCCATGTCCCTTCTTTCACCCCGCCTCCGCCCCCTGCTTGCGGGACTTTCCCCCTGTATTTCCGTCCTGTGCACCCCCATCTTATCCCATGCAGACAGCGGTCCCGCCTCCGAACCGGTCAGCATCCCGGAAATGGAGGTCGTGGAGGAGTACATCTCCCCGACCCGTCAGGTCTCCGACTCCCTTGCCACCGGGACCATGGTGACCAGGAGCGGCCTCGAGCTGGGCGGCCCTGCGGCCAAAGTAAACGTCTATGACTCCATTGACATCCTCCCTGGCATCATGGTCCAGGGGACGGACCCGTATGGGCTCGGAATGACACAATCGAGGATAAGGAGCGTCAAGGGGATGCTCGGCGGCATGACGGTCGAGGGGATCCCCAACTACGGGATCATGCCCATCGGGCCGAGGGCGGGGATCTACGACACGGAAAACGTGAGGGAGATCGCCCTATACCGAGGCGGCACACCCGCAGACCTGATGGCTGGGAGCGGAAACAAGGCAGGCGCGATAGAACTCCGCATGAGGCGGCCCTCCCAGGCCCCCGCAGCCGAGGCCGATCTCTCCGTCGGGACCGACGATTACACGAGGGGTTTTATTCGAATCGACTCTGGCACCCTTCCCGGCGCCTTCAGCCTCTTCGCCTCCGCTTCCCGAACCGACGCAGACAAATGGAAAGGTCCGGGAGACCTGGGCCCCCGGGACCACCTGACCGGTGGCATGAGATGGGAGCCGGGCGAGCGATTCACAGCCGACGTCTTTTTCTCCTTCAACGAGTCCAAGACGGACGACTTCCGGCCGTTCACCTTCGGTGAGGCACGGAGGATCGAGGACCTGAGGCGCATGGACTATAATGGGTGGTTCACAGGCATCCCGGAGGAGGATGCCCTCTACTACAAATACCACACAAAAGAGGTCATAAACCGGGACCTCTTTGGGGTGATGGAGGCCAAAATTGTTGACGGAATCCGTTTTACCCTGAAGCCGTACTACTCGCAGGAGACCGGGGACAGCCTCGACGGGACCCTCGCCGGCAGCACCCCCATCCTAAAAGGAGACGTGGTGGATCTCGATCGCTACGGCACTATCAGCGAACTCAGCGGGGAGTTCTCGGGGTTTAAGGGTCAGATTGGCCTCTGGCACGAGTCCTTCGATTTGGAGAAATACGTCAGAAAATCCGTCATCACCCCGGGCGGCCTCGTATCTCAAGGGTATGCCTATTATGCGGAAAACCATGGACGCGGCACGATACTGAGCCCCTTCTTCAAGGTATCTCAGGAACTCGGCAAATGGAGATGGCAGACGGGCGCCCGGTATTTCTCCTACGAGGAGCCGGCCTCTGCCGGATACAAGACACCTCCTCCTGCATTCCGCCTTGTCGAGGACCCGGCGACAAGCCTCAAGGAGATGGATTACACGGCCTTTCTCCCGTCCGCGGGCCTGGGGTATTCCTTCACCGAGGCCATGGAGGGATACCTCACGTACGGAAAAAACTACGTCCGCCCCTACATGTACGTCCCCATCACGAATCTGTACGTCCAGAACAAGGCCGCCTTCCAGGAGGCCGGGATCGCCCTCCAGGACATCTTCGATGACTGGGAAATGGAGACTACGGATACCGCAGACCTCGGCCTCCGATTCACGGACGGGCGTATGGAGATCGACGCCTCGCTCTTTTACGCCTGGCATCACGACGTCCTCGCCAACGTCGCTGACCCTCGAGTGTCCGGGATATCCTACTACCAGAACGCAGGCGAGGCGCGCTCTTACGGAGCGGAACTCATCGCATGCGCCCATCCCGCATCGTCCCTAATGGTCTTTGTCCACCCCACCCTCACATACATGCGTTTCGACGACGACATCATCCGCGAGGGGAAGACCCTGAACCTCGCGGGCAAGGATTACCCGGACGCACCCCGATGGAACGTGAAGACGGGGATCATCTGGAATCGAGAGGGGATCGAGATCGCCCCGCGGCTCACCTGGATGAGCGCGCGCTACGGAGACGCCATGAACGTGGAAAAGATCCATACCCCGGCCCTCGTGGATCTCTCCGTCTCTTACTCCACGAAAAGGCTTCCGTGCCTTGAGAAAGGTAGAATTGGACTCGATATTACGAATCTTTTCGACGAAGAATATATATCCATTATCGATCTCATGGACGACAACGGACCGGGGACCGCCTCATACTACGCCGGCCCCCCGTTCTCTGTGGTCTTTTCCATCTCCGGGAGGTACTGATCCGTGAAAATCCGCTTTGCATCTCTTGTCTTTCTCGCTTTCCTCACGCTCCAGGCCGCCTGCGCCCATGCCCACTTCCTATGGATGAACCCCAACACATACGGCCCGGAACCGGGTGAAGGGATCAGCATCTCCTTCGGCTTCGGCCACGCCTTTCCCTACAGCGGGGAATTCCTCGAAAAGGCATCCTTTGAGGCAATAACCCTCACCGGTCCGGACGGAAAACGCTCATTCATCTCACTTGTAGGAGGCCACGTCGTCTACCCGATCCCACCCCTTCCCTCCCAATCCGGGACATACATGGTCTCGGCAGCAAAAAAGGGGAGCTACTTCACCAAAACGGCCCAAGGGGCGAGACCCGTCCCCAAGAACCAGGCCGAAGGGGCCATCTCTTCGGTATTCCTTTCGTGCTCGAGCAAGGCGCTACTCGCGGCCGGGACTCCCGGAGGCAAGGGATACGCAGGGGCCGCCGGAACGGACATGGAGCTCATTCCGCTCGAAGATCCCACAGCCCTCAGGCCCGGCGCGTATCTGCCGATCCGGGTGCTCCTTCGGGGAAAACCTCTCGCCGATATCTTTGTCAACGCCACCTATGACGGGTTTTCCCCGTGGGGCAAGATCGCCTTTGCCTATTCCACCAAGACGGATGGGGAAGGCATCGCGCACATCCGCATCGACAGACGAGGAGTCTGGCTGATCATGGCCCGTCACAAGGCCCCATGTCCGGACCCATCCCTTTGTGACATGGAAATCCTGAACACCACCCTCACCTTTGAGATCCCATGATGGCGAATCCGCTCTCACGCCTCACGTTCCTCTTCGTCTCCTTCTCTCTTGTTTCTGCTGCCTGCGTCTTCCTTGATCCGGGCCTGGCCTATGCGCACAAAATGACCATCAGGCCCATTCCTGATGAAAAGGCCGTCGTCCTTAAGGGGGTCTACTCGGACGGAGAGCCTGCATCGGGCGCCGAATTCGTCATCCTGAGGGGCGATGAGGGAATGCCCTTTCAAAAAGGCCATGCGGACATCAACGGCGTTTTCGCCTTTTGCCCCACCGGGGACGGACCGTGGATCGTGTCCCTCGACGATCACATGGGCCACAAAACGACGCAGCGCATCCAAACGGATCCCAGGCCCGCCATCTCACCGAACCCCCTGGACGGCACCAAAGATGCGTTGAGCTCTCGATTTCTGCCTGCCATCACCGGTGTGAGCGTCCTTTTCGGACTCTGGGGCCTGTGGCAGGTCTTCAGTGGGCATAATGAACAAAAAAGGCGTCAGCGGCCCAGTTAAAGGTCGATGTGCCCAATAACCCCTTATTATTGACCACTCCTAATTATTGGCTACTCCTAGGATTCCCGCTCGAAATCACTTTTGTAAACAATTCCGCACATCAATCATGCCATTTAGGATATCGGTTGCTTCAAGCGAGTACGCATTTTGCATTATTTTCATTTGATGGCATTATCCTCTATAAAGAGCCTCTTGCAAAATGACATCACCACGGCGAAGCCTGTCCTGGAGTGCTTGAATCCGGGAGCCTGGCACCTAACAGTACAGGGAGTCCATTAATGCACGGATTCCTGCCTTTGCCGGAATGACGATCCTGGGTTATTGGTCATTTTGTAAGAGGCTCTATAAAAAACTGGCTCTTCGTCATTTCGT
>DIFG01000029.1 GCA_002419025.1 Deltaproteobacteria bacterium UBA5754 | reverse complement strand
AAGGGACTTAAAATCCCTCGGACGCGAGTTCGTGCCGGTTCGATCCCGGCCCCGGGCACCATCCATGAAGATCACGCGCTGGGCGGCTTTGTGTGGCCCACCACCCAGACCGCGCCTCGGGACACGGCGGAGATGAGCTTGGTTGACACGCTCCCGGGAAAGACCGCCTCAAACCCCCCGACACCTCGTCTCCCTACCACGAGGGTGCCGTAACCTCCCTGTCCATATTCCTTCAGGATCTCCCGGGCCACACCCGCCCCACCCCTTTTCACTTTGAGGTCAATCCGCGATGGATCGAGGCCTGCGTCCTGGAATATCCCGGCGGCCTTTTCGAGAAATATTCTCACCGGCTCCTCGGCCCTCTCCCAGAGCATGGACTCCAGATCCGCACAGCTCCCTGAGAGTTCGGATGAAAAGAAGGGCCGAAATCTCGGAAGGACATGTAGGACTGTGATACGCGCGTCTGGTACACCTGCGAGCATGAAGGCCGTGTGATCCACCACGCATAGGCACTCTTCGCAGGAATCGAGGGCGATAAGAACCTTCCGCGGTTCATCAGGCGTATCGACGATCCAGACCGGGACATCGCCCAGCGCTCCCAAGAGGCCGGAAGAGATGCTTCCCATGAAAAAGGAGACCACCTGGCCTAGCCCGCGCCTACCCACAAGGACGGCATCGAAAGAGCCGGACCTGGCAAGATGAACAAGGGCCTTTAAAACACTCTGCGCCCCGAGAATGGTCTGCACATGGATCCGGGCCTCCTCCATTCCTTCCTCGGAGAGGATGCGCCCAGCGCGGGACAGGATCCGGGCGCACTCCTCCTCCTGCCTTTTCCGCACCTCATCGAGCCGGGAAAGCCGGCTCTTTTCCGCCTCGAAGGTGAATCCACCCTGGAGAAGGGCGGGTGAAATGGGCGGGGCCACGGTCGCTGCCGTGACATCCACGTCTTCAACACCGCGAAAGAACCGTGCGGCATATCTCAGGGCATCGTCTGCGTTAGGGGAACCATCGGTTCCTACAAGCACATGGCGGTTCATGAATGCCTCCCGATAAAAAAATGGGGGCCGAAGCCCCCGTTTATCCCGACTCTCGGATAAGACTTTAGAAGCGGTACGTAACAGAACCCATGAGGGACTGGAGGGTCACGCTCTGGTCCCCGTACACATACTCCTCTTCGTCATCGTAGTCGTTGTAGTAGTAGTTGAGCCCGAGGCCTACGTTCTTGTTCAGGCGATAATTGACGCCAGCTGTGAACGCGAGTTCAGAGAACTCCACATCGGAGTAGTCGTCCATTCCGTTCAGGTATGCGACGTCATAGAGATACGGCATGTTGGGATTCAAGGTCGAGACGTTGTAGTCGAGCTTGAGGTCCCCGGTGGGATACATGCTCTCGAAGTGGAAATCCTCGATGCTCCCGGAACCAGTAGTATAGCTCCCATTGGCATTGATGCCAAGTTCCGGCAGAAGGGCGAGGTTCGCTCCGAGGAAGAAGGTATGAGCATCGGTTTCGTAGTCCATATCCGTGTGTTCCGAGCCAAACTGGCTGGATGTGATGAGATTCGCTCACCCATCATAGATGGCTATACAGTACATGGACTCATACTTGTCATAGAAGTAGTTGTATCCTGCCGAAAAGGCCATCTTCTCAGTGGGGGTCAGGACCAGGTTCAGGCCACCGGTGAAAAGGTCCTGCTGCCACTCGGTGCCGTCCACATCGTCATTTTCAGCCAAGCGATACTTGGCGTGCAGGCTCGTCGAGAGCATGCTAACTGGCGTCCAGTGCCCCTTGAACGTGAAGGTGTGTGCCGTCTCGGGCTGATTTGTACGGGTCCCGGTACGGACGTCATAGATGTTTACGGCATAGGTCCGGTCGAAATTCCTTCCATCCGTGCCCGGTCCGGCGTAGGTGGCGAATGAATCATCAGGCGGACACACGGCATGCTCAAGGGCGTAAGGATCGTCTATGAGTTCGAGCTTGTAGCCAAGATCGAACTTCATGTGGTGATTCACCCGCCAATCGCCCGAGAGCTTCACAGTGTGCTTGTCCGTCGTTTCAGGGACATGGTGATCCTTATAATTCTGCCGATCCTCCTGATGGAAGTCGTAGCCGCCACGAAGTGTGATGTTCCTGACAACCTTCCATGCGGCGTCGATCCCTGCCGCGATGACGTCATAGTCATAGCCGGACTTTCGAGTGAAGTCCCAGAGGTCGGCGGGCTCGTTCGTGTACTTGAAATCGGCAGCGGCGTCGTTCACGTCCACGAACACATTGTCGTTTTCGAGGGTCTGGTACTTGCCGTGGACGGTCAGTGACAGGGCCTTGGTGAGACGGCTGTGCCACTTGGCCATGACAGCGGTACTCTCGAGTTCGAGATCGTCGCCGAATTCACCGGTAAGGGGATTGTATCCGCCATCCGTCTCGTCGTTCGTGATCTTCGAATAGACAAAACCGCCAGTGACGGTGTTATGGGCGTCTATGTCGTATCGGAGCTTGAGCCCATGGCTGTCCTTGGTGGATTCGGGCGTCCGGTTGAAAGGAAGGATCTCGGATCCGGGTGTATAGGTGCCTGTAGCAGGATAGGCCGTCAGCCCTCCAGCGTACTCAGGGAACTGGAGAAGTTGGCTGAACCCGCCGACATGCCCACCAGCAAGGGTATTGTAGCCATTTATCATGTCGTCGCTGTCATCATCGAACTCCCGGTGCAGATAGGAATACTCCACACCGAGACCCTCGATCTGGAGAGAGACCTTGGGGATGTAATCGTTCGTCGTCTCGTCCAGGCCCTTCCTGTAGGACTCGACATGGCAGCCCGAACACTTGCTCATGGTCTGGGCGTACTTGCACCCGTCTCGCTTCTGGTAGCGGTGGTCAAACCCGATCTTGAGTGCCGGGATCTGAGGGATGTTGAGCTTCAGGCTGTTTGTCCATTCTGAATTAGTGACCTCATAATCCTCGAATGGATCGTGATCCGTGTGATAGACGTTTGCCGCCCCTATGGTACTTGAAGGGGGTGCTTGATAACCGGCTGTAGCTGGATCCGTATCCGGAAACTGGGCACAGAAAGCCGGATTGTTCGGATCAGGACATGGAATGGGCAGGCCAGCTGGCGCCCCGGGCTTCCCCACGCCCTGGAAGATATGGGCGTTCAGGTTATCCATGTAGTCATGGTCAAGGCGGTGGAGAAACCGGTTGTAGTCCGTCTTGTAGATGAGGACCCTCTTGAGCGAGAGGGACCCTCCATATTTCTGGTCGTCCCCGTCAAGGTAGCGCCCCGCCGCATCGAAATCGATCCCGTTTACGCCGCGGTAGTTGAGAGATCCGCCCAGGTCCCACGTGCGATTCTTGTCGTAAATGCTCCCGTATTCCGCTGCACCCTTGGCGCCCTGCTCGTCGTTGTCAAGATCGTCCATGACCCAGGTCCCGCCTACGCTGATCTCTCCTTCGAGGGGCTTTGCATCCTCGGAGGCGGCGGTCCCGATCCACCCGGCGCAGAGAAACGCCAGGCCCGTTCCCAATATGATCGTCTTTTTCATCGTCTCCCTCCTCTTACCTTGTCAGTCCCCTGCCCTGGCCGGTCACGCTCTGGGACGGCATGTCTGAGCCGTGGACCTGGGAGTGACATTGAGTGCACTTGGTCATGAAGGACCTCTGGAAACCTTGATCGACTGCTGCGACGGTGTTCGAGGGGTCCCCCGGCGGGGTGACGGCAAACTGGCTGTTCGAGGCCCTTGCCGCGTGGAAATGACCCTCATGGCACTGGAGACAGAGGAACGGCTCCTGCTGACGGAGGAGGTTGTTGGCCACGGTCCCGTGGGGATCATGGCAGATCATGCAGTCCTCCACCACAGGATCGTGTTCAAACACGTACGGGCCCTGGTAGCGGGTGTGGCATTTGAGGCAGAGGTCGTTTACCCTCTCGTCGGTCTTGAGCATCCCCGGACCAAAGTTCTCGCCTCCGTGGGGGTTGTGGCAGCTCGAACATCCCATCTCCTCTTCCTTGACGGGATGATGCGAGGGAAAATACATCTGGGCGTTCACGTCCTGATGGCACGTGGCGCAGAGATCCTTTTCCGCCTGGGTGAGAAGCATTTTGTTCGGGTTCTCATGCACCTTGTGGCAGGAAATGCAGGCCACGTCGTTCTCTGCATGGGCCGAACCCGCCCAGTTCATGTGGGTCCCGATCTGGTGGCAGGTGGTGCAGACACCAGCGACCTCCTCTCCCTCGAGGCCTTCGTGTCCAAAACGGAGGATCTTTTCCGGATCCCCATCAGATTCCACATGGATGGATCCGGGGCCATGACATCCCTCGCAGCCAGTGTGGTACCCCCCAGGGACCTCAAAGGACTGGATCCTCATGTGGACGTTGTAACGATCGTTCGCATACGCGTCGTGACACCCGAGACAGGTGTCATCTCCGACGTACGTGGCACAGGGATCTACAGTTGGGGCCTTTACTATGTCCGCCCGTTTCTGAAGACCCTGCGCACAGCCGACCAGGAGCGCCAGGCCAGCCACGCTTACCATGATCTTCCTGTACATGTCTTCCTCCCCTAACCGTTTTTTAAAACCCTTTTTAAAACCCAGTTATTACCCAAAAATGCACTGCCTCTGGAGGCTTCATGACCTGACCGCCGTACCTTACTCACCTCCTTTCCAACATTTTTTCGAAAACTCAGCAAAAAACAAAAAAAGGAGATCGCGCGTACATGGCGCGTTTCTCCTTCGATCATACAAGTTCAGCCGACGGGGAAACCGAACCGGCTCCCGGACACAAGGATGCTCAATTACCCTTATTCGGACTCCGTACCATGTCCTTCAACTGCATGCCCGGAACCCTCGCCAAGCATGATTTTAGCATTATGAAACCCCCCTGAGGCCTCTGTAAATAAATGAATATCCATTCAGCTTTTATCCATGTTACATATTTCATGAGCCCTGTCAAGAAAATGATGGCGTCGTAAAAAGTCTCCATCTTTTGATCGAACTGCAAAAACCTCAAAACCTGATCCCGCTCAAAAAGCCCGGGATGCACTACCTGCCGGCAGGCAGGAAGACGCGAAATTTTCCCCCTCCCCATCCCTCCCCCAGCGGGGGGGGGATGGGTGGGGGAGCGTCAGCTGCAGCGTCAGCTGCATGGATTAGAAAATTGAAGCACAAATCGGGAGAACTGCCGATTTGTATTGGCCGAAGGCAGCCCCGAATGGGTGGCGTCCAAGGATGGACGCCATGCACGCCGCGAGAATCGGGTTTTTTCAGCGGGATCAGGATTGAATTTCCCCGCCGCGTAGAATATATCTTTTCGGTTTAATCCCCATACAATCATTTCATGGAGACTGCCGTGTACACCGCATCCGATCTCAGAAAGGGACTAAAGATCGTCCTTGACGGACAGCCGTATATCGTCTCGGACTTCGAATTTTCCAAGCCCGGGAAGGGTCAGGCCCTCTATCGGTGCAAGCTCAAGAACATGGTCACCGGATACACAATGGACCGCACCTACAGATCCGGAGACAAGTTTGAGCCCGCCAACCTCGATGAGCTCCACATGCAGTTCCTCTATAAGGATGCCGAGGGCTTTCACTTCATGGACACTGTCAAATTCGACCAGGTCGCCCTGAGCGAGGAACAGGTCGGAGACGCCAAAAACTTTCTCAAGGAAAACATGGAAGTGGATGTCCTCTTTTTTGACGGGAATCCCATCAGCATCTCCCTTCCCATCTTCGTCGAACTCCTTGTCACGTGGGCGGAACCCGGCATCAAAGGCGACACAGCGACAGGGGCTACCAAACCCGTCACCCTCGAGACCGGACACGTGATCCAGGTACCCCTCTTCATCGAACAGGGCGAAATCCTGAAAATCGACACACGGACCGGCCAATACGTGGAACGGGTAAAGAAATAGACGCCTGTCACGCCCGCATCAGGGCCCGCGCCCGAATACTTCAGGCCATCCGGGCCTTTTTCGAAGGGGAAGGTTTCCTCGAGGTCCAGACACCCATCCTCGTCCGTGCACCCTTGCCCGAGCCCTCCATCGAGACCTTTTCCCTCACACTCCTCGACGGATCCAAACGGTATCTCATCCCCTCACCGGAACTCCACATGAAGCCCCTCATCGCCTATGGATTCGAGAAGATCTTTCAGATCACACACGTCTTTCGCAGAGATGAACGGGGCCCGCGTCACCTGCCTGAATTCTCCCTCCTCGAATGGTACCGTACCGGGGCCACATACAGGAAACTCATGGAAGACTGCGAAGACCTCGTCGGCAGGGCGGCCATGGCGGTAAAGAAAGAAGGTTTCGCGGCCCCCCTGGATATCTCGCGTCCTTTTGAGCGAATCCCCATTAGGGAGGCGTTCATGAAATCCGCGGGCTGGGACCCCGGCCCTGATCCCGACCCCGAAAGGTTTGATTTCGATCTGGTCACACAGGTCGAACCCTCGCTTTCCCGAACACGCCCCGTTTTTCTCTATGACTATCCCGCTGCCCTCGCCTCCCTCGCGCGGCTCAAAAACGATGACCCGAACGTGTCCGAGAGGGCCGAACTCTATCTCGGGGGGATCGAGATCGCCAACGGATTCACCGAACTCACAGACCACGATGAACAGTCCAGGCGTTTTCGTGAGGACTCGCGCCTTCGGAAAAAACTTGGGCTTTCAGAATATCCATGGCCGAAAGACTTTCTCCAGGCACTAATGCACATGCCCCCATGCGCTGGAATGGCCTTGGGAATAGACCGACTCGTCATGGTCCTCACAGGGGCCCAGGCTATAGACGACGTGGTCTCCTTCGTCGAGGGTTGAACCTACGGTCAAAAATCAATTAGTATGGCGGCATGGCATAAACCGATCGTACCGCAGAAACCCATGAAACCGATGCCGATGAAAAAAACCGATCACGTCGTTCATGGCGTCCGTCCCTGGACGCCGCCCCTTTGGGTCTGCCTATCCGGCAGTGCAAATCAGCTCTCATGAAACCGGATTTTCTGCCGGCATCAACAAAAGGTATCCGACATGCCCTGTATGCGCTTGGTGACCACAAAAAATGGCACGGCCCTGGCCGCCCTTTTTCTCTTTCTCCAAATCCTCTGCTTCTTTCCGGAGGGGGCATTTGCTGCGAACACCTCCCGGGAACGGGTTGAAGAAGCGATCACGGTCATTGATGAACTCCTTTCTATTCCGGAGGGCATACCAGTTGACCTTCTCAAGACCTGCCACGGACTCGCCATCTTCCCGAACGTCTACAAGGCGGGGTTTATCGTAGGGGGCAGTTACGGCAAGGGGATCTATGTCAAACGAAACCCCCAAACCTCCCGTTGGGAAGGCCCGATCTTTCTCACCATAGGCGGGGGAAGTTTCGGATGGCAGATCGGAATCACTGCCTCTGATCTCGTTCTCGTGGTGATGAACCCCCGAGGGGTGGATGCCATCATGCGCGAAAATCTGAGTCTCGGGGGGGACATCTCGGTGGCGGCCGGCCCAGTCGGAAGGCAATTCAAGGCGGGCACTGACATAACGATCCGATCCGAGCTCCTTGCCTACTCCCGTTCCCGCGGGATATTCGCAGGCATCTCCCTCGAGGGGACATATATCCACCAGGACTATGCATCGAACGAGGCCTTCTACGGCGGCTCCTACACCCTGACCGAGATCATGGCAGGAAGCGCCACCCTCCCTCCTGAGGGAAAACGTCTCCTTGACTTTCTCAATGCGCGCATACCCGCAGGTCCATCCCCTGTCGAGCCATCCGGCTCGAGCCATCCCCAACGCCCGGATCTGTGAGACCGGCCACATCCTCCACCGACGGCTCAACGGCCTGCGTGATCCCCGTCCGGGACCGGCGTGACATGGCCATCTCGGCGATCAGGAGCGTCAAGGAGCAAAAGGTCCCTGTCTCTGAGATCATCCTGGTGGATGACGGCTCCATGGACGGCACGGCAGAGGCCGTCCGTTGTGCCCACCCGGACGTCCACATCATTCGGACCGGCGGCGTAGGGCCTGGAGAGGCGCGAAATCTGGGCGTGCGGGCATCGAAAAGTGCGACCGTCATGTTCCTCGATTCGGACGACCGCTGGCTCCCTGATCATACCGAGGCGCTCCTCTCCCTCGTGGCCGCAGATTTTGATGTGGCCTATGGAGTCACGCTCACCGTTGACTCCATCGCAGGGAGACGATTTCTCATCCCCGAGGAGGGCCGCGGGGTCCACGGAGCCTGTCTCGATGCCCTTCTCCGCTGGTGCTTCCTCGTGCCTTCCTCCGTCTGCGTCACTCGAAAGGCATTCGAAGAGGCTGGCGGTTTCGGTCCCCAGCCCATCGGCGAGGATTGGGCCTTTTTCCTCCGGCTTGCATCCCGATTCCCATTCGGGTTCACTGATAAGATCATTACGGAGAGACTTCTCCACGATAAAAGCCTCTCTTATGTCTGTGCAAACAGCACCGCTATCGCCGACATCCTCTCCGTGATCAAAAATATCGTCCGGGAATCGGCGCCTCCCGGCTCAGAGGCCCATGCATGGATAGAACGATCAGAACAATTCGCCAGGGAAAAGGCCCATACCTGGAGGACGATCCAGGACTGGTACATGGCCCTCAAGGCCTCAGGCATGCTGGACGCCCCTCTGTAGTACAGACAGAGCACGCCCGGGTCGTAGCAATGTCCCCGGACGTCCCTGAAGAGGCGCCTCGCGTCCCTCTCCCCCTCGGAGAAGTGGGGATCTCCCGAAAAACCGTCTGGATAGACCTTCCCGAGGGCAGGATCCCCTTTGACGCGGAGATCTCGGTCAATCTTCCTGCGGACTGCCGTGGGATACACATGTCCCGCATAGAGGAGGCTGTCTCGCAGCTCCACTCCGTTTCGTTTCCTGACCCGGGGTTGTATGCGGAGAGACTGGCCCGCCTCGTCTCCCTGACCCAGCGGGGCGACGAGGTAAAGGTCCGGATCGCCGGCAGGATGCCTGTCCTTCGACAGACTGCCGTAAGCGGACGCCCTTCGGTGGATACCGTACGGATCCATGCCTCTTGCTCACTCGCCGTGAGGGAGAAGGGACACCAAGAGGACAACCGCATCGGGCTCGCCGTCCACCACATTACGGCCTGCCCATGCACCCAGGTCTATGCCCGGACCCTGTGCGGCGGGTTCGACACCCCACTCCCCTATCCGACCCATTCCCAACGATCTGAGACCCGGATCGACGTTGGAAGGACCGGAAACAGACCCTGCTACGAAGATCTCATCGAGTGTCTCGAAATGGCCCTCCACGTGACACAAGACCTACTCAAACGCCCGGACGAGGCTGAGATCGTGATGAAATCCCACAGATCCCCCCAGTTCGCCGAAGACGCCGTGCGAGAGGTCGCTCGGGAGGCGGGTCTCCGACTCGGAAACAGACTTCCGGGGTCGACACCGGTCATCATAGAATCGACGAGCCTTGAAAGCATCCACATCCACAATGTCCGATGCCGCATGGAGACCACACTCGCCAGGATCCTCGACGCCCTTTCCGCCCGAAACACCGGGGAGAGCAAACCACTTTGATTATGGACACGAAAGATCATCTGCACAGACAACTGATCGTCGTCTTTGAAGAACGCGGCTCAGGGGACCTCAAGATCGCGGGCATAGAGGTCTATGGTCGCGGGCTGACCATCGCGGAGGTCCACTCCATCGACCAGGATCTTCCACCGGTCATAGACGATCCTGAGACCTTTTTCCCGGCATTTTTTCACGCAGACCTGGTTCTCGACTTTCTCAGACATCCGGATCTCGTCCAACACCTTGTCACGGTCTGCTCGTCAAAAGGCATTCCCGTCATCTCGTCGGGCAAGCACATCGCTGGGGCGATCACGCCACCAACCTGCTGCAGCCTCGGCAAACGCAGTGAATGCGGAGCCTACGCCGAACGCTTCGGTGTCCCCGAATACAAGCTCGTGCTCAAGGAGGAACGAATAGTCTCCATTGAGGCGGACCGAGGGGCACCGTGCGGCGCGACCTGGCAGGTGATACCTCGTATCATAGGCCAAAAAGCGGACGAGGCGGTCCCCCTGATGGGCAGGGAGATCCAGTATCTGTGCGCCATCGATCCCTCGGCGTTTGATCCTGTTTCAGGGAAAAGCATGCTCCATCATGCGGGCGAGGTCCACATGGCCTCGCTCGAAAAGGCCATTTCCAGGGCGAGGAGACGATTGTAAAAGCTATTGTTCAAGGATTGTTAGCGCTGTAATCGGCCCTGCCGCAATGCGTCCGGAATGTGATTGCGAAACAGCATATAGGGAACCTTGATGAGGTATGTTGGAAAAAATGGACACCAAAAATCGAGGGCTCTTCGTCATTTCGTGTGGAATTTGATCGGTTTCCAGTGCGCAGTTGCATACCGCCTCGTCATTCCGGCGGAGGCCGGAATCCTGTATAGAACGTGAATTATGAAGCCGTGCGTCTATCTTCTGGCCGGCCGCAGAAACGGAACCCTGTATGTGGGTGTCACATCCGATCTCGTAAAGCGCATATGGGAACACAAGAACAATGTGGT